>DATFQU010000035.1:0-37218 GCA_035264005.1 Candidatus Acidiferrales bacterium
CACTACCCAGGCCCATTCGATGCATAGCAGTTCGATGGCCCTGTTGGTTGAAAATTTCCCAAGGTAAATCGAAAGTGGCGTGTAGGCGATGTGTTCAAACGGCAGCCAGGCAAGGATTGTCTGCGCCGTCTTGGGGAAATAAGTCATGGGAATCAGCAAGCCGGAAAGCAATTCGACCAGCCAGTATTTTGCGCGAATCATCGCCAGGATGGATTTCAACGGAATTGCGCAGGTGCCGATCATGAAATTGATCGCGCCCATCAAAAAAAATGAGCCAAGCACGCCGATCAGAAATAGCACAAGGTTTGTTCCAGACGCAGGACCTTGCACCGGAAAAACGATGCTGACCACGATGGCTGTGGGCACCGTCAGCAAGCCCAACCGAAATGCCGACTCGCCCATCGCCCGGAAAATCCACATCCACAGCACCGAGACAGGCTTGATCAAATCCATGGCGATCTTGCCTTCAATCACTTCGTAGGCCATCTCCTGATCGATGGTGTTCCAATAAAATGAACGGATAATCCAGCCCACGCTGACATAGGTGATCATTTGGCGCAGATTGAATCCGGCGATTGATCCTGACGTGTGTGCAAATACCGCGGTCCAGATGAAGTAATAGATGGTGACGTTCAGGAAGTAGGTGATGATGCCGGTGAAATAGCGCAGGCGGAAGGCGAGGATGTTTACGAAGCCGATGCGGGTGAATTCGGCATACGGAACCAAGGCGGACTGTACGCGGCTAGCCACTAAGGCCCCTTCCGAACCGCTGCGCGAGCAGACACGTTTAAGAATACGCGCTGACGCGAGAAAGAGGATGTCCGAAAAAGAACGTTATTGTGAAAAAAGCGCGAAGAGTTATCGATTAGACTTGCCGTCCGCCGTTTGTTTTCAATGAGTTGGCTCAATTTCTAATTTCCCATCGAACCCGACCGGGGAGGCAGGGGCTCGTAACAGGCATCTGCGGTGATCGGTCTATATTTTGCTGTCCGGAAGTGGATCGAGTCCACCGAAAAAACGCAAATCACTGGCGATTAGAAATGACTCCTTTCTTTTATTTTCAGCAACTTACGCTCATTTCTAATAATCCATAGGTCTGGCGATTAGAAATACTCCAAAGCGCATAAAATGCGAAAAGCCACCGCGAGGTGGCTTGGCGACAAACTGCGCGAGGCCATGTGTACTACATTATAACTAAATTGTCAAGGAAAAAGAGCATCGGAAGTGAAAAAAGGAGGGAGGTCGTGGCTCCTCCCTCCTTGATTAGCACTTCCACGTCGCTAGCGAATAGACTCCCTTCGCTGCGAAGCTAGAAGCTGTACTCCGCACCGAATTCCGCACGGAAGGACTTGGGCAGAATCGTTCCGCTTGGAGCGATAAACCCGCTTGGCTGTTCGAAGGTCTTCGACCGAACGCTGGCGCTAAAGCTGTTACCAAAATTAGCGCGATTTGTCAGATCGAATGCCTGGAAAATCAAGCGGAGTTGGCCCTTCTCGCCAAAGTTGAGGGCCTTCGTCACCCGCGCGTCCAGTTCAAAGAAGTCCTGGCCGCGCAGGTAGTCGTATGGCGTCATAGTGCAGGTTCCGGCACTTAGACAAGCTTGCTGAGTGGACGCTGACGCCTGGGCATACGTCGCAAAGTCATGCGTGTTGCTCGTCGGGACGATGGCGTGTGCGGCAGAGTTCGCTGAACCTACGCCGAGCACGTCGTGTCCTGCCGTTGGGTTGTACGGCCGGGCCGACCCGAATTGCATAATCGGAGCAATGTCGAAACCCCACGGCAAGCTGACAATGCCGCTGGCGGCTATGTGGTGGCGTTCGTCGTTGGGCACAGGCCCAAAGTCGACCGCTGGGTTCATCGGGTCGAACGGATTGACCGAGTTGTTGCCGAAGGACGCAGCGCTGCCTTCCCATCCCACCGCACGAGACAGAACGTAGCTCGCGTTCACGGTGAAATGCTGGCTCATCCGGCGTGTGTAGACGAAATTCAGGCCGTCATAGCGCGAGCGGCCGTTAGCTTGTGAATCTGCAATTGGACCGAGTACGGGCACGCCGGCAGCTGTGAACGCGGCCGCGTACACCCTGGCACTGGTTGCCGGGTTGATCGGATTGATGTTCAGCGAGTCCGCCTCATGCAAGCCTAGCTCGTGGATGTAATCCACCTCGAAATTCGAAACGCTGTTGATCTCGTACGTGTACCCCACATTCCACTGCTCGGAATATGGATTACGGTAATGAGGATCGATTAACCGGCCTTCGGCATTGGCGGGTAACTCTGTCGGCGGCGGCGGTGAAACCGGCAGTGGATCGACGCCGAATCGCCAGTTCGAAAGCAGGATGCTGGTACCAGGGACGGTGCAATTCGCCGGAGTACAAGCCGGGTCTCCGGGGCCCGCTGACGTGAGGCTGTATGTGGTAGCAAAGATGAATGGGTTTGCCTGCTGCATCATGAACAGGGGGATGTTGATGAATGTTTGCCCGAAATACAGTCCATAGCCGCTATTCAAGACCTGCTTGCCATCACCGCGGATGTCCCAGGCAAAGCCAATTCGCGGGCTGATGCCACGGTTGTCATCCTGAGGAATGCTGGAAGCGTAGGGGCTGCCGACGGCTTTCAGTTCCTGGTACGCGCGGTTATTCGGGATTTCGTTGCTGGCGTAAAGTCCAATGTCCTTATCCCAACGAACGCCCAGGTTCAGTGTCAGACTTCGACGCACTTTCCAGTCGTCCTGGAAATAAATACCGAACATCTTTGTTCCGCCATTCATGAAGAAATTAGGATCGCCGGATGCACCGGTCATGGAGCCAACAGCACCCGGCGTCGCAAAGCCTTCCGGATAACAGAACGAAAAGCCCGGCTTACCGCAGTTTACGTAATTTGGGTCTTGGCCGAGGATCCACGATGGACTGTCCAGAAAGGTAAGAGTTGGGACCGGCGTAAATTCAAACAATCCTCCCAAAACAGGCTCCCACACATAGTCGACGCCAGTATGGAAGGTCTGAACGCCGTGAACGATGGAGACGTCGTCCTTGAATTGCCATTTTTTCTGAATGGACTGCTGCGGCACATTCCCGTTCGTTCCGAAATTGCTGCCATCTGCGAAAGTCACGGTAAACGGCGAGAATTTGCTTGTGCCAATCACGTTGTTCCAATACTGGTAACCAACTGTGGCGTCGTTTACGACGGTTGGAGAAATCACTGAGTTCAGCGTCAGGGTCGAGAGGATCAAATGATTCGTCGTAAAGTTGCCTGCCGTCAAGTCGTTCTCGTTTCCAGACTGGTCGTTGAGGCTGTTGTTGTTCTGGGCGCTGTAGGTGAAGAAGAGCAGTTCTCTAGGACTAAAGCGATGGTCAAGCCGGCCCGAGTATCGCCAATCGAAATATGGTGTTGGAATGCTAGGCGCTGGCTGTGCGCCGATCGGCTCTGCAAGCGTCAAGCTAGTCAACGCCTCTGCGGTGATAGGGTCTGCTGTGTGTTCACGCTGGCGCTCAAGAGCGAAGAAAGCGAAGTCCTTGTTCTTGCGGATGGGACCGCCGATATCTCCTCCGAACTGCTGGCGCTGAAACTTCGGAGTCGGTTCGTTGCTCTGTTGCGAAAAATAATCGTCGGCGTTCATATCCGTCTGGGTGTCGTAAAAATATCCGCCACCGTGGAATCGGTTTGTGCCGGCCTTGGTGATGACGTTGATGGCTGCGCCTTCGCTGCGGCCGTTGGCGGCGGAAAACCGCTGCGTGGATATGTCGAATTCCTCGACGGCGGAAAGAGGCAATTGCATGACAGGGCCGCCGACAGTGTTGTCCTTGTCGTCGATGCCGTTCACTGTCACGTTGACGTTTCGGCCGTTTGAGCCGTTAATCGACACAACTGATACGCGGTTCTTCGTTGGGTCGTATGAATTCACTGGCTTCGCGCCGGGCGCCAAGTAGGCCAAGTTGCCAAAATCGCGGCCATTCAGAGGCATATTCTGAATCTGCTGCTGCGTTACCTCCAATCCGACGTTGGTCTTGGTGACGTCGACGAGGGGAGCTTCTTCGGTGACTTCGACCGTTTGCTCGACGGAACCCGGCACAAGAACAACATCGCTCGTTGAAGTTTGCCCGACGATCAATTCGGTGTCCGTAATCGTGAACGCCTTAAAGCCCTGCATGGTTACCTTTAACGAATAATGGCCTGCGGCGAGAAGATCGAAACGATATAAGCCTGCGCTGTTGGTTTGCGCAGTGCGGACGGCTCCTGTGTCTTTATCCGTCAGTGTTACCTGCGCGTTGACGACTACTGCTTTCGACTGGTCGGTGACGGTTCCTGTTAATGACGCGCTGGCCGTCGCCTGTGCTGACGCTCTTCCGCAAAAAAGAACTCCGATGCTTAGAGCGAGCAGACACACCCCTATTAAGTTGCTTTTCATCTGGCCTCCCTACGTATGTGGTAGTAATGTAGAACCCTGTGTCGCCTGCTTTAGAATGCGCGGCAGATCACCGTATCCTGATGTAACGACAGCTGGTTAGTCGCAATCCGCCTGCCATATCAGAAACTGATTGCATTAATTATAATATACACAATTTACGGTTTTTAGTATTTTTCTACTACTCGTATCGCACAAAAGTTTACGTGTAACGGAATGTTTATATGGAAATACGTATGCAATTTCAGGCAAGAAATTCTGAATATTCAGGGTAATTGTGGATTCTAAGGCGTCTTGGTTGCGGCCTCGCGGATGCAGTTCCAGGCGTGTTCGACGTGACGGAGTTCGGTATGGGTTTGTCCGATGCTCATGCGAAGGACAAGGTTGTTGTTCAGGCGAGTGTGGGTCAGGTACATCGCACCGCTTTGGTTTACGCGGTCGAGGATTTGCTGGTTGATCTGGTCGCCGCCGCGATGGCGGAAGCAAACCAGGTTCAGCGGGGCGGGGGCAGACAGCTCGAAGTCTTTGTCGGCTTGCACCCACGAGGCAAATTCCTGGGCCAGTTGAACGTGGCGCCGGATGTGATGCTGCAAGCCTTCGATTCCGTAATGGCGAATCACGAACCAGAGTTTCAGCGAGCGGAATCGCCGTCCGAGCTGGACGTGCCAATCGCGGTAATCGATCACCGCGCCTGATTCGGTTGCCTTGTTGCGCAGATATTCGGGCAGGACGCTCAAGGTTCGAATCAGTTCAGCGCGGTTGGCGACGAAAAAGCAGTCGCAATCGAAATTCGTGAACATCCACTTGTGGGGATTGAAGCAATAGCTATCCGCCACGTCGAGGCCATCGTGAATCCAGCGGAACTCCGGGCACAACGCCGCCGTGCCAGACATGGCGGCGTCGACGTGGAGCCAGACTTTGCGTTGGTCGCAAATTTTGCCGATGGCACGCAAGGGGTCCATCGCGTTCGAGGAGGTTGTGCCGACGGTGGCGCAGGTGAAAAAAGGGACGAGTCCAGCAGCGACGTCACGCTCAACTTGAGCGGAGAGCGCTTCGGGCCTCATCGCGAACTTTTCGTCCACGTCGATGAGGCGCAGGTTTGCGCGGCCAATACCGGCGATTTTTGCAGCTTTCTCGATCGATGAATGCGCTTGCGCGGAGGTATATGCAACGAGTTTGCCGTTAACTCCTCGCTCGTTTGAGGCGTAGTGTGTCGCTCTTTCCCGAGCGGCCAGCAGTGCGCACAGAGAAGAATTCGAGGCGGTGTCCTGAATCACGCCGCCGCCTTTGTTTGTCGATAGGAATTTGCGCGGCAGATCGAGCATCTCGATGAGCCAATCAAGCATGAGCGTTTCGAGTTCGGTGCAAGCTGGGCTCGTGGCCCAAAGCATTCCTTGCACGCCGAGTCCGGAAGAGAGCATCTCGCCCAAGATGGACGGGAACGACGTGTTCGACGGGAAGAATCCGAAGAAATTGGGGGATTGCCAGTGGGTGATTCCGGGCAGAATGAGTTTTTCGACATCGTGCAGCATCGCGTCAAACGTCTCGCCTTGCAGAGGCGCATGTTCCGGTAGCGAAGCCCGTATTTCGCCGGGCTTTGCGCGGGACATCACCGGAAAGGATTCGACCTGTTCATAGTAATCGGCGATCCAGTCGACAACTTCTTTTCCGCGCCGCCGGAAGTCTTCCGGCGTCATGTGATACGCGGTTTTCTCTGGTTTTTGCATCGTGGCGGTTGCGCCGCGGAAACGTTACATGGCCACTTCTTGCAAGGCCTCGCCTGCGTAAATTCGCTTTACGACTTCTTCGATAGGCTCATCTTCGATAAGCAGGTCGCGCACCTCGACTGTGTTGAGGATCTGCCGAATCAGGTCTGCGGTTGCGAGCTTTGTGCGGTCGAATCGGATGCGATAGGTGAGCTGGTCGACTTGCTCGAGCTCCATGCCATCGCGCGCAAACGAACGCACGCTTGCGAGCTGCGCTGAATCCTTCACCGCGAACTTAATTTGCTTTGTGCGGAGCAATCTCTGCTTCAACAAATCGAGGGGGCCGTCGTAAAGCAGCCGGCCGTGATCGATAATCATGATTCGCCGGCATAGTTCCTCGATGTCATCTAAATCGTGCGTTGTGAGCAGCACGGTCGTGTGAAATTCGCGGTTGATGGCTCGCAGGAACTTGCGAATCTGATCTTTCGCTACGACGTCCAGTCCGATCGTCGGCTCGTCGAGGAAAAGCAGCGGAGGATTGTGCAAGAGCGCCGCGGCCAAGTCGCAACGCATCCTTTCGCCGAGGGAAAGCTTGCGCACAGGTGTGAACAGGTAGTCCTGGATACTCAGAATCTCGTTGAACTTGCCCATCCGTTCGCGAAAATCATCTTCCGAGACTTCATAGATGCGGCGCAGCAGCTTGAACGATTCGACAACGGCGATGTCCCACCAGAGCTGCGTGCGCTGGCCGAAAACAACACCAATGCTTTTTACATACTGGCGACGCTGCTTGTAGGGCAGGAAGCCGTTCACGCGCGCCTCGCCGGAACTGGGCATCAGGATTCCGGTCAGCATTTTGATACTGGTGGATTTTCCTGCGCCGTTCGGGCCAATGTAGCCGACCATTTCGCCGCGGTCGACGGTGAAGCTGACTCGGTCGACAGCTTTCACGGTGGCGTAGTCGCGGATAAAGAGGTTTTGAATCGAGCCCCAAACGCCTTCGCGACGTTTGAAGGTGCGAAAGTCCTTGGAGAGTTCGCGGACGTCGATGAGCGGCGCGTCAGCCATTTCGCAGCGATTCTAGCATGGAGACAATCCCATCCGAGGTACGCCGTCAAAGGTCTCCGTAGATTGCCAGCGGTGGTTCGTGGATAGGTCAGGATTAGGTTAAGAGGAGAAGGATTGCGCAGACAATTGGCACAACGCCGGCAGGATCATCTCCCATCGCCTGAAACTTCGACAAAAACTTCTTCGAGGTTTTCCTTCCGGTAGCGTCCGCGCATTTCTTCCAAGGTTCCTTCAGTGCGCAGTTTTCCGTTATGGATGATGCCGATGCGGTCGCAAAGTTTCTCCACCTCCGACATTACGTGGGTCGAGAAAATCACCGTTTTGCCACGCTCGCGGCATTGACGGATGAACTCAATAATGGAGCGCGCGGTCATCACGTCGAGGCCGCTCGTAGGCTCGTCAAAAATCATTACGGAGGGGTTGTGAATCAGCGTCCGCGCAATAGAAACTTTTTGCTTCATGCCTGTAGAGAGCTTCGCGCAGCGGCGGTCGCGGAACTCTTCCATGTCCAGGGCTTTGAAGAGCTCGTCCGCGCGCTGCTTGATGGTGGTTGAATCCAAGCCGTAGAGCTGGCCGAAGTACTCGACGGTTTCAAATGCAGTCAGGCGGTCGTACAAAGCTGTCGCAGTGGAAAGGAAACCGATATTTGCGCGAACTTTCTCCGGCTCGCGCACGATGTCAAAACCTGCCACCGTAGCTGTTCCGGACGTCGGCGCCAGAATCGTCGCCAGCATGCGCAGTGTGGTGGTCTTGCCTGCGCCGTTCGCGCCGAGCAAGCCGTAGATTTCGCCGGGAACGCACGTAAAGCTTACGCGATCTACTGCGCTGATTTGCCCGCGTTTCTTGTCGGTGAAAACTTTGCTGAGTTCTCGCGCTTCAATCACGTTGGCCTCGTTTCGCGCTCTCGACGGTCATGGGTCGGCCGATGCGCGCGCACTTACTTGCCTTATTCATACGGATGGACAGAAAGAATGTTACATCAGCGGAGAAGATTCCTTCCAGAAGACAACCCTTGGTTAGGCGCGCCGGCCCTTCAGCAGATCGATCACTGCGGCCACAATCTCGCGAATCTGAACAGGGCGAAAGAGCACCTTGGCAGCGGCTCCGAGCGAGATCGTTGAGGTTCGCGAAGCAATCACGATGGCCGGGATGCGTTTGATGAGCTGCTGCACCGCCGCGTCGGAAGCAGCTCTTGAGTTGCCGTCGATGACCACAACTGAGGGCGATTCGCCGACCGCCAGCGCCGCGCCGACGTCTGCGTCTGTCTCCATGCCGAGAGCCTTGATGCCGAGCTCGCGAAGCTCGGCACGGACTCCGGCGCGGAGCATCCATTCCTCGCTGATGATGAACACGACTTGCATCCCGATATTTCGAGCCTAGCATCTTTGTTAGGTGACACGGTTAGGTGACAATCTGTCACGACAGTCAACGAGCGGCGTAGGCAATCAGCGAGAGCCTCTGTTACAATTCGACGAATCTTTGGGGGAGCTCTCTTTTGCCGCCGGAGCGAACAGCCTCTGTGCCGCCCAAAAAACGATGGATTGCGTGGGTAGCCGGCGCAGCCGTTTTGGTCGCCGTGGTGTTAGTGCTTGCTAATCGTGACCAGGCTCCTGAAGTACAAATCGCGCAGGTCAAACGTCAAAACATTTCCGCATCCATCACCAGCAACGGCAAAGTTGAACCTGTCCAGCCCTTTCTGGCTGTAGCGCAGTACGCCACCTCCGTCGAGCGCGTCAACGTCATGGCGGGTCAGGCGGTTCGCAAGGGCCAGGTGATTCTCGTCTTGGATTCGCGCACCCAGCAGTTGGCGCTCGACAAAGCTCGCGGCGACTTGCTGTCGGCTGAGGAGCAGCTCCGTATTGCGCGCGCTGGAGGTCCTCCGGGACAAGTAGCGGAGACAGAAGGCAGCTTGGAGAAGGCAAGAATCGATTTGGCAAATCTGCAAAGGAACCGAGAGGCATTGAAGAAACTGGTTGCCGAGAAGGCCGCAATGCAATCGGACCTCGATCAGAATGAGATCAGTATTGAAGAGGCGCAGGCTACTGTCCAGACACTCGAACGGCAAAAAGCCGCGCTCGCGACGCAGGCTCAGGTTAATGTACAGAGTGCGGAGCTGACTGAGCAACAGGCGCGTGCGCAAATTGCAATGCTTGAAAACGAGATCGCGGCTTCCACAGTGAAGTCGACAATCGATGGCACTCTTTATTCGCTTCCTGTTTATTGGGGCGAATATGTCAATGTGGGCACGCAGCTTGCCGAGGTCGCAGACCTGCACAATGTGCGCGTACGAGCCTTTGTTGACGAGCCGGACTTGGGAAAGTTGTCGCCAAACTTGCCCGTCGAAATCACGTGGGACGGCCTGCCCGAGCACACCTGGACCGGCCAGACGGAAAATGTTCCAAAGCAAGTGACGATGCAAGGCCCGCGCAGCGTCGGCGAGGTGCTTTGCTCGGTGCAGAATAGCAATCTCAAGCTGATTCCGAACCTGAACGTAGACGTGAGAATTGAATGGAGCCAGCGCCAAAGTGTACTGGTGGTCCCGCGTGGTGCTGTGCACTCCGAGGGCCAGCAGCATTTTGTTTTTGTGGTGAATGACGACACGCTGCATCGCCAGCCGGTCCAGCTAGGCATCTCCGATCCCACAGTGTTTGAAGTTGTTTCTGGCCTGAACGAAGGCCAGCAGGTCGCGCTCTCTGGAGAAATTACCCTGCGCGACGGAATGACCGTACACCCCGTGGAGGCAAGTCAATAATGGTCCGGCTTGCGTGTCTTGCAGCGTCAACTATTTTACTTCTGGGTGGAGCGCAAGGAGCGAAGGCCGATGGTCTGGCGGACGTGCAGCAGCAATTTGTCGCGGGTAATTACAGCGGCGCGATGAATATTCTTCGCGCTCTGGTCTCGCAAGACTCGGGAAACGCCGCGAATCATTTTTGGCTGGGACGTTGCTACTACGAGATACGCGACTATGCGAATGCCGTTTCCGAACTGGAAAAAGCGACACAGCTCGACCCCAATTCATCTCCGTATCATGACTGGCTTGGACGCGGATACGGCGAACTGGCGGCGCGCCAGAAGAGCTTCTTGCTTGCGCGGCGGGTGAAGAAAGAGTTTCAGGCGGCGGTGCAGTCGGACGGTTCGAATCTCGACGCCCGCAGGGATCTGGAAGAGTACTTGCTGCAGGCGCCATGGATTGTCGGTGGCAGCAAGGATGATGCGCTCGTTCAGATCAACGCAATTGCCCAAGTCAGCCCCGTGGACGGCCATCTGGCGAAAGCGGATTACGAGGTAGCAATTGGCAAACCCGATCTGGCAGTTGTGGAATACGATGCCGCACTCTCACTAAAGCCCCAGTCGATCGAACCATACTTGGAGATAGCGAATTACTACGGTCTGCGCGGAGAAGCGCCGCAATTTACAGCTTTAGTCGAGGAAGCAGCACAGGTAAATCCAAAGGATCCGCGCCTGTCCTTTTATCGCGGAGTGGCGCTAATTCTCGGCGGAAGCAATTTTCCGCAGGCCGAAGAGGACCTGAAGGCGTACATTGCCAGTTCGCCGGAACGAAGCGATTGGCCTTCCCATTCCCGAGCGCGTTATTGGCTCGGCCAGCTTTACGAGAAAGAAGGCAACAAAATGGCGGCGGCGGAGCAGTATCGCGATGCCCTCGGTCTTGATTCCGACAACCGAGAAGCCAAGCAAGCCCTTAGCAAGTTAGAGAAATCATTGCGCTAACCAGCTTCCAAGGAGTTCGGTGGTGTCCACAATGAAGGGCGTAGTGCTGGCAGGGGGCACCGGGTCACGGCTGTTCCCGCTGACGCGGGTGACGAACAAGCACCTATTGCCGATCTACGACCGGCCCATGGTGTTTTATCCCATTCAGACCCTCGTGGATGCAGGAATTACCGACATTTTGCTGGTTACGGGCGGGAATAGCGCGGGTGATTTTCTACGCTTGCTGGGCAACGGCAAGGATTTTGGCTTGCGCCATCTTTCGTACGCCTATCAAGAAGGCGAAGGCGGCATTGCCGACGCGCTGCGGCTAGCGGAGCATTTCGCTGACGAGCATCCGATTTGCGTAGTGTTGGGAGACAACATCATCGAAACCAATATTGTCGCTGGTTGCGACGAGTTTCGACGCAACGGAAAAGGAGCGCATATTTTTTTGAAGGAAGTGCCGCATCCGGAGCGTTTTGGCGTTCCGGTTTTTGAGTCGGGACAGATTGCGCGCATCGAAGAGAAGCCGCAACATCCGAAGTCAAATTACGCAGTGACGGGCTTTTATCTCTACGACGCGACAGTGTTTCAGAAGATTCAGACGCTCAAGCCTTCCGGCCGCGGCGAACTGGAAATCACCGACCTGAACAATCAGTATCTCGCTGAAGGCCAGTTGCGCCACAGTGTGATCGAAGGCTGGTGGACCGACGCAGGGACTTTCGAGTCGCTGCTTCTGGCCAATAACCTGGTGGCCAAGGGCGGCGCGAACAAGGTGGGTGCAGCGAAGGCCGCGGTCAAGTCGCAGGAGGCGAGCGTGAAATCATGATCGAGGGCGTGCGCGTCAAGCAACTGAAAATGATTCCTGACGAGCGCGGCCGGCTGATGGAAATTCTGCGCCGCGACGATAAGGAGTTCATCCAGTTCGGGCAACTGTATATGACCACAGCGTATCCCGGTGTGATAAAAGGCTGGCATTACCATCAGAAGCAGATCGATAGTTTTTGCACCGTGCGCGGAATGATCAAGCTGGTGCTTTATGACGCGCGCGAGAAGTCACCGACGCACGGCGAGGTCAACGAGTTTTTTCAAGGCGAGCATCACACCATCCTGGTGCAGATTCCTAATCTGGTGTATCACGGCTTCAAATGCGTCAGCGAGACAGAAGCGATCGTCATTAACACGATCACTGAGGTCTACGATCACGCCAAACCGGACGAATTTCGTGTCCCTTACAATGATCCGAGCATTCCATATAACTGGGATATTCATCTTCGCTGAGGGCATGGAACGCGGATGAAGATCCTGGTCACCGGCGGAGCAGGCTTCATAGGCTCGAATTTCATCCGTTACTATCTCAGCGCGCATCCGGACGCGGAAATCGTCAATTTCGACAAGCTGACATACGCGGGGAATCTTCGGAATTTGGCGGACATCGATGCTCGGCCAAATTACCGCTTCGTGCGCGGAGACATTTGCGACACGGAGGCCGTCGACGGAGTGCTCGCGGAAGGATTCGATGCCGTAGTGCATTTCGCGGCGGAGAGCCACGTTGACCGCAGCATCGCCGGAGCGCGCGAGTTCATTCGCACGAACGTGGAAGGCACATGGGTGATGCTCGAAGGCGCACGCCAGCGCAAAGTTCTGCGGTTCTTGCATGTGAGCACCGATGAAGTCTATGGGAGCATGGCACCCAAAGAGACCGCGTCGGAAAAATCTGAGATTGCGCCGAATAGTCCGTATGCCGCCAGCAAAGCTGCGTCTGACCTGCTGGTGCGCAGTTATGTGCAAACGCACAAGTTTCCGGCCGTGATTACGCGGTGCACCAACAACTATGGGCCATATCAATTTCCGGAGAAGTTGATTCCGCTGATGATTTCCAACGCGCTGGCAGGAAAAAAACTTCCGGTTTACGGCGACGGCTTGAATGAGCGCGATTGGATTTTCGTGGAAGACCACTGCCGAGCTCTGGACGCCGTACTCGAAAAGGGCCGCGTCGGAGAAATCTACAATATCGGCTCGGGCAAACCGGTTCCGAACATCGGAATCGTGCGCACTTTGCTGAAATTGTTGTCGGCCCCAGAGGGCCTGATCGAATTTGTGCAGGACCGGCCCGGGCATGATCGTCGCTATGCGCTGGACGATTCGAAGATTCGCCAAGAATTTGGCTGGGCGCCACAAGTGGACCTCGACATGGGCTTGCAGCATACGGTTGACTGGTATCGCGCCAATCGCGAATGGGTGCGCGAAGCAACGAGCGGCGAGTACCAAGAATATTACGAAAAATTCTACGTCAAGCGCCAAGCGACTCTGGCGCAGCTCTGACTCTTCTCTTGAAGATATTTCTCACCGGCAAACAAGGCATGTTGGCGCGTGCGATTGCGGAGGTTCTGTCACCCCGCGAGCAGGTCAGTGGTGCGAGCCACGCCGAAGCAGATATCGCGGACGAAAATGCGATGCGCACAGTTCTGGAGGCGGCGAAGCCGGACGTCGTGGTCAACGCTGCCGCTTTCACCGACGTGGATGCTTGCGAAACGCAGCGGGAGTTGGCTTTCCGCGTCAATGCAGAAGGACCTCGCAATTTAGCGATCATCTGTAAGGATATGGACATTCCGCTCATGCATATCAGTACAGACTATGTTTTTGATGGCGAGAAGACCGAGCCTTACGCCGAGGAAGACGAAGCCCGACCGCTGAGCGTTTACGGCAAAAGTAAGCTGCAAGGCGAAAGGGAAGTGCAAAGTCACCTGGACCGTTCATGGGTGGTGCGCGTGTGCAGTGTTTTCGGGCCATATCGAAACAATTTCGTTTCGCTTGTTGCCGACATGGGAGGAAAGGGAAGTCCGCTCAAGATCGTAAAGGATCAGCGGCTCGCGCCTACTTATACCTTTGACGCTGCGGCCGGAATTGGACGAATCCTCCGGCGCGGTCCCTATGGCACATACCATTTGACGAACCAGGGTTTCACGTCGCGGCTCGAGTTCACCCATGAGATTCTGCGCCAGGCGGGATTCGAAAATGCGCCAGTGATTCCGATTTCCAGCGAGGAGACAAATCGACCGGCGAAGCGTCCGCGGAACTCTCAGCTCGAGAACGCGCGTCTCAAGCGCGAAGGAATCGAATTGCTTTCTGCGTGGGAAGATGCGGTGAGGCGATACCTGATTCAATTGGCACAGGGAAATTCTTAAGACGGATGCGTTAGTTTTTCTTTCGGGAAAAGAAGCCAAGTACCTTGCTTGCGGCGTTATCGCTGATGCCGAATTTTTCTTTCACCCGCGAATACATGTGGACGGCCTGCTTATCCAGCCAAATCAACGCCGACTTGGCCTTGCTGTCGGTGGGGCGCGCCTGATAATCGGTTGAGCGGCCAGTGAAGTTTGCATCGCTTTCAATCGTGTAATAGTAAAGCGCGAGGCTTTTGCGCGAGACGCCCTCTGGGCAGCGAAGTTTCTCGGGGAAGCCGTGGTAGGAATGGTCGGTCGTGCTAAAGATCAACGCGTGATTCAGTATCGGCGGCACGCTGGCACAGCACCGGCTCATCTTCTTGTCCCAGAGCTCGATTGCGCCGCCCCATTCCGTTTCCCATCCGGGATTCAGATAGACAATCAAATTGATTCTGCGCTTCCAGCTCTTGTTGCGATGGTGCATCGTGAAATCGGTATGCAGATTCAGGAAGCCGCCACGCGCGGACTGATGGAGGCCTCCGCCTTCCAAACTTGGATCCGCAACGAGATTGTGGATACCTGTAAGGTTCGAAAGCCAGTCAAGGAATTCTGGCGCGTTCAACTCGTCAACTATCCTGCCGAGGGCTTCCGGAAATAGTTCGCGCTTGGCCAAGCCGGCCTTGTTTTCGTTGAAATGCTTATATTGTATCCATGTATCGCTGGAAGTTTCCGGAAATTGCTCGGCGGCGGAAAGCGCAGCCTCGGCGTCGAGAAAATCACGCAGGTGGATGTGCGGGAACGGTTGGGCCTGTTGATAAAGCGGCGCGAGCTCGGATAGCTGTGCAGTCCAGCGATTGTACTGAAACAATGCAACACTTTCAGTCGCTGCGCGGACAATCGTCATCAGCAGGTCTGCCACCTTTCGTAACCTCTAACCCACACTGTACGAAAAAGTTGGATGATGCTCCACAGGGTTCTGTCGCTCGGCGGAGTATAAAACAACAGGAGTCGCAAATAAGAAATGTATTTTCTAGATTTCACTCTATGTGACACACCTTGACAGCGGAGTTTTGGTAAGGACAATCCAGGCCGTACGTACCTGGCTGCTGAAGCACGATCCAAGAAACGCCGTATTCTGCTTTCAGCCCTGCAAAATCGGCAACGCCGAAATTCTTCCATCCGGCGGCCGCCTGAGTTTGCGCAAAAACGTTGTCTGCAAGCGGCAGCCACGGATAAAGGACAGCGTCGCTCCAATCTTTCTTCGCATCGGCGAGGCGGCTACGCTCCGCGGCGGCGCGAAATCCCTGATAGTTTTCTTCGGGCAGGGCCATGTAGTTCGGATCCAGCGCCAAAATCGCTTCGGTCGGGGTGTTTTGTCGAACCCACGCAAACGCTTGAAGCCAAGGGTTAATTGGCGCGGCGCCGGGCCATTCGACGTGACGGGTAGCCGGAAACAGTTGGATCTGTGCGACACATAGCCCAGCGGCGATCGGAACAAACAGCACAACCCAGCGCAGCAGATGTTTCTTCAAGACATATTCACCTAGAAGGCCCCCGATGACCAGGAACAAGAGCAAATATGCGAGCTGCAAGCTACGCATCGGCTGATATGGGGCAAGTATTTCAAGTTGATGGGGTATTGTGACGATTAATCCTGCGACAAAACAGATCGCTTCAAAGATAAAAACGGTCCACGTCAGCCGCACGAGCATCGCGTGCCCGCGGGCCTTCGCGATTCTCTTGCAGCACCATAGAATCCCAAGAGGGGCAAGAATTCCCAGCCATTCATACCACGTCCAGCGACGCAGAAAGTAGTAGCGATGGGCTTCCAGGCATCGCCAATAGATTGCAGAGGGCGCCCTTAGCGCGAAGCCAGCGAAGGGAATAAGGCATGCCGCGCTCATTGCCGGGACTCGTGACGATTCGCGGTTTCGAAATAGCCATAGAACGATGAAAATGACTGCGAAAACTGTCATGAACGGATGGATCGCTGCCGTCAAGAGCAGCCACAGCATCATTCGCCAGTATCTGTTTTCCATGGCCGCATCGATCGCGAATACCACGGCGAATGCCGAAATCGAGCGCGGATTCAAGTACTGATCAAAGATGTAAAGCGACGTGCCAGCGACGGGCAGAGTCAAGAGGCAAGCGATCAGGGTTACAGCGCTCCATCGCCCAGGGGGCGTAGAAAAACATTTTGTAGCGACGCGAACGCAGGCCAACAACAGTAGGAAGATCGACGCAACGTACCCGCAGAATAGGATCCATTCGAGGGGCAGATGAGTCAGGCGGACAAGAGCCGCCATGAGATGTGGGAAAGCCGTCAGGCGTCCGTTGGCTTCAAAGAACTTTTCTCCAAATGAGTAATACGAAGGGTGAAGGATTTTTACGATGCTGGGAACGTAAATTTCCGCATCTTCCGCGAACGGATGGTAGCCATGGACGAGCAGGGCCGCGAGGGTGAGCAGGAAGAGAATCGCAACGTCTCTTCGCTTCACGCTGGTTTCCAGCTAAGGGGAGATTTCTTGAATTGCAGTCGTACCAATCGCGACGGAGACGCCTGGAGTCGAATTCTAGACACGTGTCACAGCGGCTTCGCGGATGCCGAGAGAATAGTAATTCAAGTCGAGTTTGCGTCCCGTTTCCTTGAAGATGCGGAAACGCATGATGCCGAGTTTCTGCAGGAAGAATTTCAACGAAGTGCCCACCACGCCGAAGCCGTAGCGAACGCTCCGGCTGAAATTAATCGAAGAAGCCTCCTCAAAATAGCGCGCGGGGCAGGAAATCTCTCCGATGCGAAAACCAAAAAAGAGAACTTGCGCCAGGACTTCGTTGTCAAAGACGAAATCATCCGAATTCTCGAGGAGCGGCAGTCTTAGCAAAACGTCACGGCTGAATGCGCGATAGCCTGTGTGATATTCCGAAAGCTTTGCCCGCAGCAGCAGGTTCTCGAACGCCGTAAGGGCGCGATTGGAAATGTACTTGTACAGCGGCATCCCGCCGCGGATCGCGCCGCCCCCGAGGATACGCGAGCCAAGCGCGACGTCACAGCTGCCGCAGGCAATCAATCCTGCCAATGAGGGAACCAGCGCGGGATTATATTGGTAGTCGGGATGCAGCATAACGACGATGTCAGCGCCAGATGCCAGTGCTTCCCGGTAGCAGGTCTGCTGATTGCGGCCATATCCGTAATTTCGATCATGAACGAAAACCTGCAAGCCGAGCTGCTGCGCAAGCTTCGCCGTACCATCGGTGCTCGAATCGTCGACCAGAATTTTGAAATCGACGAGTGGCGAAATATCCTTGACAGTTGCTGCTAAGGTTTTTTCTGCGTTGTAGGCGGGCAAGACCACGGCGACGCGTTTGCCTTCTATCATCCTTTGCCTTTCGACAGCATTCGATGACCCGGCCGGACCGTCAAGAAGCCGTGCCTCCCAGGCGTCCCGAGCGTTCGCTGATAGCATCGTAACGAGCGGGAATACAGGCGTCAAGAATTATCAGGCTGGCGTAGAGTTGTATTTGTTATAGTGACGCGATTCGAGAGGCGATTGGTAAATGGTCTGGGAGGAAACCTGGAATCTGGCGGTGGACTCCCTGCGCGCGAACAAATTGCGCGCGGGACTAACCATGTTGGGCGTCGTAATCGGCAGCGCCTGCATCGTGCTGGTTGTGACAGTGGCGCTGGCAGGCAAGCGATTTATCATTGGGCAGATTGAAGCAGTTGGCTCCAACATTGTGTACGCCTCGCTCGTTAGCACTAACGCGCAAACCGTATCGATGGCCGATCAGATCTCCATGGGCGATCTCGAGGCCATACGCCGCGGAATTCCTCAGGTCGTGCAGGTGGCCGGCACGCATGACATTCAAATGAACGTGACGACCGCGAACGTTGCACGGCCGGTCAGCCTCGTTGGCGTGACTACGGGTTTTCAGCAAATTCGTAACCTGATCATCGCTCGCGGACGATACTTCGACGATGGAGACTTCCTGGCCAGCAGCAAAGTTTGCTTGCTCACCGAGCATCTTGCGCAAGCCGCTTTCCCCTATGACGACCCTGTGGGCCGCGACATTCACGTGGGGAACCTGGATTTCACGGTGATTGGAGTCTTTCGCGAACGGGTGCAGACCTTTGGCCAGACGGAAATAACGACGGACTCTGTGCTCGTGCCGTTCCCGTTGATTCAGTATTACACCGGGCAGAGCTATATCAAGACCCTTTACGCTCAGGCCGATAATCCCGAGGATGTTGACCCTGTGACTGAAGGAGTCCTTGAGATTCTGAGATCGCGTCACCGGGCTGACGCCGCGTACAGCGTACAGAATCTTTCTTCGATACTCGAAACTGCACGCCACATTTCGCTCGCCCTCACCATCGTGCTGCTGCTGATTGCCATGATTGCTTTGGTGATCAGCGGAATCGGCATCATGAATATCATGCTGGTAAGTGTCACAGAGAGAACGCGCGAGATTGGCATTCGCAAAGCGGTGGGAGCGCGGCACGATGAAATTCTTTATCAGTTTCTTATGGAAGCGACAATTATTAGCGGTGCCGGCGCGCTCATTGGGATCGTAATCGCAGTCTTGATCCCCTTTGTCGTCACGGCGATCATCAATCTCTTTCCCGTACCCGCTGGAATCGAAGTTCCGATTTCATGGCCTTCAGTTATTTTGGCGTTCGTTGTGTCGTGCGCAACGGGCATTCTTTTTGGCTATCTTCCAGCGAGCAAGGCAGCCGGGCTTCAGCCTGTCGAATCCTTACACTACGAATAAGGATGAACATGAAAATCGCATGTGTCATTGCTATGTCGGGTCTGATGTTTGGGGTTACAGCGGCTGCGCAGCAACCGGGCGCCTCATCACGACAGAAGTCTGAGCAAAGCGTCAACGCGCAAACGGCGGCCGGGGGCTCGGTCTTAACCCTAACGGAAGTCGTGAAGCTCGCTCTGGCTCACAGTCCAGACTTAGCGTTGGCCCGTGTTCAATACACTGTGGCAAAGAATTACGCCGGTTTGGATCGTTCCGCTTTTCTGCCCAACTTGTACACAGGTTCGGGAGCCGCATATACGAACGGTTTTCCGGAAACTCCCGGCGGCCAACCGCCCGCGGTCTTTGAAATGCAGTATTCGCAGGCGATTTTCGACAAGCAACAGCGAGGGTTTCAACATTCTGACGAGGATCTGGCGAAAAACAAGGAAATTGAATACCAGAACACCCGAGAGAATGTAATTGTAAAGGCCGCTTCGTCCTACTTGGAGCTAGGGGACGTCCAGCGCTCACTGCAACTGCTGCAGGGCGAACGCGACAGCGCGCAGCAAATTGTTGATCTGACGCAACAGCGCGAAGCCGCCGGGCTGGAGCTTCCGGTTTCCGTGACTCAAGCCCAGTTGCAGCTCGCCGAAATCGAGCAGCGGATTGTCCGGTATCAGGGACGTGAGCAGGTTCTCACTGAGCAGCTTCGGAATATGACAGGTCTTCCGGAGGGCCAGTCCTTACACGTTTCTGCCGATGAATCATTGGCTGCCCCTCCGCTCGAACCTGCATCCAATCTAGTGGCTGATGTGGTGGGTCACAGTAGCGGTTTGCGGGAGGCGGAAAACTATCGTCTCGCGCGTCAGGAATTATTGAAGGGCGCCAAAGGGTCTTATTGGCCGACGGTCAGTCTGATTGGGGAGTACAGCGTGCTGAGCAAGATCAATAATTATCAGGAGTTTTTCCAGCCAAATAGTTTTCAGCGCAATAATGTCACGGTCGGCATTTCCGTCAACATTCCCATTTTTGCTGCCAAGACCTCGGCTCAAGTTGCGTATGCGAAAAGCAATCTCGACGAAGCAAATCTCGAACTAGCGGCTGCAAAGACCGCTGTGAAACAAGGGGCGGAGCAGCAGTTGCAGGGATTGAAAGAAGCCGACGCTGCCAAGGAAGTGGCGCGTTTGGATTTGCAGCTGGCTCAGGAGCAACTGCAAGACGCAGAAGCCAAATTCAATCAGGGCCATCTAACCCTTAGCCAGTTGGAGCAGGTGCGCGTCCTTGAAAATGAGAAGTGGCTGGCGTTTCTTGATGCAGGGCTGTCGCGCGAACGCGCGGATTTGAGCCTGCTTCAGGCGACGGGGCAATTAGCGAAATTATTCCCTTGATAACAAAGTGGAAAAGGTTCGCTATTGTGTTGCTGCAAATTCAAGTAGAATCAAGTATTACTAGTTATCGATAAAATTCAGGTGTCTGCAATAAGGCTGAGGAGGATGTTGAATGGCGTCGGTGATGAAGACCCTTTTGCTGAATCCCCCGAGCTTTGAAAATTTCGACGGGGGCGCCAGTTCCCGCTGGCCTGCAACTCGCGAGATCGAATCCTACTGGTATCCGGTTTGGTTGACCTATCCCGCGGGAATGTTGCCGGGGAGCCGGCTCTTGGACGCGCCGCCGCATAAAGTTACGCCCCAGCAGACGGTTGATATCGCCAAGGACTACGAATTCGTCGTCGTCTTCACTTCGACCGTCGGTTTTCAGAGCGATCTGAAGATGGCCCGGGCTATGAAAGAAGCGAAGCCCAGCCTGAAAATCGCGTTCGTTGGTCCGCATGTGCAGATCAAGCCGGCCGAGAGCCTGCAAGCGAGTTCCGACATCGATTTTATCGTGCGTGGCGAATTCGATTACGCGGTCACCGACTTTGCTCAAGGCAAACCGCTCAGTGAAATTGCCAACGCCAGCTATCTCAAGGACGGAAAAGTCGTCCACAATGCGACGCGTCCGCCGCTTCATACCGCGGAACTCGACGAACTGCCGTTCGCGACGGACATTTACAAACGCGATTTGACCATTGAGCGCTACAACGTCCCATTCCTTCTGCATCCGTTCGTTTCTTTCTACACGTCGCGCGGCTGCCCGGCGCAGTGCACCTTCTGTTTGTGGCCGCAGACGCTATCGGGTCATACATGGCGCGTTCGCTCGGTCGACAGCGTCGCTCGCGAATTTGAACAGGCCCATCGCCTGTTCCCGCAAGCGAAAGAGTTTTTCTTCGACGACGACACGTTCAACATCCGCAAGGATCGCGTACTCGAACTGTGCAAACGCTTCAAGCCAGTCGGTTTCCGCTGGTCCTGCACCGCGCGGGTTCACAGCGATTATGAAACTCTCAAAGCGATGGCGGACGCGGGCGCGCGGCTGTTCATCGTGGGATTCGAATCCGGTGATCCGCAAATCCTGAAGAATATTAAAAAGGGTGCGACTGTCGAGATGGCTCGCACGTTCGCTGCTAACTGCAAGAAGGTCGGCATCCGCATCCATGGCGACTTCATCATCGGCTTGCCGGGCGAAACGAAGGAAACGATTCAGAAAACGATGGATTTTGCGCGCGACCTGGATTGCGAAACCATCCAGGTTTCTATGGCTCACGCTTATCCCGGAACCGAGCTTTACAATCTCGCCTCGGCGAATGGTTTTCTGGCCACGGAAGCGCTTGCCGATTCCGGCGGGCACCAGTTGCCACATCTTGTGTATCCCGGATTGGACCGGGAACAGATGATGGACGCGGTCAATCAGTTCTATGACTCGTACTATTTCCGCCCGCGAGTGGTATGGAGGATCGTGCGCGAGGCGCTGTGGGATGCTCATGAACGCAAGCGTCTTTTCCAGGAAGCAGTTTCGTTCATGCGGCTGCGCGGCGAGCGCCTGAAATACGCGAAGAACGGAAAGGGCTCTTCGAAGCAGCCTCCTTCCGCAAAGACCATTCACAGCCATACGAGTACGGAATTTCCCACAGAAACACAGGGCGCATGAATTTTTCGCATCGCCTGCAGGGCAAGACGATCGTTCTGATCGCCATGATGGCTCTATTCGGATCCCTCGGCGATGTTCTGCTTCGCAAGGGGATGAAGCAGATCGGCGCTATTTCCAACTGGCACCCTTCCGCACTGCTCTCGGCGTTTGAGCGAACGTTTCGCTCAGGCCCGATCTGGCTCGGCATTTCCTCATTGCTCCTGTTCTTCGTGGCATATCTGCTGGTGCTTTCGTGGGCGGATTACAGCTACGTGCAGCCGGCATCAGCCACCGGATATTTGTTCGTCGCCATACTTGGCTATCTGATCCTGGGTGAAGTGATTCCGCGAATGCGCTGGGTCGGCGTCCTTGTGATTTGCATTGGCGTGCTCTTGGTGGGAGGAACGCCGCCGCGTACCACGGAGGAGGGATAGTTCGTGCGAGTCGCCATCGCGCTCGCGATCATCATCGTAGGCGGTACGGCGGGCGAGTTGTCTGTCACGCGCGCGATGAAGCAGATTGGCGAAGTAGAGAATTTCTCACCATCGAATCTCCTTCGGGTGATCGGGCGAGCATTTTGCATTGGATGGATGTGGTTTGGCCTGCTGCTGATGGCATTGTCGTTTTTTGCGCTTCTGATGGTTCTCTCCTGGGAAAATGTCAGCTTTGTGGTTCCGGTGACTGCGCTCAGCTATGTTTTCGGAGCCTTTGGCGGCAAGTTTCTTCTGGGAGAGCAGATCGAGGCGAGGCGCTGGATTGGCGTAGCGTTAGTCTGTTTGGGCGTTCTGTTGGTCTGCGTGAGCTGAAAATAACGTCGATTGAAAAGCTGAGCGTTTTCGCTTAAGGACTGGCCGTGTGGCATGAAATGATACGATGGACGCTGCTTGCGTTGGCTTTGGCGCCCTTCGCGTACTATCTGCTCGCCACAACTGCTGCGCTCCGTTTTTTCCGTAAGCGGCCTCCCGTGCAAAAGGATTTTGCTCCGCCCGTCAGTGTCCTGAAGCCAGTCCGCGGCCTCGACCGCGAAGCGTACGAAAACTACGCCAGCTTTTGCCGTCAGGAATATCCGGAGTTCGAAATCATTTTCGGAGTTACCGAAGGCACCGACCCTGCCGTGCCGATCATCGAACAGCTCATCCGTGATTTCCCTCAGTGCAAGATCCGTCTGCTGATCGGTGCGGAGCCATTAGGAACCGGCGACAAAGTGAACAAACTGTGCCGCATGGTTCGCGAAGCAAAATACGAAATATTGATCATCAGCGACAGCGACATTCGCGTGGCTCCTGGGTATCTCTACGCAGTCGCCGCGCCCTTCACGGACTCGAAGGTGGGCGCCGTCACTTGTTTGTACCGCGGCATCACCGATGGCTCGCTGGTTTCAGAAATGGAAGCGCTCGGCAATACTTCCGATTTCGATGCCGGCGTGCTCTGCTCTTGGCAGTTGGGCGGCGTGGATTTCGCGTTAGGCGCTACGATGGCCACCACAAAAACACGTCTCGCAGAAATTGGAGGTTTCGAAGCGCTCGTCGATCATTTTTCGGACGATTATGAATTGGGTCATCGTATCGCAGCTCTTGGATATCTTGTCGACGTCACCACGTTTCCAGTGTTCACGGTTTTTCCCACGCAGACGCTCGCACAGTGTTTTCGCCACCAAGTTCGTTGGACGCTCACCATGAAACACTCTCAGCCTTGGGGACATTTTTCGCTGATTTTCACGCACGGATTGCCGTGGGTCATTCTCGCCGCGATCATAGCTCCGTCGTGGGGTATCGCTGCATTTTACTTGAGCGGATACATCGTGCTGCGCGGGCTAATGGCTTGGACGGTTGGGGTCTGGGGCGTTCGCGATCCGATACTGCGCAGGAAATTTTATCTCGTGCCGGTGCGCGACGCTTTTGCGTTCACAGTGTGGCTGACAAGCTTCTTCAAGCGCCGCATCGAGTGGCGCGGTGCCGAATACTATATTGTGGACAAGCGTCTCGTGCCGGCGAAGTAGCGTCCGTCTGCTGGTTTTTTTGCCGCAATTTGCTGGAGAGAAAACCAACCGCGATTTTCTTGATTGGCGCGAGCCCCGCTACTGGTTCAGGTGAAAGCTGACCGTCACCTTGTATTCCATGCTCGTGGGCTTTCCGTCCAGTGTTGCAGGGGAGTATCGCCATTGCTGCACGGCATCCGTCGCCGCGCGTCTCAAAAGGACTGGGCCCGAGAGCACTTTGGTCGAAGCCACTTTGCCCGTCTGGTCGATGAGCGCCAAGACTTGAACGTCTCCCTCGACGCGGTTGGACATCGCCAGCGCTGGATATGAGGGCCGCACGCTGTGGAGCAATCGCGGCGCAGATATGACTCCGCCGTGAGCTACAGGCTTGGCCTCTGAAGGTTTCGGCAAACTCGAAAGTGCAGCGGGCGTGCCACTGACGAGCGAGCCGAGTCCTTCATTGGCAGAAGAGGCCGGCAAGTTTTTCGGAGCGGCGTTAATGACCGGAACCGATGACTTCACGGGTGCGCTCTTGCGCTTCACTGGTTGGGGACGAGCGGTTAGATCGCCCGCGTAGATGTTGGCCAATCCATTCGAAATCGTGGGATGGTTCTCGGAATCCGCGATCTTTGCGCTGCTGTGAACCGGAGTCACCGTAATGATGTCTTGCGGAGCGGCCACCGAGGCCTCGGCGCGTTTGCCGGCCGATTGAGTTTGCCCTACCGGCGACGTTCCCACGGGAAGCGGACTTGATTCAACGGGAGCCGGCGTGGCCTGTGTTGCAGTCGCGGTGGAAGCTGCGGGTGCAGTTGCCTGCGGAATGCTTGCCGGCGTCGCGATCGCCTCGCTCTGGCGAGCGTTTCCTCGATATTGGCGCACATAGAATACGGCTCCGGCAGCGAGAATCGCCACAGCCGCGACACTCAGGAAGATCTTCATTCCCGAGTGCGTCTTGGGCGTCTCCACCGATTGCATCAACGAAGACGGGTCAAGGGTGCGCGCGAACGTTTGCATGGCTATGCGATCCGATTTGACGATGCCGGTTTCTGCGGTCGCCATGAGACTCGATTCCTTCCCGAATACTTCCTCTCCGGTCGATAGGGAATCGAAAATTGGAGCTTCGGGTGCTGTATGGGTTGCGCGCGAAGGTCGCAGAACGACTGCCGTTTGAGGCTCGTGTATGATCGGCGCTCGTTTTGTTGGGGCCGCTGCGAGCGGAACAAGTTCGTTGGCGGTTATACGCTCAGACGCTCCATAACGCACCGGTCCGGGTGTCACGTTCTCTTGCGTGCTTTCACGGACTATTGGTTTCGGCTCGGGCCGCCACTCCACTCTCTGCGGCGGTTGCGTTGCAGACGACGAGCTCGTTGATATCGCGTGCTCAGCCGGGGAAACGGCTGCTTCAAACTTTTCCGGCCTCTCAGCGATTGGTGGATGTTCCTCCGGAGCAACGACAGCCTGAACAATGGCAGGTGCAGCGCCGTCAGACGGAAAATGAACGCCCCAGAAACCCGGCGCTGGCTGAACGAACTCCAGCTTGACGTAATTAGCTATATTCGGCGCGTTATTCACATGAACGATGCGGCAGAGGGCGGTTTGTTTTGTCTCCAGATGGGTCAAAACGACGGCATGCCCACTGCGCACGCGCGCTCGCAACTTGACCACGGCGCCGCGCGGGAACACGATCATCGTTGAAGTGTCTTCTTCGAACGGCTCGACGTGTTCTGTAGCATCCAGGACAACTGCGGCCACCTGCGAGCCATGGATTCGCACGCCAACTTCAAGGCCAATGGCCTCGTTTTCCAGCGAATCCGTTCCGCTGTGTTTGGATTTTGGCCCGGCCACTGAACCGGACACATCCGTAGTAATGGTCCCCATCACGCTCTATCCTCTTATTAAATTTTGAGTTGGAGACTAGGCCAGTGCAATAGTACTGGACTTTATTTTTTCGGCGCTGTACGCAAGGACAGGTACTTCGCGCGGGTGAAGCAGTCGCATTTGCCTCAACTTTGCTTCCGTAACCTGGATTGCCTTCCTATTCATCTTAATTCTTTAGATGAACTAGGTAGGTTGGATGCGCGCTTCGGGAGGTTCTATGGAAGCTATCATTGCGTTACTTGCTCTGGTTGCTCAGATTTCAATCCGCCAGGACGCTATCATCGCGGCTCTCGAAAAAAAACACCTCCTTACGAGAGCCGATATCGACGCCGAAATGCCTAAGACTGAGGCCGAAACGGGGCGCAGATTCGACCGCGTCAAGGCCGATTTTTTCGAGCTTTGGACCCAACTCGACGGAACAAACGGGGGCTGAGCATGTTGCCCGCGTTTGAATGGTTGGCGATCAGGATGGCACGGCGAAGGCCTGTAGTAAGCTCTTGCAACCACTTTTTCATCTGCCGCGATTACGGTAAACTGTTGGCGCCTCACCGACTGGGAGGTCGGACAATCGGTAGTCCATCTGCCTCTGGAGCAGACTATCTTGGTTCGAGTCCAAGCCTCCCAGCCAACCCTCCTTCAGTTGGTTAGCGTCTTTCGCCTAGGTGGGCGTTGCGTCGCTGTTTCTCCCAGTTTGCCCCGCTTCTCAGAAGTACCGCACCTATGCGTGCTTTCGCGTGAATCGCTGCCAGGAATGCACGGACGTTGTGTCTTAGGCCTCAGTTTTAGCGCGAGTTCCGATCTGCCCGCCACGGATCGCCTTTAGGAGAGCTGCATAGTCGCGATCGGTTTGGTCGGCATAAACGACGGCGAGCTCCTCAATCGCGTCATCAAACGCGTCGCTCTTTCCAAGGTAGCCGGCAATCTGGGCAGGGTCGCTAGTGCGCGCATGAGCGCGGGCCAGCGCCCATCCGCACAGCTCGGCGTACTCGAACCAGTCACTCTTGGACATCGCTTCCACATCTATTTTCACTTTCATGTCTCGAAGCTGACGGAAATAGTAGTCGTGTCCCTCGTCGTCACGCGTCCAGCCAAGAAACACATCGCTGGCCGATTGCAGCATCCGCTGCCCTACAACCACTCGTTCGCCTTGATTCTCGTATTTGCTCTTTCCTGCGTAAGGTTCCAGGACCGACCGGCGCGCCTCTTTGAATTGAAGCAGCAATGGGTCATGCGGTCCTGCCATCAACAGGGCGGCGGCGCAGCGCGTTCCGACAGAGCCGACTCCCACGACCTTTCGCGCGACATCGACAATCGTATAGCGGTCCAGGACAATGCGGCGTTCGTAAGGCAGCGTGTCGCGATAACGTTGAAACATCAGGGAAATACGTTTGCCGATGCCGGAGAGGCCGGGCACGTGATAGATAAGGGGACGGCGGTCTGCGATGCGCGGCCGGCCATTACGAATCGACGTTATTTTTGGGAATTCGTCTCCCGGCGTTTGCTCAGCAGCTTTGTCAATGAGCTTGAGCCAGCTCTTCCGGGCGGCGGGAGTCTCGGCTTCGTCAGCAAGGAGTTTCAGATTCAGGTGCGAGTACCAGACTTCAATCGCCGTCATTTCCGCATATTCGTGCATGCGCTTCCGGTAAGACTCGACAGCCGCCCGCGCAACGTCCTTGCAATTCCGCTCGCTGAACCCTGTCTCTCGCGTCGCGAGCACGATGCTTGCCGCGAGGCGTTTGACGTCCCATTCCCAGGGAGCCGGCAAAGTCTCATCGAAGTCGTTTATGTCAAAGACGAGCTGCCGCTCCGGAGTTCCAAAGCCACCGAAATTCGCAGCGTGGCAGTCACCGCACGCTTGCACATACATTCCGGTTGTAGGTGTAGAAGCCAGGTCGGCAGCCATGAGGGCGGCTGCGCCACGGAAAAATGAGAATGGCGACTGGCGCATTCTGCGGTAACGGATTGGCAGCAAAGCGGGAAGGCGTCCGCGGTCCGATTCTTTCAGCAAGTCGACCGGATCGCGGCGATACCGGCTGGCGACCCATTTGGCGTGCGAAGATCGCGGAGCCTTCTCACGGAGTTTCTTGCCGGCTGCCAGGCGCTCTTTGATCGTTAAGCGCAGCGCACCCGCGCGGCCTCGCATTTTGAGGTGAGTCACAATTGGATTCGTACCGCGGTTAACCGCAGACGATACGGGATCCTTAGGATGAAGAAGTCGCTGCTTTGTCTCCTGGTTGATACCACGCGACCGCAGTTTCCATTTTCTGGCGCGCTTGCTGTATCGCAGCGTCAAACTTGGGAGATCGCAGAGTCTCTACGGCCCCCATCAAAGTTCGCAAAGGGCTGTCTTCTTTTGCGCGGCCAATTGCTACGCGTACAGTCTCAAGCTCGGCCGCATGAATTTCCTCGGTTGCCCGGTCCACCAGTTTTTTCAAATCTCTCAGGGCGGCATAAGCGTCGCGTGTAACCAGTGCTCTCTGTTCAACGCGTAAAGTCATAGCTCACTCCTTGGTTTGATTGGTCGGGGAGGTAGAAGCTACACCCAGGGAGGTAGGAAGTCAAACGTCGCCCCATTTTTATGTAGGGGTGTTCCCAGACCCTCGTAACCTGCCCGTAACATTTGCGCGGTAGGCTCACGTTCTTCTTTGGAGTGCGCGAATGCGCCGTTCAGCATTGGAAAACCCGCGTCTTTTCTTCAATCGCCATCTCTCCTGGCTTCAGTTCAATCGGCGTGTGCTGGAGGAGGCTCTCGACGCCCGCAACCCGTTGCTCGAACGCGTTAAGTTTCTTGCGATTACGGCGAGCAATCTGGATGAGTTCGTGGAAGTTCGCGTCGCAGGGCTTCTTCAGCAGGCTGAACAAGGCCATGGCGAAGCTGGCCCTGATGGTTTCGCGCCTCAGGAAGTCCTGGCGCAGCTTTCGTCGGGCCTTCACGAATTCGTGAAGGATCAATACAGCTGCTGGCGCGAAAAGCTCGTGCCTGCGCTGGCGGAGGAGTCGGTCCGCGTCCGAAACTTCTCGCAGTTAAGCCCGGAAGCGAGAAAGGCCGTCAAACGATTCTATCTCGAGCGCGTCGAACCGCTGATGACGCCAGTCACCGTGGATCCTGCGCATCCGTTTCCGCGCGTTCTAAACAAGGCGCTTTGCGTGGCGTGCCTGCTCCAGCGGAAGCGCAGGAATTCGCAGGTTCTACTGGGAGTGGTGACCGTTCCGCGCGCTCTGCCGCGGGTTTTTCGCGTGCCATCCTCCGAAGGCACGACCGAGTACATTTTCCTGCACGACATCGTTGAGGCCTATGCTGAGCGCTTGTATCACGGTTACAAAGTTCTGTCTTCGTCGGCGTTCCGCATTACGCGCAACAGCAATCTTTATCTCCGCGAAGAAGAATCACGGAGCATTCTCGATTCCGTAGACTTGCAGCTTCACCGCCGCCGCAAGGGAGCCGCGGTGCGGCTGGAAATCGAGGCGGGCGCCAATCCTGAGATCATCGAACGCCTCAGATCCAATTTTGGTTTAGCGGACTGGCAGGTCTTTCAAACGGATGGCCCTGTCAACCTCTCCCGTCTTTTCAATTTCTACGATCAAACATCGCGCCCCGACCTGAAATTCGCGCCCTTCGTTCCTAAGGAAATTGTTCCGAAGGAAATGCCCAGTTCGCGCGAACCGCGCACGCTCTTCAATCAAATGCGAGAGAACGACATCCTCCTGCACCACCCGTATGACTCCTATTCGACGGTGGTTCGCTTCATCGAAAGCGCGGCGCAGGATCCTGATGTGCTCTCGATCAAACAAACGCTTTATCGCACCAATGAGAACTCGCCCATCGTGCGGGCGCTCATGGAAGCCGCCGCTAAGAAAGAAGTAACCGTCGTCGTCGAACTGAAGGCCCGCTTCGATGAAGCCTCCAACATTCGCTGGGCGCGCAACCTCCAGGAAGCTGGCGTGCAGGTTTACTACGGACTGGTCGGATTGAAGACCCACTGCAAACTTGCGCTGCTGGTTCGTCGCGATTCCGATGGAAAGATTCGTCGCTATGCTCACCTGGGAACGGGCAATTACAATCCCTCGACCGCGCGCCTTTATACCGACCTAAGCTTGTTCACTTGCGACAAGCAAATCACAAAAGCCGTTCATTACGTCTTCAATTTCCTCACAGCTCATTCGGAGCAGCCGAATTATGGGCCGTTGTCGGTGGCGCCGCTTAACCTCGGCAGGAATTGCATCAGTTTGATCGATCGCGAAGCCGCGCACTCCAAGGCGGGCCGCCCGTCCCTGATCGTGGCAAAGGTAAATGCGCTGCTCGACAAGGGAATCATCGAAGCGTTGTATCGCGCGTCGCGGGCGGGAGTGCACATCGAGCTGATCGTCCGCGGGGCATGCGCGCTGCGTCCCGGCATAAGAGACATCAGCAGCCGCATCCGCGTTCGCAGCATCGTCGGACGCTTTCTTGAGCATAGCCGCATCTTCGTCTTCGCGAACGGCGGCGACACGCAAGTGTATTTAGGAAGCGCCGATTGGATGCCGCGCAATCTATACGAACGCGTCGAAGTCGTTTTTCAATTGAAGAATCCTTCACTGTGCCAAAAAGTCTGTTCGGAAATTCTGTTGCCTTACTTTGCGGACACACAGAAGGCGCGCTTTCTTCTCCCGAATGGGCAATATGCTTTTGCGAATCAGAATGGATCGCGCATGTCCACAAATGGCACGCGGTTCAATGTGCAAGAGTTCTTCATGACCGTCGCCGAAGGCCGCGAAAACCTAGACGGATTCTTGCCTCAGCCGCTGGTCGAGAAGCTACGCAGCTCGCCGGTGTACGACGTGCTGTCTGCAAAATGGGGCGAAGAGCCAGCCGAAACCGTGTGATTCGAGACAACGGGTGACCAACCAAAAGAAAGTCGATGTGGCAATCGTTGGAGCTGGCATCGTGGGATTGGCGCACGCGTACATTGCGGCGCGCTCGGGCCTGAAAGTAGCCGTCTTCGAGCGCAATCCTGCCGCTATGGGAGCTTCCATCCGTAACTTCGGGATGATTTGGCCCATCGGGCAGCCAGCTGGGACGTTGCACAGGATGGCTCTTCGCAGCCGCGAGATTTGGATCGAGATTCTGCAGCAGGCGAATTTGCCTTTTCTGGCAACCGGCTCGCTGCACGTTACCTATCGCGAAGACGAAGCTGCGGTCGGCAGGGAATTCAGCGAGAAGGCCCCATCCCTTGGCTACGAGTGCGCTTGGCTTGACTCTCGAGAAACGCTCGCGAAGAGTAGTGCCATCCGTCCGGAAGGTCTGCTCGGCGCGCTTTGGAGTCCGACGGAACTGACCGTAGATCCTCGCCGGATCGTTTCCGGCTTGCCAAAATTCCTTTCCGAACGTTACGGGGTGCAGTTTTTTTTCAATACCGCCGTGAAGGCAGTCGAAACTGGACGCCTCGATGCCGCTGGTCAGCGATGGGACGCGGAATCGATCATCGTCGCGTCCGGCGATGACCTTCAGACACTATTCCCCGAATATTTCAGCCAAAGCGGCATCTCGCGTTGCAAATTGCAAATGATGCGCACTGTTGCTCAGCCTGAAGGATGGGCCCTTGGCCCGTCGCTGGCATTTGGGTTGACCTTTAATCACTATCCGACATTCAAAATCTGCGAGAGTCTTCGTGCGCTGAAAGAGCGAATCGAGCGCGAAACGCCCGAGTTCGAGCAATGGGGCATTCACGTAATGGTCTCGCAAACGAGCGCGGGAGAGCTGACCATCGGCGATAGCCATGAATACGGACTCGCAGTCGATATTTTCGACAAGCCGGCTGTGAATAAGTTGATCCTGGACTACCTGCTGCAGTACGTGACCGTTCCCAGCTTGGAAGTTGCCGAGCAGTGGCACGGTGTCTACGCCAAGCATCCTCAACACACTTACATCAACTTCACTCCCGCTCCCGGCGTCCGCGTCGTTACGGTGACAACTGGCGTCGGCATGACCATGTCATTCGGCATCGCTGAGCAAACTCTTCGAGAGGCAGGCGTGGCCGCGTGAAACTGCTAAACCAAGATCTCCCTCCCGAGGTCCCGCGCGCAGAAAAACTCAAAGCATTGATACTGGATTGGGCGGGCACCACAGTCGATTTCGGAAGTGTCGCGCCCGTGAAAACCCTCGATAAAGTGTTCACCGAAACTGGAATTCAATTGACGGAGTCTGAGATAAGGCGCGGGATGGGCCTACCGAAGAAAGACCACATCCGCGGGCTGTTATTGCTGACCCGGGTGTCCGATGCGTGGAAAGAGCTTCATGGACGCGCGCCTTCGGCGTCAGACGTTGAAGAAATCTATCAGCGATTCATTCCGCTGCAGCTTTCGTGCTTGGCCGAGTATTCGTCCCTCATCCCCGGCGTAGTAGACAGCGTGCGACGATTTCGCGAGCGCGGCTTGAAGATCGGCTCGGACACCGGATACACACGAGCTATGCTCGATCTTCTCGTCGAGCAAAGCGCCAAGGCGGGCTATAGGCCTGATTGCAGTATCGCGCCAGAGGATGTTGGCGTCGGCCGCCCCGAGCCGTTCATGATTTATGAGAACGCAGTTCGTTTGCAGGTCTATCCGCTTGCCTCGATCGCAAAGGTTGGCGACACGCCTGCGGACATTCAGGAAGGTTTGAACGCAGGAACGTGGTCCATTGGCATCGTCGGCACGGGAAATGGGATCGGCCTTTCCTATGAGGAGTTTCAAGCCCTCTCGCCCGGCGACCGGCGGTCTCGTTTGCAGAATGCCCGCAGCGAACTTGAGCGCGCTGGCGCGCATTACGTTGTGGACACTTTGGCCGAATTGAACGCCGTGTTGGACGACATCGATGCACGGCTCAAGTCCGGCGGCCGCTCTACTCGTGCGCAATCCGAAGGAGCATGAGCAACTCCATCCTGCCCCAGGTGAATGCCAATGCCGCCGACACGCGCCGGCTGCGTTTCCAGCAAACACTAACGGTAGTCCTGCTATTCACCGGATACGCGGCCTATTATTTTTGCCGGTCGGATCTCTCCGTTGCGATGCCGTTGATCATCGATCATCTCCATCGCCATAGCATGAGCGCCAACGACGCCACCATCCACCTGGGAACGATCGCCTCCCTCGGAGTTCTTGCCTACGCTGTAGGCAAATTGTTTCTCGCGGGCCTCGGGGACATCTGGGGCGGGCGGCGCAGCTTCAACGTCGGACTGGGAGGAGCAGTCGCATTCACTTTACTGTTCGTCTCCGGCGGCGCGCTGCCGCTGTTCACCATAGCTTGGATCGGCAATCGGCTGACGCAGTCCATCGGCTGGGCAGGTTTGGTCAAGGTCTGCTCGAAGTGGTTCAACTACTCGTCGTACGGGACGATCATGGGCCTGCTCAGCCTCAGTTTTCTCATCGGCGATGCGGCTGCGCGAAGCTGGATGGGCAGCCTGATTCAGCATGGATATGGCTGGCGGGCCCTGTTTTATTTTGCCGCCGCTGTCGCCGGCTTCATCCTGATTCTGAATCTGATTTTCCTGTGTGAGTCGCGCGTTGACGCTGGATTTTCAGAGCCGGAAGTCAATCCGCTGAATCTTTTCGCGGAGTCGGATTCCAAACGCCGAAATTTCTGGTCTCTTATAAGGCCACTGCTTCTCAGCCGTGGTTTTATCTTCGTTTGCCTGCTTTCGCTGGGATGCACAATCGTTCGCGAGACGTTCAATACCTGGACTCCCGACTATTTGCACAGCTTCTTCGGCTACAGCGTCGGCGCATCTGCCAGCATGAGCGCAATTTTTCCGGCCGTTGGCGCTGTCTCGGTGCTGGTCACAGGGTGGGCGAGCGACCGATTGGGCGTAACCGGACGAGCAGTGATTATGTTCGTCTGCCTGAGCGCCACGACTGTCGCGCTTTTGATTCTTTCCGCGACTCCGCACTGGGAGTCGACAACGGCGATTCCGCTGGTGCTCATCGGCGCCATTGCGTTTTGTTTGCTCGGTCCATATTCGTATCTCGCCGGGGCATTCGCACTGGACTTTGGCGGGAAGCAGGCCGGCGCAGTCTCTTCGGGAGTTATCGACGGCGTTGGTTATTTGGGTGGCGTGTTCGCGGGCGATAGTATCGCGCGCCTCTCTGTAAGATTTGGCTGGCGCGGCGTGTTTGTCGCGCTCGCGGCAGTCACGGCGTTGTCGGCGCTCGCCGCGGGTTACCTGTTCGTTTTTCAGCGGAAGCAGCAACTGCACGCGCATTAGATTTGAAGCGAGATTCGTCGTATTCGCACTTACTTCGTCGTAGTTTTCTCGGGAATTTTCGTCGCTTGCCACGCGATTACTTGCCATTTGCCGTTGCGCCGCAGAAACGTGCCCGTATCTCGATAATTCGCCGCCTCGATTTTTCCGTCTGCATGTTCTGCCCGCGCGACAAGCTGAAAGGCAACGATCGCCGTGTTGCCAAAATCGCGCACCACTATGTGTTCGGCCGAGTAAGTTGCTCTGTCCTTCGACGCGTTAGCTGCTGGTTTCGGCGCACTCAAGCTCCGCATGATGTCCGCCTTTGTATGCACCAAGCCGTTCGATCCTGTGTAGATCAGTTCGTCGGCGAAAAAGCGGTCGAATCCCGCCGGATTGTTGCTGCTCGCATCACGCATGAACTGATTCAGCATCGCCGTCAACTCGCCGGATGTGCTGGATGACTGCGCCGTCTGCTGCGCCAACGCAAATGTCGCCAGAAACAAACTGATCAGAACGCAACTCAGAATTCGCATAGCTTCTCCAGTCGCTAAAACTCACTTCTTGGCCGATTTTCGCCCTGTGGTTCCTGTGCGAGACTCGTCCCACATTCTTTCGTCCGAAATGCACAGCGCCGCCGCGCCCGCCAGCGCTGACTCCGTTCCATAGAACGCCTTCAGAATCGGCGTCTGCCGATGCTGCGGACTGCACGACCATTGGTCGAATCGTTTCCGCATTTGCGGCAGTAGAGATATCGCCAACTCCGCCAGCCCCCCGCCGATGACGATTACTTCCGGCTCGAGCAGGTCCATGATGTTCCCGGTCCAGATCGCCAAATACTCCACCCATTCACTAAGAGCTTTTTTCGCGAGCCTGTCGCCCGCGTGTGCTGCTTCCGCGACTGTCTCTGCCGCCACATTCGCTGCGTCGCCACCCGTCAGCTTCATCATCAACGACCGATGATCCGATTCTCGCGCAATGTGCTCCCTCGCACTCCGCGCAATCGCTGGTCCTGAAATGTACATCTCCGCGCATCCGCCTTTTCCGCATCCACAGGCTGGCCCGTGAAAATCGATCGTCGTGTGCCCGCCTTCTCCTCCCGGCCCGCGCCGGCCCATGTAAATTTCACCGTCAATTACGAGCCCCGTGCCGACGCCTGTACCCAGCGTCGCGTAAAACACATTGCGATAACCACGTCCCGCGCCCCATGCCGCTTCGGCCAGCGCTGCCGCTTTTGCATCGTTCGCAACGCGCACCGGCATGCGATAGTGTTTCTCCAGTTTCCGCGCGAGGTTGAAATTCTTCCAGCACGGTAAATTCGCCGCACTCAACAGCATGCCGCTTTTCGAGTCCACCCATCCCGGAACGCTCACGCCCATCGCATCGATTTTGCGCGCTCCAGCTTTCTTCAGCAGGCCGTCGATTGCTTCGCACACCGCAGCCAAGCCCGCCGCGGCGCTTTTGTTCGCCACCATCCGCGTGCGCGTCATCGACAGAATTTTCCCCGTTGGAGTGACGAGCCCAGCGGCCACTTTCGTTCCGCCGATGTCGACTGCCAGAATCACGCCCTCAGTTTTTTTCATTTTTACTTGTGTGGCGACGCCAGGCTCGCCTCCGGGGGTTCCGCTTGTAGCGCCGCAGCTTGGTTCAGTTCGCGCGAAATCAGCCATGCGCACACAATTGCCAACAGGCACAACATGGCTCCGGCGCTCCAGTCATGCAGCAAGAGTTTGCCGCCGCCAAACAATGCTCCGTACACCATCGCGCATCCCAAAACCCAGCACCGCAGATTTCGCGCCAAATCCCGCGTCTCCGGGACCTCCGGCGCAAGCGCGGCAATCGGCTTCCAACCGCTGACTTGCGGCCGCACCAAGCGATAAAACGACACGAGAATCTCATTTTGCTCGGGCTGCGTGAGCCACGTCACTCCAATCCACACGATCGTCGTAATCAGCGTCGTCGTCAGCGCATCCTTGGCAAACAGAACCGTTGCATCCCCCGAAAACGCGGTCGGTCGGTGAACCAGCGCCATCCACAAACCCTTCCAGTCCAGCAGACCAGTAATTACCAGCGACGACGCCATCGCCGAAATTTCGCTCCACGCGTTAATTCGCCACCAGAACCATCGCAAAATGTAAACCGCTCCCGTGCCCGCGCCCAGCTGGAGCACGTCTTCCCATCCCGAGCGAATCGATCCCAGATGCGCCGCAACGTATCCCGTGCACACGACCAGCAGCAGCGTTACGACCTGCGACACGTGAACGTAGTGCCTCTCTTTCGCACGCGTCCTGATGAACCGCCGGTAGCAATCCTCGACCAGATACGAAGTGCCCCAGTTCAGTTGCGTGGCAATTGTGGACATAAATGCCGCGAGAAATCCCGCCAGAATGATCCCGCGCAGCGCGTGCGGCACGTAATCATTCACAATCATCATGTAGCTGGTTTCCGGATGCGCCAGCCCGGGATAGAGAACGATCGCCGCGAGGGCTGTCAAAATCCAGGGCCAGGGCCGCACCGCGTAGTGCGCAATGTTGAACCACAGCACCGAGTAGAGTCCTTGCTTCTCATCCTTCGCGCTGAAAATTCGTTGAGCGATGTATCCACCGCCGCCCGGCTCCGCTCCCGGATACCAGAATGCCCACCACTGAATCCCCAGGTAGGTTACAAACGTAATCACCGGTAGTGTCCAAAGCGTCTCGCTCGAAAATCCGTGCGAGAAATCCGGCAAGAACGATAACGGGTCCGCACCTCCATTCGTCGCTCGCAGTGCTTCGACCTTCGCTATCATGTGCGTCATGCCGCCCGCGGCAACCACTCCGAAGTAAGCCACCACAATCACGATTCCCATCTTCAGCGCAAACTGAAACATATCCGTCCACAGCACGCCGCGCAGCCCGCCCAGCGAAACGTAAATTCCGGTGAAGGGAATCAGAAAGAAAATGCACAGAATCAAAGCCTGCCCGTTCGCCCCCGAAAATGTCCGCCCGAAAATCGCAATCATCAGACGCGCAAATCCATTCACGAACTCCCAGCCCTGCATCGTTGGGCCCATCGTCGTGGCCACAATCCCGATCATCGCCTTCGTGACCCACCCGAGGATCAGGCAGTTCATTAGCAGCCCAAGGTAAACAGCGCGGAAGCCGCGCAAAAAAGCCGCTGGCTTGCCACCGTAGCGAATCTCTGCGAACTGCACATCGGTCATTAATCCCGACCGCCGCCACAAACGCGCGAACAGGAACACCGTCATCATTCCCGACAGCAAAAACGCCCACCACAGCCAGTTTCCCGCGATTCCTTGCGTGTACACCAAGCCCGCCACCAGCAACGGCGTGTCTGCCGCAAACGTGGTCGCAACCATGGACGTTCC
>DATFQU010000036.1:0-12321 GCA_035264005.1 Candidatus Acidiferrales bacterium
GATGGCCGCCGCAGTTAGCGGATTATCGCCGGTAATCATCATGGTGCGAATGCCCATGTCGCGAAGGTGCTCGAAACGCTCGCGCATGCCGCCTTTCACAATGTCGGTGAGAGCGACGACGCCAAGAATGCGGCGATTCTCGGTGACCAGCAGTGGCGTGCCACCGGAATTCGCGATTCCCTCGACCTGTGTCTGGACTTCGGATTGGATACGGTTGCCGTACTCAGCCACGTACCGCGCGATGGCATCAGGAGCACCCTTGCGAATCTGACGGCCATCGAGGTCCACTCCTGACATGCGCGTCTGCGCAGAAAACTGGATGAAGTTAGTTTCATGCGCGGAAAGATCCCGACCGCGCAGACCATATTTGTCCTTGGCGAGCACGACGATTGACCGCCCTTCGGGAGTTTCGTCGGCAAGCGAAGAAAGCTGCGCGGCGTCGGCCAGATATTTTTCATCGACACCCGGAGCAGCGATAAATTGCGTGGCGACACGATTCCCCAGAGTGATTGTTCCGGTTTTGTCGAGCAGCAAAATGTCAACATCGCCAGAAGCCTCGACGGCGCGGCCGGACATGGCGATGACGTTACGCTGGATGAGCCGATCCATGCCAGCGATGCCGATGGCCGAAAGCAAACCGCCGATGGTTGTGGGAATCAGGCAAACGAGCAGTGACACCAGAACAAAAATATTTTGCGGCGCGTGCGAATAGATCGCGAATGGCTGCAATGTGGCCACGGCGAGAAGAAAAATAATCGTCAGTCCAGCGAGCAAGATATTCAGGGCGATTTCGTTCGGTGTTTTTTGCCGCGAGGCGCCTTCGACGAGGGTGATCATTCGGTCAAGGAACGTTTCGCCGGGATTGGCGGTGATGCGAATTCTGATTTCATCGGAAAGTACCCGAGTACCGCCCGTCACAGCGGAGCGGTCCCCGCCGGACTCGCGAATTACCGGAGCGGATTCCCCGGTGATAGCGGATTCGTCTACGGAAGCAATGCCTTCGATGACTTCGCCGTCTCCAGGAATGAATTCACCGGCCGAAACGATAACCACATCTCCGGCACGGAGCTTTGAGCCAGGAAGATTTTCGATACTTCCATCGCATCCGACGCGATGAGCTTCCGTATCGGCGCGGGCCTTGCGCAGCGTTTCGGCTTGGGCTTTGCCGCGTCCCTCAGCCATCGCCTCCGCGAAATTCGCAAAAAGGACAGTGAACCAGAGCCAGAGCGTGATCTGCAATGCAAAACTCAAGCCCTGTCCAGTCGCGTGATGTGTTGCATTCCATACAAGCTGGGTCGTGGTCATTACCGCGCCGACCTCAACAACGAACATGACCGGATTCTTGATCATCGTGCGCTGATGAAGCTTGCGAAAAGAGTCCCCGATTGCACGCACAACAATTCTCTTATCGCGGAGTGCGCTTGTTGTCGTGTTCGAGAGTCCAGTCATAACCAATCAGAACGCTTTGCCTGCGGCCATTAACAAATGCTCTAGGATCGGTCCCAAACTCAGCGCAGGGAAAAACGTGAGCGCACCGACGATCAATATCGTGGAAATGAGGAGCACGACAAAAAGCGAGCCGGTGACGGGAAACGTTCCGACCGACGGCGGCGTAATTCTCTTTTGCGCGAGGCTGCCGGCAATTGCGAGCACCGGAATCACCATAAAGAACCTGCCGAGCAACATCGCCGCAGACGTACTCATGTTGTACCAGAGCGTATTGGCATTCAGACCCATAAACGCAGAGCCGTTATTGCCGACGGTTGAAGCATAAGTGTAGAGCACTTGCGAGAGGCCATGTGGCCCCGGATTCGAGATACTCGAAATTCCAAACGGCTCGGCGACGGCAATGCCCGAAAATATCAGCACAACAATCGAGGTCACGAGAATGGAAAGCATGGCCATTTTCACATCGTAGGCCTCGACTTTCTTTCCAAGGTATTCGGGCGTGCGGCCCACCATCAGTCCAGCTATGAAAACAGCAATTATTACGAACACGACCATTCCATATAGACCGGAACCAACACCGCCAAAAACGATTTCGCCGAGCATGATGTTCGTTAGGGGAATCAATCCGCCAAGGGGTGTAAATGAATCGTGCATGCTGTTGACTGCGCCGCAGCTTGTATCCGTTGTGACTGTCGCCCAGAGCGCAGAATTGACGATGCCGAATCGAACTTCTTTGCCTTCCATATTTCCGCCGGACTGTGCAGCGCTGTGCGTTTGATCCACGCCCGCGAATTGAGGATTGCCGCGTGCTTCAGCCCAATAGGCCACGGTAACCGCTGCAAGAAAAATGATGGCCATTGCGCTCCACAACGCCCAGCCGTGGCGCTGTGAGCCAGTCATGCGACCGAGCGTGTACGTGAGAGCCGAAGGAATAGCAAAAATCAAAAGCATCTCAAAAAAATCTGAGAATGGCGTCGGATTCTCGTAAGGATGAGCGCTGTTTGCATTGAAAAAACCGCCGCCGTTTGTACCGAGTTCTTTAATCACTTCCTGCGAAGCAACTGGCCCCTGCGGGATGGTTTGCTGCGTGATGGTTTGGGTCACTGTTTTGCCATCCGCGCTCGTTACCATCACTTTCTGTGAATCGGTGAGATGAGCAGTGACGTAAGGTTTGAAATTCTGGATCACACCCTGGGAAACGAGTACAAGCGAACCGACAATGGTCAGCGGCAACAGAATCCAAAGCAGGGCGCGCGTCATGTCCACCCAGAAATTGCCTATCGTTTTCGATTCCCGTCTCGCGATTCCGCGAATGAGCGCAACGGCCATGGCTATACCGACAGCGGCAGACGTGAAGTTGTGGTAAGACAAGCCAGCCATTTGCGTGAGGTAGCTCATGGTGGTTTCGGGCGTGTAGGACTGCCAGTTCGTATTGGTTGTGAACGACACTGCTGTATTCAGTGCGACATCGGCGGGAACAGCCGCAAGTTTTTGCGGATTCAGGAACAGCCATTGTTGTGTGCGTTCGATGACGTAAAGCACAAGCAGCGACACAACGCTGTAGAGAAGCATCGCGATTGCATATTCCGTCCAGCGCATTTCGCGCGTTTCGTCCACCCCGATGAGACGGTAGATCAGTTTTTCAAGTGGACGCATAACGGGATCGAGGAAAGTTTTCTCGTGATTGAACACGCGGGAGATGAACGCACCGAGCGGACGCGTAATCAGAAAGATTACGCAAAGAAAAAGTAGAATTTGAAACCAGCCATTTGCCGACATTTAGAACTTCTCCGGCCAAAGCAAAGCCGCGAAAAGGTACGCACCTACAAGCGCGCAAATCAGGATCAAAATGAAATCAGCCATGGCGTGATGACTTTAAGGAAGCGACCAAAACTAACGGGATTTAACATCATCCTTATCTTTATCGCTCACTTCAAGCGCTCGCACGCGCGAACGTAAAAAACGCTGGCAGTGAAGAAGAACAGCGTCGAGAAAATGAAAATTAGATCGCGGATCATATCCAACTCCGACCGGCGAAAATGCTGGCCATACCAAGTGCTGGTGGCTTTGCCCTCGGTGGGCAAACTTGCCCTATGAACCCCGAAGGCCAACTGCATTGCGAGCACTTCACTAGGATACGAGGGCTACATTAAGCCGTCGTAAGTGACTCATAAGAATTTCATAAGGTATATCGTTGAATACTTTCGAGTACGGCAGCGATAAAAGAGGAATGGCAGGGGCCTGTTACACAACTGACTTTGAGCGCTTCGTTTGCATCCCGCGATTAGAAAAGAGGGCCGGAGCGTTAAACTCGCACGCAAAAGGGTGATTAACTACCCTTCCTTACACGAATGATAATTACGAATGTATCCTTCGCAGTCCTCACCGCTTTGATTTCTAAATTGGGGCCTCGGACGCGTACCGTGGCGTCGATTCTTGAGTTTGAGCGTGTGACAATCAAGTGCGCGAGGGGCCAGAATTGCGCGACTGTCACAAAATTGTCACAGTAAACCGCATAAAACAGGCAAAAATCAGCAAAACCCAAAACATTGAAATTCGCTGTATCTGACGGCTGGCAAAGGGATTTAGTTTGATTCTCTGTCAGTTACAAAAATGGCGGTTTAGCGTTTCAAGACCGCCGGTTTCAACCACTCACCCACCCCTCCACGCAAAAAGACACAAAGGATTGTAACGTGCAATGCTGTCTGACGAAAAACCTCAAAAGCGTGTGGCAGGTGACCGCCGTGGCCCCTGCAGGATGCGTACGGGCAGAAAAATAATGGCGCGAATCAGGTCGAGCGCTCCGCCTGCTGCAATTCCAACGATGCGAAACGGGAGCAACATCAGCCACACAATCGGATACAACACAAGCGCCAGCAGGGCCAGCGGCCAGCACAGCACAAGTAAAATGCACCACAAAAGAAAAGTGAACATTCCAGCCCGTTGTCCTTGTCAATCGCTACGAAGCGACAGGCGATTTAGTCCCGCAAAGGAAGTTTCCATCGCTCGTAGTTGGATTCAAGTTATTGACTCTCCATGGCTGTGCGCGAATCGCACCGGACAGCTAATTATTCAGTTCGCGGAGGACTTGCGGGACGAGGATTGTTGTCGCGGAGTCTCACGCTCCGTGAATTCCATCCCCCAGAAATGAGGAGCAGGCGAGAGGAACTCTAGACCGACGCGCTGGCCGCGATCCGAGACATCTCCGATATAAACCACGCGGCATTCCTGCTCTTCATCCGTGACGGGATTCACAACTTGCAACTGCCCGCCGAGTTCAACCGTTTCATTCAGATAGATCAGCCCGCCTTGAGCATTCACGACGATGGTCTGGCAAGATTCGCGGAACTTGTGGCCGTCGGGGTCGAGCCCGCGCACCTGCACGCTAATACGCCGAAAGACGCGCGAACTGCGTCGTTTCTCGTCATCTGACAAAGGCATCGTGCGGTTATCGTGCATCAAGCGTGGATTCCAGTCAACTGAATCAAATGTTGCTTTCCGCTTGATGCAACTCCCCGGGATTCGTACAATGCCTAGTCTCGGTCGTGCGAAAAAAGACGTCGCACGATATACCTGCAAGCAATCATAAACTGAAAAAGGCAAATCGAATGGATTTCCTCGACTATATCGAAAGTCATCGTGACGACAATCTGAGCGAACTTAAAGAATTTCTACGCATTCCGAGCGTCAGTACAAAGAGCGAACATAAGACGGATATCGAGCGCGCAGCGAAGTGGGTAGCCGACCGGCTTCGCGGCGCCGGATTTGCAAACGCCGAGATCGTCCCGACCAAGATGCATCCACTAGTGCTCGCCGATTCTCTGGAGTCGCCCAGCGGGCCGACAATTCTTTTTTATGGGCATTACGACGTCCAGCCCGCTGATCCTCTCGAGTTTTGGACGTCCCCTGCCTTCGAACCCGATGTGCGTGACGGAAAGCTCTACGGTCGCGGCACGGCGGACGACAAGGGGCAGGTGCACATTCATCTGAAAGCGTTGGAGGCCCTGAAAGAAACGCAGGGCAAGTTGCCGCTGAACATAAAGGTGATTATTGAAGGCGAGGAAGAAGTCGGAAGCGTCAGTTTGTGGGACTTCGTCGCGCGAAATAAAGAGCGTTTGAAAGCAGACGCCTTGATCGTGTCCGACACATCTATGCTGGCACGCGGAGTGCCGTCAGTGACCTATGGTCTCCGGGGTCTCAACTATTATCAGGTTGAAATCATCGGGCCGGCGCAGGATCTCCACTCGGGCACGTTCGGCGGAGCTGTTCCCAATCCCGTCACAATCCTGGCTGAAACCATCGCTAAGCTGCACGACAAAAATCTGCGAGTGGCCGTACCGGGATTCTACGAAGGCGTTGTTTTGCCGACAGCCAAGGAACGAAAGGCGCTTAAGACGCTTCCCTGGAAGGAGTCGGATTTTCGCAAGACAGTAGGCGCACCCGGTCTCTCCGGCGAAAAGGGGTTCAGCACAATCGAACGCATTTGGTGCCGACCCACATTGGAGTTAAACGGCATCTGGGGTGGCTACACAGGTGAAGGCTCAAAGACGGTCATTCCTTCGAAGGCATTTGCGAAAATCTCAACTCGGTTGGTACCAAATCAAAATCCGCAAAAGATTGCGAAGCAATTGGAAAAGCACATTCGCAAGCTCTTGCCGAAAAGCGTCCACTGCAAATTTGAAGTGCTCAGCACAGGAAAGCCTTGGGTGGCGCCCTTCACGCATCCCATTTTTCAAAATGCCATTCAGGCGCTGCAAAAGGGATTCGGCAAAAAAGCTGTCTTCATCCGTGAAGGAGGGTCAATTCCCTTTGTTACGCAGATGCACGACACCTTCAAGGTGCCATGCGTCCTGATCGGATTCGGCCTGCCGGACGAGAATGCGCACGCACCTGACGAACACATCCTTCTGGAAAATTACTTCGGCGGAATTAAGTCGATGGCGATTTTCTATTCCAATTTGGCACAAATCTGAGACGAAGGCCTAGCGGGCTTAGCCCTTTACGAGTCGCATTTTTCCAAAAACCTCGATTTTTCGGTGTTTTTTCAACGTTTTCGCTTGCGTTGTCGGTTTTGTACAGCTATAGTGCACCCGGCCTCCCACCAGGGAGTAATGCAAAATTCGCTTAAAAAGAGGAGAAAGCAATACGATGGCAACCCCGATGAGCAAGTCCAAAATCATCGCGCATCTTTCGGAGAAGGTCAGCACGAAGGACAAGCCGGTGTCAAAGAAGCAGACGGCCGCGTTTTTCGACGAACTCTTTAACCTCGCTGTAAAGGAATGTCGGACTTCAGGCAAGTTTGTGATTCCGGGAATCGGTCGCGCGGTGAAGGCGCACCGCAAGGCGCGCATGGGGCGCAATCCGGCGACGGGAGAAGCAATCAAGATCAAGGCCAAAACAGTCGTTCGTCTCCGCGCAGCCAAAGCGTTCAAAGACGCGGCCCTTAAGTAGGCCTCAACGGCTCAGACTTTTCTGCGACGGACCCCGGCGGCCCCTCTGCCGCCAAGCGCGGGCGCTGGGGTACCTGTCGCGCTTTCCTCAACGGTTGATTCCATGACCTTCTCATCCTTCTTGTCTTTTCCATTGCGTGTCATTGGTGCAGCCACCCTCATCGAACCACGGCAATGAGTCATCTCTCCGTGCGCGAGAATTCCGGCCTTCTTACGGATCTTTACGAACTGACTATGGCGGCTGGTTACTTCCAAAGCGGCTTTGAAGCTCGCGCCACATTTGAATTGTTTGTTCGCGAGCTTCCGAAGGAACGCAATTATCTTGTGGCCGCCGGCCTCGCACAGGCGCTTGATTTCCTCGAAAGGGCTCGCTTCGCACCTGAAGAGGTTGACTATCTTCGCGGCCAGCATGTTTTTCGGCACGTTCGTCCTGAATTCTTCGGTTACCTCTCGCAGTTTCGCTTCACCGGCGAAGTATGGGCTGTTCCGGAGGGTACGGTGGTTTTCGCAAACGAGCCGATTCTGCGCGTGACCGCGCCGATTATCGAAGTGCAACTCGTCGAAACGCGGCTTCTCTCCGCTGTGAACTTCCAAACGATGGTTGCAAGCCGAGCGGCTCGCTTAGTCACCGCCGCTGAGGGCAAGCCTGTCGTTGAATTTGGCGCCCGCCGCGCCCACGGAGCGGAAGCAGGCGTCTTTGCGGCACGCGCGGCCTGGATCGCAGGCTGCGCAGGAAGTTCCAACGTGATTGCATGCAAAATGTTCGGCATTCCTCCGTATGGCACGCAGGCCCATTCCTGGATCATGGCGTATGAAGACGAGTCCGAAGCCTTCGCACGTTTTCTCGACGTTTTTCCCGAGCGAGCAACGCTCCTTCTCGACACCTATAATGTCCGCGCAGCGCTCAGAAAAATTATCGCCGCTGGGCGTAAGCCAGCCGGAGTTCGCCTCGATAGCGGCGACATGGCCGCCGACAGCCGCTGGGTGCGCGCGCAACTCGACCGTGTCGGCTGGAATGATGTTCAAGTTTTTGTTTCCGGCGATTTGGATGAGAAAAAGATCTCCACCTTGATCCGCCGAGGCGCAAAGATCGACGCATTTGGAGTGGGCAGCGCGCTCGTCGCGCCGACTGACGCGCGAAACCTCAGCATGATTTACAAATTGGTTGAGCTGGAGCACAACGGAAAAACGCGAGAAGCGATCAAGCTGAGCGAACAGAAGGCGACATTTCCGGGACGGAAGCAGGTTTTTCGCTTTGCCGATGCGAAGGGGAAATGGAAGAGCGACCTGATTGCGCTCGCATCGGAAACGCACAAAGGGGCCGAGCCGTTGCTCCAGCCGGTTATGCGCTCGGGCAAGCGCCTCGCGCCCGCAGAACCATTGAATGCCGCACGAAATCGCTGCGCCGAATCATTGAAGCGCGTTCCTGCGCCAGTGTTTTCCACTGACCGCGCGACACGATATCCCGTGCGCCACAGTTTGCCGCTGAAGAAACTACTGGGAAAGGTCCGCCGACGCATCCGCCAACAATCCTGACGAACTGCCACTCCTCACCAACTGTCTTGCGTAAGTTCGCTTGTTCCTCACTAAAGCGCTAAAATTCTTTAATGATTTCCGTGCAACACGATTCGCCCGTAGTCCTTTGGGAAGTGGACACCCAAGCGGACTTCATGCTCCCCGGCGGCAAACTTTACGTTCCCAGCGCGGAAAAGCGCATTCCCAACATGCGTCGCCTGGTCGAGTCTGCGCGCAGCAGAGAAGCGCTTTTCTTTTCGAGCACAGACCAGCATTCTCCGAACGACCCTGAGTTCCAGCGTTTTCCTCCGCATTGCGTTCAAGGTACGTCAGGTGCTGAGATCATTCCCGAACTGAAGGCGTCCAACACCGTCCACGTCAAGAACACAAGCCCAGCAACCCTCCCGGCAACAATTGCCGGCGGCACGCAAATCGTCATCGAGAAACAGACGCTGGACGTCTTTGACAATCCATTCACGGAAAAGCTGCTGGCGCAGATTCCATCCGATGCTGAATTCATCGTTTTCGGTGTCGTGACGGAATTCTGCGTAAGGCTCGCAGCGAAGGGCCTACTTGATCGCGGTCGTCGGGTCGCGATTGTCACCGACGCGATTGAGACACTTGATCCAAACGAAGGAAAGAAAACTTTGGACGAACTCGCCAGCCGCGGCGCGCAACTCATCACCGCCGATGATGCGGTGAAAATCCTCGAACGCTTCCCCGCTCCTGCTTAGAGCATTTTTACGTACGCGATCAGGTCGCGCACCTGCTTTTCTTTCAGCGAATTCCGAAATCCCGGCATGTCCTTCCCGCCGCGTTGAATCACGCGCCGCAGGTTTTCATCATTTGCGGTCAAACCGTCCTTGAACTTCGCACGCTTCATCAGTCCGGCCAGTCCCGGACCAATTTTTCTTTCGCTGCTCGTGCTGAAGTGACACGGCTCGCATTTTTCGTCATAAATCAGTTTGCCGCTCTTTAGATTTGTTCCGGTCGGCTTGAAGTCTTGCGCGCGAACCGTTGCGCCTCGCCGGAGCGGAGTACCCGCCGCCATCAGCGAAAGCATTCCGCAGCAGGCAATCGCCGTTCTCATCCCAGTTTTCAGTCGCACAGTGTTTGACTCTCGCTGACCGCTGTGTTACGAAGCACTCGACGATGGATCTCGACAAAGTCAAGCGCGCGTGGGAAGTTTTGGATGAAGCCTATCAAGCGCAAATGGAGGGTGATTACGAGCACGCCGCGCAACTCTATCAGAAATCGCTCGAGATTCATCCCACCGCTGAAGCCCACACGTTCCTGGGATGGACCCTCCACTTCCAGGGCAAGATCGACGAAGCGATCAACGAGTGCAAGCGCGCCATCGAAGTTGATCCCGACTTTGGCAATCCCTATAACGACATCGGCGCCTATCTGATCTCGATTGGCAAGCTGGACGAAGCCAAGCCTTGGCTCGAACGCGCCATCGAAGCGCCGCGATACGAACCCCGCCATTTTCCGCATTACAACTTGGGCCGCATCTACGTCGCAAAGGGCATACTTGGCCGCGCGCGTGAAGAATTTCAAGCTGCGCTGCGCATCGAACCGAGCTACGCCCTCGCGCAACAGGCGCTCGAACACATTCGGCGCATGGTCAACTGACGTCAGACGGCCTGAGGATCTTGTCGTATATCCACAAACACAGCGCAGTCAGCAAACCAATTCCTGTCATTGCCCACCATGCCCGTTCCGGATGGTGGATGACCTCACCAAAATGATGGAGGAAGTAACCCATCACCGGCCCGCCCACCAACGAACCCACACCGATTGGCACAAACGCAAAACCCATATACGTACCTTGCTGCCCCTGCGGCGCCAGGCGCGAGACGTATTCGTAATACCTCGGCGAAAGCGTCATCTCGCCAAGCGCGACGACGAAGAGTGCGGCGACCGCTCCAAAAATCGTCGGATGAAACGCCACAACCAGCCACGCTAACGCACTGATCACCGTTCCAACCGTGATGGCTCGGAAAGCACGCATTTTGCGAGTCAGGTAACTAATAATGACCTGCAGGCAGATCACCGATGCTGCGTCCGTCACGATAATCAGCTCCACGTCCGCGTGTGGATTGATGTAACCAGTGATGTACAGCGGCAAGCCGATGTACACCTGCCAGTAGACGATCCAGTAGCCCGAGAAAATAATCAGGAACAGCATGAAGCGAGGATTTGTCAGCACGGTCCACAGATTCCGCGCAGTCTGAGCGAGGCTGGTAGTTTGGATTTCCCCCGGCACTTTCGGCTCTTTGAAAAACAGCAGCACCGCGAAGAACATCACGAACACGCACAGCGCCGATATCCTAAAAACGCTCTGCACCCCGATGTGCTGGTGTGCAAGAGATGCAACGTAGGGTCCGGCCGCTCCGCCAACGTTCACCAGGGTGTAGTAAATCGAATAGCCAATCGACCGCACATTTTCTTTCGAGGTTCGGGCTGTCGTGCCTACGACGGCCGGCTTGACCATCGAGATTCCCAGCGCCGGCAGCATCAAGATGACCAGCACGATCCAAAAGAGCGGCACGGCGTTGCGAACCGGCCCCATCCACGAAGACCCGATCGAACCGAGCAAAAAGTATGAACACGTAAGGATCAAATACGCGACAGAAAGCGCGCGCCGGAAACCGAGTCTGTCGGCAACCGCCCCCCCGACAATCGCCAGAAACCACACGAGGCCACCAAAAATTCCTGAGAGACTCGCCGTTTGTTCCGTCGGAAACCCAAGACTGGAATGCAGGTAATTCGCGAGCGAAGCGAACGCTCCGTAGTACGCCAGCCGCTCGAACATCTCTGTGATGTTCGCCACCCAAAACGCTGGCGCAAAGCCTTCCCGAATTTCTCTCAGCCGCTCGCTGAACGACACCCCGTGCCTCCGCGGGGATCTGCAGTTACCTGGAATCCGCGCGCGATTGTAGCGAAACTTACACAAAATCTCGCATTTCTTTTGGGCTAGCGGGATCTTTTCGGCATCCCGCCGCCTGTGCTAACATCGCTAATTTGGCACAGACTTCTTACACCACTCACTCTCGCTCCTGTCATCAGAGGCGACCCCTATCATGAAAGCGCTGCGCAAGGCGCGTCCCGAACCGGGCGCGCAACTTGAGTCCGTTTCCGTTCCCACGTTTGGCCCGTCTGATGTTCTCGTTCGCGTTCGCGCCGCCTCCATCTGCGGCACAGACCTCCACATCTATCATTGGGATAAATGGTCGGCGTCGCGAATTCACCCCCCGATGACCTTCGGCCACGAATTCTGCGGCGTGGTGGAAAAAATCGGAGCCGAAGTCGAGTCACTGAAACCGGGCGACTTCGTAAGCGCAGAGATGCACGTCAATTGCGGCCACTGCCGCGCATGCCGCGCTGGCCAGCCTCATCTTTGCCGCAACGTGAAAATCGTAGGCATCGATGCGGACGGCTGCTTCGCCGAATTCGTGCGCATTCCGGCGCGCAACATTTGGAAGATCGACCCGGCGATTCCCGAGCACTATGCCGCGATCCTCGATCCTCTCGGCAATGCGGTGCACACCGTTCTCGCCGGTGAAATTGCTGGACAAACAGTCGCGGTCACTGGCTGCGGCCCCATCGGTTTGATGTCAATCGCCGTTGCTCGCGCTTGCGGCTGCTCAACGATTTTCGCCACCGAGGTAAACGCCCATCGCCGCGACCTGGCCAAACAGATGGGCGCAGATCAAGTTCTTGGCCCACTTCAGGGCGATCCGGTTGCAACAGTCGTAGAAGCCACCGGTGGTGACGGCGTCGACGTGCTCCTCGAAATGAGCGGCAATCCCGCGGGTATTCGCCAGGGCTTCCAGATGCTGCGCCAGGGCGGTCGCGCTTCGTTGTTGGGAATCCCCAGCGAGCCGGTCACGCTCGATCTGGT
>DATFQU010000037.1:0-4579 GCA_035264005.1 Candidatus Acidiferrales bacterium
TCATGCCCGCATCGACAGACTCTTCGGCTGCGGCCTGCAATGCAGGGTCGAGAGTTGTATAAATGCGGTAACTTTGCGTCGTCAGATCGTTCTGCGAAAACTGATCGAGTAATGAGTCGCGCACCATGTCGACGAAGTACGGCGCAGAGCGGCTGGAGGTTGCGCCGCCGCCGACAAACTGCAGTAGCTCACTTTGCGCGGACTTCTCCTGCGCGGCCGTAATGTAGCGGTCTTCGAGCATTTGCTTGAGTACGCGGTCGCGGGCGTCATTGGCGCGCTCCGGATGGCGTTCGGCGGACGTGTAGCGATTCGGCGAGCGAATGATTCCCGCCAGGAAGGCGCTTTGCGCAAGGTCGAGATCGCGAACATCTGTGCCAAAATACGCTTCGGCGGCCTCTCCGAAGCCGCGAATGGCAAAACTGCCTCGATTGCCAAGGTAAATCTCGTTGGCGTACAGCTCGAAAATGCGCTCTTTGCTGAACCTGTGGTCGAGTTCAAGAGCAACCATCGTTTCGGCGAGCTTGCGGCGCCAAACGCGCTTGGTTGAGAAGAAAAAGCTGCGGGCGACTTGCATATCGATGGTGCTGGCACCCTCGAGCATTCCCGAACCGCCAGACTTGTTGCGTCGCAGATCGGCAAGAGCGGCGCCCATGACGCGAATCGGGTCGAACCCACCATGCTCGAAGAAACGTTTATCCTCGGCAGCCAGGACGGCGTGAACGAGATTTTGCGGCAGGTCCTCGAAACGCACGACGCGGCGCTTTTCGCGGGAATCATCGAAAAGGTTGGTGAGCAGTTCAGGTTCGATTTGAGCAGAACTTACAGAAATGTTGTTGGACAGCAGATGAATGCGGGATATGTCCGTGGGCGAGAAATCGACGCGGACGGAGTTGAGGCCGCCGAAGTAGGAACTGTCCGATGGATAAATCTCGATTGAAGTCTTTGTCGTTTCAAAGCGCCCCGAAGAGCCCGGCACGTCGGACTCGCTGTACCCATTGTTGATGAGGTATCCGGCAAGGTTGCCGGGCGAAAGCTGTTCGCCGACAAAGATCTTTTCGGGTGCCGTAAAGATGTGGGAAGTGTGTCCGAAGACCTGCCCGCTGAGGCGCTCGTCAATCAGGTGGCTGAAGTGGACCCAATAGTACGTGTACACTCCGGCGGCTGTCAGAAACCCAGCCAGCGCGACACCGAGAATAGTTAGCCCAACGCGAGACGTCCAAAACCCGCGTGCGATACGAATGCGCAATTCTTCCTCCGATTCTCCCCCCGGAGCCGCAAAGTCGGAGGCTGGGATGCGCCGCGAGACGTTAGCCGTAGCACGCGGCGGTCCCCGAAAAGCTCCCCGGAGCCTCACTCCATTCGACTGCTATTCTAAAGGGAAGCGTTGTCTGCCTGGGGATGAAAATGTAGTTGAAGTTGATAAACAGTGAGGTCCACAGGAACAGTGTACTCGAGGGAGATTGAAACGTTCCCAGCTTCCGACGATACCTGAATCGTACTCGGGTCAACCGCAAGTCCGAGGCCGCGCACCCTTTTCTGAACCTCGGCTTTGATGTCGTCGGCGGATTTGCGATTCACGGAGGCGAATGTGGCCTCCTCTTGCATCGAGTCCTGCAATTGGTAATTGGTTACGTAGATCGGGACGATTTTGATAGCGCTATACACCAAGGCAAAGGCGATCAGCACCACGAGCAGCATCTTGAGCTTTGCATTGCCCTTTTCGCCGTGATTCCACGCGGTGCTCACTAAACCCTCCCCATGACCGTAAGTCAATTTGCGCCGTAAAAAATGCTAGCACCCGAGTGATGGAGCGTCGACGGAGGGATTGGCAAGCGTTCCAGACGCGTAACCTGACCGAATGTACAGGATTGGTACTAACTCCGGAGCGAGCTAGTAAGCCTTGGCGAAGATGGCTCGCTCGGGGGCAGACTGGCCGCAGTAAACACACTTCCCCGCGCCGGCGGTTTGCTCAAGAGGAATACAGCGCATCGTGGCTTTCGTCTCCTCTTTAATCTTGGCTTCGCAATCGGGGCTGCCGCACCAATGGGACAACGCAAAGCCCTCCTCGACGGCGGCCTTGAATTCTTGGTAGTCCTTGGGTTCGGCAGTATTGGATTTGCGAAACTCCAAGGCACGCTGAAACAGAGCGTCTTGAATCTCAGCGAGCAGCTTTGTGGCAACGGCCGTGATTCCCTGCTGCGCGACGGATGCTTTGCCTTCGCGGCCGGGTCGGTCCCGGCGCGCCAGGACAGCATTACCGCTCGCGACGTCTTTGGGTCCAAGCTCGATGCGCAGGGGCACACCGCGCATCTCCCAGTCGTTGAATTTGAAACCGGGGCTCATGCCGTCGCGTTCGTCCATTTTCACGCGAATGTCCGCGGCGACGAGTTCGGCGCGAATTTTGCGCGCGGCCTCGAAGACAGTGTTTTTTTCGTCGTCCGACTTGAAAATCGGGACAATGACGACCTGATAAGGAGCCAGGCGGGGCGGAAGGATGAGACCTTGGTCGTCGCCGTGAACCATCACAATCGCGCCGACAAAGCGTGTCGAGAGCCCCCAGGAAGTCGTCCAGCAGAACTGGTGAACGCCGCCCTTATCCAGATACTTGATTTCGAAAGCCTTGGCGAAATTCTGGCCCAGGTTGTGGGACGTTCCGGCTTGCAAGGCTTTGCCGTCGCCCATCATGGCTTCGATGGAATACGTGCGGTCGGCGCCCGCGAAGCGCTCGGCATCGGACTTGCGCCCCGGAATCACGGGAATCGCAGCGTCGCGAACGGCAAAATCGGTGTAAATATCGAGCATCTGCCGCGTTTCGGCTTCGGCTTCTTCGAGAGTGGCGTGAGCGGTGTGGCCTTCCTGCCAGAAGAACTCCAGCGTGCGCAGAAAAAGCTTGGTGCGCAACTCCCAGCGGACGACGCTGTTCCATTGGTTGATGAGAACGGGCAAGTCGCGATAGGACTGAATCCACTTCGCGTAAGCGTGACCGATGATTGTTTCCGAAGTCGGGCGGATGACAAGGGGCTCTTCGAGTTCTTCGCCACCGCCGACAGTGACGACCGCGAGTTCGGGAGAGAACCCGGCGACGTGATGCTGCTCTTTATCAATGAAGCTGCGGGGAATGAGCAGAGGAAAGGCGGCGTTCATGTGACCGGTGGCTTTGAAGCGGCGGTCGAGAGCGCTGGTGATGTTCTCCCAGAGCGCCCAACCATACGGCCGAACGATCATGCAGCCGCGAACAGGGGCGTAATCGGCCATCTCCGCGCGCAAGACGACCTGGTTGTACCATTCGGAGAAATCTTCGGCGCGAGTTGGAAGTTTGCGGTCAGCCATTCTCGTTTTGCATGGGCCCGGGTGGCTGTGAGCGACTTACGCCAGCGATAACGCGATTAGAAAGCAAACGAGCGTAGCGGACGCATGAAATGTTGTCAAATGGTGACGAAGAAACTGAATCCACAGCGGATACATGCTATTAGGATAGCGGCGGTCACGATGAGAGGATCGAGAACATCCTAATGGCGATGAGATTTACAAGAATGCTGTTTGTCATCTGCGTCAGTTTAATGGCGAACGCTGCGTCCGGGCAGGGACTGAAAAGTTCAAACGCCAAAACCAACTCGGACCAAGGCACAGACACGCAGCAAACCGCTTACGTGCGGCCAGACTTTCACAAGCGCCTTCATAACTACGCGTTAAGCACTTTTGGGCCGATCCAGATGGTGACGCTTGCGGCGGGATCGGCGATTAGCCACGCCGACGATGTGCCGCCGGAATGGGGCCAGGGCTGGGGCGCATACGGAGAGCGATTTATTTCGGATGTGGGTTCCTCGACGACGGCAGGGACAACAAATTTTCTGTTGGGCGAGGCGCTTCATTTGGACACGAAATACTATCCCTGCACATGCAAGGGCGTTTGGCCGCGCGTAAGACATGCGCTTGTTTCGAGCGTAACGGCGCGTGCAGGCGAGGACGGACACCGAGTTTTTTCGCCGCCAGCAGTCGTGTCGCCTTATGCAGGAGCGTTTTCGACATTAGCCTGGTACCCGGCGCGGTACGGCCCAAGGGATGCGTTTCGCACGGGGAATTATGACTTGCTCGATAGGGTGGGAATGAAAATCGCTCTCGAATTCCTGCACCCGCTATTGCGGAAATTGCACCACGGATTCTAAGCAGCTCCGCCGCGCGCTACTTGCCCGTGAGTTGGTCCGCAAACTCCGCAACGATTGGGAAGCGAAAGCGCTCGTGCTGATAAGCCTTGATCATGCCAACGATCCAGGCAATCAGAGCAATCAAGTCAATCAGGCTATGAATCGCGGCCCAAAAGCTCAGCGCCGACCAGTTGAAAGAGCCACCCCAGAAGCCGCCACCCAGGAAGGCCGTAGCGAGAATAATGCTGATAATGTGCAACCCTCCGAACAGGATCAGGGACTGGGCGGCGTGAAAGCGCACGAAAGGGCGCTTGTCAATGAGCAGGAAAATCAGGCCGGTGATCCAGCCGAGGACGTAGCAAAGCAGCCCGGCTACATTCTCGGTGAGGTTGGGCTGGGTCGAAGTCATCGGAGGTGCAGATGCTACCGCTGCT
>DATFQU010000038.1:0-5705 GCA_035264005.1 Candidatus Acidiferrales bacterium
CGTACTTCGTCGACATGGTGCGCGACTCATTACTCGATCAGTTTTCGCAGAACGATCTGACGACGCAAAGTTACCGCATTTATACAACTCTCGACCCTGCATTGCAGGCCGCAGCCGAAGAGTCTGTCGATGCGGGCATGAAAATCCTCGATGACACCTTGGCGCGTCGCTACGCCGCGGAGAAGCGCCGCCATCTCGCCCCTGTGAAACCCCAGGTCGCCTTGGTGGCATTGGACCCGAAAACCGGCGCCATTCTCGCTCTCGTCGGCGGCCGGAACTACGGTGAAAGCCAGCTCGATCACGTTTTGGCGCGCCGCCAGCCCGGCTCTTCGTTCAAGCCATTTGTCTATGCGGCAGCATTCGACAATTCCATCGTGGGCCTTCAACCCATCATTACTCCGGAAACGACCGTCGAGGATGAGCCGACAACATTCACCTTCGACGGCAAGGACTACACGCCCAATAACGATGAAGGCGAATTCTACGGTACCGTCTCCGCTCGCGACGCACTTACGCATTCCTTGAACGTCGCCACCGTCAAATTTGCCGAGATGGTCGGCTACGACCGCGTTAAACAATTCGCAACTCAGCTCGGCCTGGATCCTGACATCGAAGCCACTCCCGCGATGGCCATTGGCTCTTACGTCATGACGCCGCTTGAGGTTGCTGCAGGGTACACGATTTTCGCCAATGACGGGGTTCGCGCCGAGCCTCGTTTCCTCAACGAAATCGTCAATACGGATGACAAGGTCATCAACCGATCCGCGCCCCAAACCCATCCTGTGCTTGATCCGCGTGTGTCCTATCTCGTGACCAGCGTGCTCGAAGACGTGATTAATCATGGCACCGGCTACACTGTGCGCCAGCGCGGCTTCACCGCTCCCGCTGCTGGAAAGACCGGCACGTCCAAGGACGGTTGGTTTGCTGGATACACTTCAAACCTGCTGTGCGTTGTATGGGTCGGCTACGACGATGACCGCGACCTCGATCTTACGGGAGCGCTGTCCGCCGCTCCTGTTTGGGCGGAGTTCATGAAGCGCGCGCAGGCATTGCCCGCCTATCAGGACATGCAACCCTTGCCGGAGCCGCCGGGATTGACTCACGTCGTTATTTGCCCCGAATCGGGTGACCTTGCAACCCCGTCCTGCCCAAACACGCGCGACGAAGTTTATATTTCCGGAACGGAGCCTACCGTTTTCTGCCCGATTCACGGAACCGATAAGCTCTCCTCGGTACCTGCCGTCGGCTGGCTGTCCCATCTTTTCGGTAAGCCGTCCAGCCCGCCTCCGCCGTCGTCCACTGCGGCGGCTATCGAGCGGGAGAAGGGACTTCCGAGCCGGCCGGCCGGAACGCCGCCTTCTAACGCTTCGCCTGCGGCACCGGTCCTCGCTCCGGCCCCCACCGAGCCTGAAAAGAAAAAAGGGATACTCAGCAAGATTTTTGGTGGTATCTTTGGAAGCAGCAAGAAGCCACCAGCCAACTCGAAACCGAATCCCTAGACGGCCGGGTTGGAGGAGGTTGAGCCATGAAGTACTCGATCCTGCCTGTTGCCTTTCTTCCCTTGATTTTCGTCGCGTCCGCCCGAGCGCAGCGTGTTGGTCCCGTTGGGATGCGCCAAGTCTCCGCGGTGCAGCCAGTCTCGCAACCGACGATGACTCCGCGTCAGCTTGAAGAATTGCGCGCGGATATTCTCGTGGCTCGTAAGCTCTACCCGGAGGCGATCAAATCTTACGAGCAGCTCGTCAAAGAAGAACCGAAAAACGCCGTGCTGTTCAATAAGCTCGGCGTAACTTTCCAGTCGTATGGAGAGGATGGTCCCGCGGAACACGCCTATAAACAAGCCGTGAAAGCTGACAAAACATACGCCAGTGCCTATAACAATGTGGGCACCATCGAATATGCGCGCCACAAGTACGGCCACGCAGTCGATTGGTATCAGAAGGCGATCACGCTGCGACCCGATATGGCGGTTGTTTATTGCAATCTCGGGTACGCCTACTTCGGCGAAAAAAAATATCCCGAGGCAATGGACGCTTTCCAGCGGGCCATTCAGATGGATCCGCAAATCATGAACGAGCACGGCGGCAATGGGACGGTCATACGTCAAACTGGAACTACCGATCCCGGCCTCTTTTACTTTTTTGTTGCGCGCGCTTATGCCCAGATGGGCAATGCCGAGCGGTGCGCGCATTACTTGAAAATGTCGCGTGACCAGGGTTATCAGAAATTCGTGGACGCGAAAACGGATCCGACGTTTTCCAAAGTAATCACCGATCCGCAAGTGCAGGCCGTGTTCGCTCCGGTTCCGCAACTCGCGAACTCCAAGCCGCACTGAAACGTTCCGAGCGGCATCGCACTAATGAGTTTGGCTTGCGAACTGCCATAACAGGCATGAGCGTTTGCTCCCTGCTATAATGAGCTCACCCATGCGCAAACTGTCGAACCGCCAATCGTTCCGTCGCAAATCTGCGCCCTTGCGTTTGGCAACCATTTGCAGTGTGGCTGCCTTCGCGTCACTTGTCCTGTTTGCGCGTCCCCTTGCCGTAGCTGCCGCGCCACCTCCAGCGTCCTCGTCGGTTTACGAATTGCAAATCAACGGTGAGATCGAGCCCATTCTTGCCGAATACATCGTTGACGGAATCGCTGAAGCCAACCGCGCAAATGCCAGCCTGATCCTCATTACGATTGATACTCCCGGCGGCCTCGATTCCTCGATGCGTGAAATCATCGCTGCCATTCTTCATTCGCACGTCCCGGTGGTGAATTACGTCACGCCTTCGGGCTCGCGCGCCGCCTCCGCGGGCTTTTTCATTTTGATTTCCGCCGACGTCGCCGCGATGTCTCCCGGCACAGATACTGGCGCCGCGTCGCCTCTTCTCGAATTCCTTGGCAATCCGGTGAAGGTGGATGACACGCTTTCTCGCAAAATCATGAACGAGGCGACGGCCTATCTCCGCAGCTATGCCTCGCTCCGCGGCCGCAACGTGCCGCTTGCCGTTACCGCGGTCACCGACGCCAAAGCCTTCAGCGAGAAGGAATCCTTGGACGGCCATCTCGTTGACGTCATCGCTCCCAATACCGGTGCTCTGCTCGCGCAACTGAATGGTCGCACCATCACGCGCTTCGACGGTTCACAGCAAACGCTTCAGATTTCCGATCCAGTCGTCGAAGTTCACCAAATGAGCGACCGCGAGAAATTTCTCGACCGCATCATTCAGCCCGATGCGTTTTTCATTCTGCTGCTGATTGGAGTCGTCGGTCTTTATTGGGAATTCACTCATCCCGGCATGTTCGCGCCCGGAGTGATTGGCGGCATCGCGCTTGTGCTCGCCCTCTTCGCCATGCACATGCTGCCCGTGAACTTCGCCGGACTTCTTCTCATCATCCTTGCGCTTATTCTTTTCGTGCTGGAGGCGAAGTTCCCAACCCACGGAGTCCTCGGCGTCGGTGGAGCCATCGCCATGCTCCTCGGCGCTCTGATGCTGGTTCGTTCGCCGATTACTCCTGGAGGCGTTGATTTGAGCACTGCTCTCGCAGTCACCATTCCCGTCGCGCTCATTGTGATTTTCCTCATGCGTCTGGTTCTCCGCTCATTCAAGTGGAAGCGGTCAACCGGAAGCGAGCAACTCGTCGGCTCCGAAGGCGAACTCGTCGAGTCCGTCCAATCGGTCGGAACAAAGGGCATGGTTCTCGTACACGGTGAACTTTGGCGCGCCGCTGCGGGCGAGTCGATTCCCAAAGGAACGCGCGTCCGCGTCAGCCGCGTCGATGGCTTGACTCTCACGGTTGAACCAGTCCGCACAGGCGCTCCTGTTCCCAGCACTCTCGCACACTAACTGTGTTACAGTTCGTCCGTTCCTCAGAAGCGGTCTTGCAGATGCGCGCGGGACGCGCACGGAGGCAGCGATGAATGCACTTCTCGTAGTTATTGCGATCGGCGTTTTCCTCTTCCTGATGTGGCTACTCAAGTGCATCAACGTGGTCAAGGAATGGGAACGCGGCGTTGTCCTTCGCCTTGGTCGCATGCTACCGGTTGCAAAGGGGCCCGGGCTTGTACTCATCTTCTTTCCGATCGACATCATGATCCGCGTCTCACTGCGCGTCGAAACGCTTGACGTTCCGGCGCAGGACGTCATCACCAAGGACAACGTCTCCGCAAAGGTAAATGCCGTCTGTTATTTCCGCGTAATCGATGCAAACTTGGCCATCTCTCAGGTGCAGAACTATCTTTACGCCACGTCCCAGCTTGCTCAGACCAATCTGCGCAGTGTCATTGGCCAGTTCCAATTGGACGACGTTTTGTCAGAGCGCGAAAAAGTAAACGAAAAGTTGCAAACAATCCTTGACCTGGATACCGAGCCTTGGGGTATTAAGGTAACGAAGGTTGAGGTGAAGCAAGTCGATATTCCGGACAACATGCAGCGGGCCATTGCGCGCCAGGCAGAAGCCGAACGCGAGCGCCGCGCGAAGATCATCAACGCGGACGGCGAATTGCAGGCCTCAGCCAAGCTCGCGGAAGCTGCGGCTGCGCTGGAAGCACAGCCCGTTTCCGTGCAGCTTCGCTATTTGCAGACGCTGCAGGAAATCGGCACGGAGAAAAATACTACGGTGATTTTCCCGGTGCCCATCGACTTGGTCAGCGGGTGGATTAAGGGTTTCACCAAGTGAGTTCGTGAGGGGAGCATTCTAAAAAGATGAGTTCCAAACGTGGTGGCGAGCGCGTACTCGAAAGCCGTCACCTGATTGCTTTGTTTCTTGGCGTAGTTACGCTGTGCTGCGTGTTTTTCACGCTAGGCTACGTCATGGGTAAAACGCAGTATGTCAATTCACCTGTCGAGGCTGCTTCGCTCGAAACTGCGCCCAAATCATCGGCCGCCTCTGGCGCAAAAGCGCCCACGAATCAGCCGCCAGCGTCTCCGGAGTGGGACTTTTACACCGAGAAGAAAACCACGGATGTTCCACTGAAATCGCCGCGCGCCAACGCTTTGGCGTCTCCAGCCGCAGTAACTCCTGAATCTGACGCCGCGCCTGCGCCGCTGAATCCCAAGCCTGTAAGCTCGAAATCCGCACCCGACCGCATTGCTTCCACTCCAACTCCCGCGCGATTCCGCGCACCTCGCATGTCGCGCAACGCTATCGTTTTGCAAGTGGCCGCTGTGCGCCACGAAGGCGACGCGCTCGCATTAGCCGACGCCCTGCAACAGAAGGGCTTTCCTGCTTTCGTCATCACGCCGTCGTCTGACGCTTTCTATCGCGTGCAGGTCGGCCCGTTCCACACTCAGGCCGTTGGCGACAAGGCCAAGCAATCGCTTGAGCGCGAGGGATTCAAAGCCATCTATAGACGCTGAATGACGCTATCGCGGCCTGTTCGACTTGTCCTTGCCGTAGCCTCCGGCCTCGCTCTTTCGTTTTCATTTCCGAATTACAACCTGCCGCTGCTCGCTTGGATTTCGGTTGCATTGCTCATGCACGCCGCTCTCGGCGCCCGCACCCGCGATGCCGCGTTCTGCGGTTTCATCAACGGAGCGCTTTTTTATCCGCTCAGCCTGCCGTGGATCGCCACTGTGATGCAGCAATACGGCAACAACATCAGCTGGTTTGCGGCCGCTGGAATTCTCGCGCTGATGACTCTTGCTGGCGCTCTTTTTCCGTTGGTCTTCGCCGTCGTCGTTTCGCGCGTTGGCAAAAAAAGCATTCCGGTTGCC
>DATFQU010000039.1:0-13943 GCA_035264005.1 Candidatus Acidiferrales bacterium
TTTTCGCGCGAAGTCAGAAATTCCGCGCCGGGAGTTTCTGCTGTTGAAGTTCGAATGACGCGACAGGAAATTCCGGCGATTGTGCTTTCAGCGTGCGCGAATTCTTCGAGCGAATTCAAATCAAGTCCGCACAATTCGCGAACAATTTCAGCTGCCTTCGGGCCTTCGAGCGCGAGCGTGCCGAACTTGCCGGTGAGGTCTTCGAGCGTGACATCGTCCATGATGATGAATTTATCGAATGTCTCTATCAGGCGTTCGCGGACCATGGTGTACGAAATCACGACTAAGCGATCTTCCAGTGCGAGCGTTTCCACTTCGGCGAGAATGCGTCCTTGCGGATTCAGCAGCAGGGAAATGTTTCCGTGGCCTGCTGTGAGGTCGCGAATATTTCCCGTGAGCATCGCGTTCAAATAGCGGACGCGATCTTTTCCGGTGAAAGAAAGCACACAGCGATAACTCTTGTCGATCAGGGCGACGGATTCGCGTGCGAATTTGTATTCGCGCTGCGCGTCGCCGTAATTCGCGGGGAGGTTGTAGTCAAAATATTCCGCGAAGGTTGCGCCGAGTTTTTCGTGCTCGAATTTTAGCGGTGCCTCAGTAGCCATATCTTGAATTGTCGCGCTCAAAATCATCTTATCAGATGCGGGGCGCGCGATGCGGCTGCGCGGTGGCGTTATACTGAAAGTTCATGACAAAGGCGAACGTAAATGAAGGCGGACTGATTCACGAGATTATTCCGGTGGGGATGCTGCAGTGCAACTGCTCGATTGTCGGCGATCCGGTGACGCGCGAAGCGATCGTCATTGACCCTGGCGAAGAAGTGGGCCGCATTCTTGCAGCGCTTGCGAAGCATCGGCTGACGGTGAAGGCGATCGTTAGCACGCATGCGCACATTGATCATGTCGGCGGACTGAAAAAACTCCACGACGCGACTGGCGCGCCGGTGCTGATGAACGAAGGCGATCTGGAAATGTATCGCGCGATGGATATGCAGGCGCAATTTCTGGGCGTCGCGCCGCCACCGCTGGCGAAAATCGACAATTTGTTGAACGAAGGCGATACGATTCGTTGGGGAAATTACGAAGCGCGCGTGTTGCACACGCCGGGACATTCGCTCGGAAGCATCAGTTTGTATTTGCCGTTTTCCGCTGATGCGCACGAAGGGGAAGGGAAGCGCATCGTGCTTCCAAGTGAACCCACAAGAAAATCAGCGGCCGCTCGCGACAGGCGCGCAAACACGCAGGCTCCGTGGCTTTTCGCTGGAGATACGTTGTTTGCGGGTTCCATCGGACGAACGGATCTCTGGGGCGGCTCGTATCCGGAGATTATTCGCTCGATTCGTTTGAAACTGCTTACTTTGCCTGAAGACACGATTGTGTTTCCCGGCCACGGTCCGTCCACCACGCTCGCTGAAGAGCGCGAAACGAATCCATTTCTTCAAGCTCACTGAACGCGCCGCTAGACTATTTGAAGGAAGTCGGCGGTCGCTCACAGAATAGAGTGCCGTCTGTACTTCCCATGAGATTGACGGGGTCGGGGCACGGCATCACGATGATGTGATGGTCGTCGAACAACTGAGCATTCACGGGCAGATTGTGAGTTGAGTAGCCCATACTGTAATAATCGATCTCGGTGACATTTCCCTGCGAATCGCCAGCCAGAGCGTGGTAAATGGAAGAACCGATCCCAGGCTCGTAGTATTTCACGTAGAACGGTCTTCGGACGGCAAAGGCGTTCAATGCGCATTTCGACAGCTCAGAGATTTGGCTGTTATTTGGTATCAGATTGCAGTCGATCGCCTGCGCATCCCCGTGGGTAGCAAGCTGCTTCAGAAGCAGCACCTGTGGATCTTTCTCGGACGGAGAGGTGAGCATCAAGAACTGAGCGTCGTCAAAATAGATTGTGCCGTGGCCATACGCGATGTAGTGCAGTGTAGAAGGATCAGCTGATCCGAAGGTGGTATTCAGAATCCAAATTCCGTCGGCAAGAATTTGGCCGGTGTCGCCTTTGTATACTGTGCAGCGGTCTGCATCCCATTGCTTTTCAGCCGAGCAATCAATGAAAACATGATCCACCCATTTAGCGGAGAGAGGAACGTTGTTCGGGCGGTGATGGTAATAGTCGCAACTCGACAAACAGACGAGGACCAGAAGCGTCGGGTAAAGCTGCCGCCGGCCCACCCTTCGCGAACGGCGGCGAAGGATGGGGCACCCGAAAAGCGTCGAGGCGAGATCCTCCGGTAAACGGCACCGGAGTCCACACAACGCACTTCGACTCCGCGAAAGGCGCTACGCTCAGGATGACACCAAGAGCAAAGGCGGGCGGCTCCGCAGGGTCGGCCGGAGCGCAGAAGGCGGGCGTAAAAGCCGCCCCTACAGCAAAGTGCGCTCGCGCTGCGCGCGCAGCGCCCCTACGGAAGACGCCTGTGCCACGCAAGCGATATAGAGGCTGAAGGCTGTGGCACGCAAAGGCAACAGCAGATTCCTCGTCGGATGTTCGTCGCATCCTTCCCTCGGAATGACAATCCTAGAGTCTCAGCATGATTTTGCGGAATTGTTAGAGGCAGGTTGGGTCAATCAACAGCGCGAGTATTTTGGATGACTTTTAGAGTTTTGGGCGGCCAAGGAAAAAGAATCGTTGGATTCAAGCTCCGAGCGATAGCCTCCCAGGCATCTCCGTTGGGACGCTGGAGCTGTGCTAAGACTATGCGCCGGCCACGCCAGTGCTCGACGATGCGAAACTCACCGGAAAGCAGGCCCGACACTGCTTCGAGGTATCTGTCAACCTTCTTTTGATTCGTGCAGGGAAACCAGTCCATCCAAAACTTCGACACTACGACGTGCAGTTCATCACGATTTTGAAGATTCAGGTATACGTCGAAGGAAAGTCCGGTTTGAACCGGAATGTGCATAGCGATTTCAACATTCTTTGGGAGTAGATCAAGAGTCATCGTAAGTCGAGGAAATTCAGCGCGAATCTTTTCGAATGTGGAAAGCGCGATGTTGCGTTCGTCTTCATACATGGCGAATACTGCGAGAATCGTATCAGTCGGATAAGAGGTGCGCCGAGTGAAATTTTTTCCTCGTTACTGGATGGAGTCGCGGAGGAGGACGATGTCGGATTGGGTTTGGGTGCGGAGGACGGCGAGGGTTTTGCCGTCGGGCGACCAGCCGCCGGCGGCAATACCTCCGGAGGTGAAATGGGTGATCTGGCGGCCGGGCGAGCCGTCGAGAGGTTGAATCCAACCATTCGTCACGCCGTTTTCCGTAATGCCATAAACCAGCCCTTTTCCGTCGGGCGTAAAGTTCACGCTCCCAGTTACGCGAGGATCTGGAGTGAGCCGACGAAGAGATGGATTTGGTCCGGCGTTGAGCGCGACGATGTCGAGATTGATGTGGCCAGGGCCGCTCGCGGTGAAAAATGGCATCTGCTTTCCGTCGGGCGAAATACGGCCGAGGTCCGTGGCCACAAACTCTTTAGGAATATCGGTTCCGGGCACAATTTGCGGATCTCCACCATCGGTGGAAACTTCCATAATTCGGCCCGTGCTCTGATCGAAGTAATACAAGATCTTGCCATCTGGCGAGCAACTAAGCCCTTGGACAAGGCCCATAGGATTGGCAATCCGCAAAGGATTCGAGCCATCGGGATTGACGCGCCAGATTTCGTCCACAACGTTGCCTGCCGAGGGATTGTGGCCAATCCAACTGAATACAATGTGATCTTTCCCGCATTGGCTGGCCGCAACGATGTAGGCCGCAGAATCGCTGATGAGCGTGGTGCGGCTGCTGCCGTCACGGCTGACACGAAAAAGATCAGTGCCGGTGGTGATAAGAAGTTGATTATCGGCTGACCAGTTCAGGCTAAAGATTCCGGCTGTTTGCAGCGGCGCTTCAGGCGGCGAAGGCTCCTGCGAACCTGACGGCGGCAGCAGATAGGGCGTGCGCGTGGTTCGCTTTTGCACTGTGGCCAGCATTTTTCCATCGGAGGAAAGCGTCAAGGTGTCGTAGACATTCGTGTCGCGAGTAATGGCACGAAACGCCCCGTCCGGGTACGAAATGTACCCGACCTGCTGCTGAAAATGTGTGGGGGCGCCGGAATAAAGCACGGCCAAACCGCGTCCGTTGGGAAGCCATTGCATTTCGAAAAGGACCCGGTCTTGAAACGAGACTAGGGGAGAGGTCTTTCCGTCGGCAACATCGAAGAGATCAATCGCGGTGCGCTGGGGCGACACGTAGGCGATTTTCTTTCCGTCAATAGACCAGGCTGGCGAAAACCCAGGGGAGGGGCCCTTGTCGATGAGCACGACTTTTTCGTCGCTGCCGTCGGGATTCGCGCTGAGCAAACGGTATTGGCCGACGATGGGGTCGTTGCCGCGGAAGTAGGCGATGCGTTTCTCGTCCGGCGAAAACGTAATATCAGTGTCTATGTCGGCGACAATTTGCTGGGGAGTGCCGCCGAGCACAGGAGCGCGAAAAAGATTGAAGGATGTGCCGGTCTGGTCTACTGCGTTGCGAAAATAGATGTAATTGCCGTCGGGAGAGAAGGCGAGACTCCGATATTGCGCGAATGAAGCCGGGATGATTTGCGTGTCACTGTTGGTGGGCACGTTGCGCAGCCAGAGGCTCTCTTTGCCAGCGGCGGTCTGCATGCTGAGGATGTATTTTCCGTCGGGAGAAATGGCGGCGAGCTGCGCTTCGCCGGTGCTGGTGACTTGAGTGACGCTGAAATTCTGGAAGGGAACCGAGGCGGCGCGATGGAAAAGCGCATAGACTCCGTAAGCGGCGGCGGCGACGAGTACGAGGATGACCACGGATACGGCGCCGATTCCGAATTTGTGCTCGCGCGCGACGGCGGCGACCGCGGATGAACCTGAAGAGTGCGCGGCGGACGCCTTGGATGAAGAAGGAGTTGCGGGAGCCGTCGCCGAGGGAATGGGCGCAGCCAGTTGCGCCGCAGGCTGAGAAACCGAAGAGCGGCCGGAGTCCGTGTCGCGCTTCAAACGCTTTAGGTCCGCGCGCAATTCCGCAGCGGATTGGCAGCGCACGTTGCGATCTTTTTCCAGCGCTTTGTTGATGATGCGCTCGAGGTCTGGAGGAATTTCGGGATTCAGGCGCAGAGGCGCTGTCGGAGCGCGATTCAAAATCGCGTCGTGCATGATTGCGGTCGTGTTTCCGTTGAACGGCATTCGCCCGGTGGCCATTTCGTAGAGCACAGCGCCGAAGGAAAATAAATCTGTGCGCGCATCCAGTTCCTCGCCGCGCGCTTGTTCAGGGGACATGTAGGCGACGGTTCCGACGGTTGCGCCCGGGCTGGTGAGTTGATCGCTGAGATTATCGCGAGTCGCTTGGGTCATGCTCTGACCGGCTGGGCCGACTGCGGCACGCGCGCCTTCGGTCACTTTCGCGAGGCCGAAGTCGAGAACCTTGGCGTGGCCGCGGCTGGTGATGAAAATATTCGCTGGCTTGATGTCGCGATGAATGATGCCGTGCGAGTGGGCGGCGTCGAGCGCGCTGGTGATCTCGATGCTCCAATCGAGGAGCAAATCGAGCGGCAGCGGTTTGCCTTCAATGCGATGCTTCAGCGTGCTGCCTTCGAGGAATTGCATGGCGAGGAAGGGCTGGCCGTCACTCTCGCCGATTTCGTAAATCGTGCAGATGTTGGGATCGTCGAGCGCAGAGGCCGCACGCGCTTCACGACGCAGGCGTTCGAGGGCGGACGCGTCTCGCGCTGTGTCCGCGGGCAGGAATTTCAGCGCGACCATGCGGCCGAGGTTCAAGTCCTCGGCCTTGTAGACGACGCCCATTCCACCGCCACCGAGGCGCTCGATGACGCGGTAGTGCGTAATGGTTTGGCCGATAAAGGGATCTTTGTTTGTCATGGTGAATTTGCGGCGAAATTGTATTGATGGAATGGAGTCAAGTCAACGTGCGGCTGCGTTGTTCGGTGAACAAAAGGTCTACGCGCCACTGGCTTCGCGGGAGTCGCGTTCGGCGCGGAGATTTTCCATGACGCTCTGGATGAGCTGCTTGGCGTTCTGCAGTTCGTCGTTGACGATGCGCATGTCCGTTGGAGGCTGTTGCGGATTGGCGGTGCTGTGGCAATAAATTCCGTGCTGGCCGATGAGAATCATTGCGTCGGTCAATATGTCGACAGACACCGCGAGCCTTCCGCGATGCGATCCCATCATTGTTTCGTAATGTTCGAGTTCTTCGCGCCGCTTTTCAAAAACGCTCATTTGCTACGCCTCTCCGGTCTCTTCGTTTTGCACTCCCACGATACCTATTCGCGTGCGTTCCTTCAATGCTGCAAAGGTGAACGTGTAGTGTACCGTGTAGTGCCAAATCGTGTTGCAAGGGAGGAACTTTGCCTGGCACTACGTTTTGCTTGTTGCGTTTTGCCGCCGCATAATAATTGGTGACTTAGGCGCCGCCGCGCGAGAACGTCGAGGAACTTCCTCTTGGCATTGTCTCGACGGAAGGAACATCCCCAGACCCGTTTCTTCCTGGCGGTCAGTCGCACAGCGCATCATGCAACTTCGCGAATAATTTCGCTCCGCGTGCTTTGCGCGTGGGAGGCAGGGGAAAATGATGAGACGCTCCGATTTGGTCAGCAATAATTCAAAAGGAAAGACGCCGCGTACTTCGCAAGTGGTTTTCGGCGAACGCCAGCATCTGCTGCGGGTGCTCGATTCGGTGGAGCACAGCGCGTTGCCGCATGGGCGGCTCGAGCAGGAGCGCCGCGTTGTCGAGCAGTTGATCCACGCGCGCACGCAGGAACTGAACCGCATCAATGGATCGTGGGATGAGAAAGTTGGGCTGGTGCTCAGCGCGGAAATCAAGCCTGATGTGCTCGACAGGCTTTATCGCGACACGCCGGGCGAGGACTACTACCTGCTGCGGCTGATCAGCGAGCATCCGAAAGTTTCGGCGAAGACATTGCGGCGGTTGGCGAAGCATCCTTATGCAGCGATTCGCGAAAACATCGCGCGTCATCCGAACGCTGACGCTGCGACGCTCACTTCGCTGAGCAAAGATCGCACGCAGCCGCTGTGGTATCTGGTTGCGTTCAATCCGAACGCGCCAACGGGACTGCGGCAGAAGTTGCGGGAGCGTATGCGGAAGCTTGGCGAGAAAACCGCGACGCAGTAAGGATCAATCGCGAATTTGAATTTGTTCTTGCCCCGTGGCTTTGCCTAAAGCGCGCAGGTAGTCGTCAATCGTTCGTGTGTGACCGATCACGAAGCGTGAGACAAAGCGAAAAATCGGGTTGTAGACGTCGCCATCTTCGATAATGCGCACTGTTGTGCCGTTATTTTCCTCCTGCAATTGGAAAGTCCACGCGCCGGAGTAAGGGAGGCCTTCGGTCGCAATTTTCCGCTTGATGGATTGCGGGGGCTGGCGATCGAGGAGTTCGTATGTGACGGTTTCTCCGTTGCTGGTCGTTTCGCGCACAAAATCGCGACCGCTTGCGTCGGGAACGGTCTCGAAGTGTTTCACATCCGGCCGCCAATTCTGCGGCCCCGACACCAGGGCAAAAAGCTGCTGCGGCGTCGCTCGAAACGAAGCGGCGCGCGAAACATGGTGATGTTTCGGCAGCAGCACTCCTGTAATGACCACTACCAAAATCAGCAAGGCGATGGCTCCGAGAACGACGAGCAGGATTTTCATTTGTCACGTGCTCTCTTTCGCTGCCGAAGCAGGATCTTTGCGTATTTTGCGAAGCACTCAATCCCTTGCAACGCTTTCTCTAATTCCTGCCCCGGCATCAGTCGAAACATTGCTTTGACCAATTCCGGTTCGAGAATGGTGTTCTGTTCCTTCACACGCGCGCCTGCTCGCGTTAAGGTCAGTTGGATTCGCCGCGCGTCGTCTGAATCCCGGCGGCGTGCGATATAACCTCGGCGCACGAGTCGCGCGACCGTGATACTCATCGCAGAACGGCCCACGCCCATATGCTCGGCGAGCTTAGTAAGCGTGGTACCTCGCTGGACGTCCAAATGGTCCAGCACGCTTGCTTGATGCTCGGAGACGCTCTTGCCCTTTTCGTCCGTGGCCACATGCTCCCGATGAGCCGCGAGGAAGATCGCCGGATATGCTTCCAGCAAGCGTGTGATGCGCGGATCCAACATAGGAGAAAGGGTGCGGCAGATGGTTTGATCTGTCAAACAAAATTTGTGCGCGGAGTGGCGGGTTAGTGGCCCGTTGACGGATCCGGAGAAGTGGCAACGTCCACGTCGACGTAGATTTTCTGTGCGGCGAGGCCGGGCGGGTAGCAGTTTCCGTCGGCTGCGTACGTCCTGCTGCAGCGCGATGTGAAATTCTTTCTTCGCGGGGACTGGGAAATTTGCCAGACGGATGCAAAGGGGAGGCTGCTGCGCGCTGGCGTCGCGTTCGTTGTAGAGAAAATGCATCCGGGCGACGGCGGGCAGGCGTCGTTGTAAATGAAGAATGCGATTTTGCGGGCGGCTGCGTTTTCGCGAATGTCGTTAGCCGTGATGACGCCAGCGTCGGTGACGTCTGGCATCCCTGAGCAATACACGCCGGCGCGATAGCCGGTTGCGTTGACGGCGTCAATCCATGCGTACAAATACGCGCGCTGCTTGGGGAGCATGCGTCCGCCTTCTTCCTGATCGAGGAAAATGATCGTGCTACGAGGGAAACCTTCCAGCTGAGCGGCTTTGACGGCGGTCGCTGCGTCGTTCGCGCCGATTTGCGTCGCGTTCGGCGCTCTTTGCAGTTCCTTGTCGAGGCGCCCGTTGAACAACACTAAGAATCCGAATCTGTGTGAACGCAAAATCTCGCGCTTGCCCGTCCATGCCGTTGTGTTTTCGCCGGGGGGTGCGTTCAGCCAGTAGCCGGAGAACGCAAATGTTTTTCGCAATGTGGCGAGGGCTGCGTCGCCCGGATAATTGTTGCGGTCGAATCCGAGGTATGTCTGCGGCTGCATTGCCGCTTCCGCAAAAGTTGGCTGTTGCCGCGCGGTCTCGTGCAGCGCGCTCTTATTGCGTAGCCCCGCCAGCGGAAACAACAACGCTAGTGCGAGGAAATTGGCCGTGGCAATAATTTTCGCGCGCATGTTCGCAGCTCTATCTTATGCTACCTCGCTGCGAGAATTGGCACGCGACCCGCGCTTTCACTCCGTCGCCAAAGGCATGTACATGGACTGGATCCCGACGCGCCCGGGACCCTTGAAGCGGTTCCAGACGAGTTGTCCGGCGCTCGCAAAGATGCCAGTCGCGAGCTTTTGAAATTGAGTTTCCATCTGCACGCTGCGGTCTTTGTAGATCCAGCCGCCGGGTTCGATGTCGATCTGTTCGCCGACGTTCAGGGTTACTTCGAACACGTTGCCGTAGCCGTGCAGCCAGAGAATGCCATCGCCTTTGTGCGCCTGAAAAGTGTCAATAAAGAATCCCGAGCCGCCCAGCAGCATGTTTGCGACGCCCTTGACGCGGGCATACGTGTAATCGAGCTGATCCGTCGCGGCGAGGAATTGGTGTTCGCGAACGTCGATGGCCGCACCTTGTTTCATGTGCATGGCGAAGAGATGGCCCGCACCGTCGCGACTGAACGCGATTCGCCCCGGCCCGTGAGCTTCGGTCATGAACACAGGCATGCCAGAGAGGACGCGTTTGAACGCCCCCGCAAGCGGCTTGATGGCGATTTCCGTGCGCGTGTCTTTCCACAGGAGCACGTGGTGCTCGAAATACACGGGCGTGCTGCTGATTTCGAGTGTTAGGACCGGCACGAGTTCACCGTCGAGGTGATAGGTTACCCCTGCAAACGTTTCTGCTTGGGCCGACGTTGCCTTGAGAACAGGTGTGGGGCCGGGCATGTCTGGCATCGCGTCCTCCTAGGTTGACTTCGATTTCCAAATACTGATCGGAGAAAGGTCAGAATAGAGTGCGCAGGAGGGCGAAGTCACCCGCGAATGCTGGCACTCGTGCCTCAACTGTTATGGCTTGGGTGAAGGCACTGGCCGCCTAGGGAAACCTTGTTAAGCTAACAAGCGTCTTTGTAAATAGCCTCCCGCACAGCCGCGGGGAACGAAACCAGGGAGTTTTTTGTCTCGTGACTGTGCTCGACCTATCGGCCTATATCGGCCTCACAGCAGTTGGTTTTGCTACTGCGAACATTCTCATCGGATTGATGATTCTGGGCCGCTACAGTCCTGTGCGTTATTGGCCGCATCGGCGGTTCGATATTTTCGGCCTTCATCGCTGGACGGGCTATGCCACTCTCGGCTTCACGCTGGCGCATCCGTTGCCGTTGCTTTTGAGCAGAAAGCCGCCGTTCCGCGTGATCGATATCGCGTTTCCGATTTGGTCGCCGCTGCAGCCTCTGTGGAACACGGTTGGCGCGATTGCGCTCTATCTTCTGGTTTTCATTGTTGTTACTTCGCTCTATCGCATCCAGCTTGGGCGACACCTCTGGAAGCTTTTTCATTACTCCACTTACATCGCCGCCGCAGGTCTTTTTATCCACGGCATTTTGACGGACCCGAATCTTAGTGGTGGCCCGGTTGACTATCTCGACGGCGGCAAAGTGTTTGTCGAGATCTGCTGCCTGATTATCATTGCAGGATCGGTCTGGCGCGTGCGCCACAGTGTCAAAAAGCGTGCGGCAGAGCGGGTCGCGCGCGTAGGCCATCCCGCTGCCGCCGACTAGTACCGTCGCGGCCGAAAATCGTTGTTAACATCCCGCTAGCCAATCCCGTATTGATCTGCAGAGGAACAAAAAACAGCAAGAGTTCCTCGATGGCTGCGCACCGCTGATTGCGGATTTGGAGGACAAGATGTCAGACAATGCAGCAATGGTCGTAGTTTTGCCGGCGATGTGCTTTGCGGTCTGCTGGATCGTGTGGATCGTGGCGAACACGCGGCGCCGCAGCAGAGTCGCCGAGATTCAACGGGACATCCACGCCAAGCTCTTCGAGAAGTTCGGAACCAGCCAGGAACTGATCGAGTACCTGAAGACCGACGCAGGAAGCAAGTTCCTCGATTCCGCTTCCATCGAGCACACGAGGCCATTCGGCCGGGTACTTGGCTCCATGCAAGCAGGATTGATCCTGTTTTTCGTAGGCATTGCGATGCTGATCGTGCGTTTCACGATGCCGTCCGTCGGCTGGAACGCGGTGGAACAGGCGCAAAACGCGCATGGCTTCCTGGCAATTAGCTTGGTGCTTCTGGCGCTCGGACTCGGGTTCTTGGCTTCCGCGGGCGCTTCTTATAAGCTGTCAAGAAACTTGGGACTCTTTGACAAGGAACTGAGCTCGAAGCGCTAGGATTTCGCTTGCGGAGGAGTGCGCCGGTGCGTAGTCAAGCCGATTCGATGAATGCCGCGGAGATTTCCTTCGCCTCCGCTGAGTCCGACGAAAACGCTGCGCGCAGGCCGGCCAGCGTTCCGTCGATGGACGACGCGGAATTCCGTGCGTTCTACGAACAAACCGCGCCGCAACTCCGCGGGTACCTGCGTCGCGTCACGGGAGACGCCAGCCTCGCCGACGATTTGCTGCAGGAATCTTATTTGCGGATGCTGCGCGCTCCCCTCGCTCCAACGGAAGAAGCGCATCGTAAGCACTATCTCTTCCGCGTGGCAACGAATCTTTTGCGGGATCATTTTCGCGCGTCGAAGCACTCTTTTGTTCCACTGACTGAAGAGCCGCAGCCCGCGCACTCGAATCGCGATTTCGCTCTGGAGCGCGACCTGGAGAAGTTTTTGCTGGAACTGAAACCGCGCGAACGCGAATTGCTTTGGCTCGCTTATGTGGAAGGTTATCGCCACGACGAGATCGCAGAATTGATGAAGTGTCGAGCGGCGAGCATTCGCCCAATGTTGTTTCGCGCTCGCGGGCGCCTCGCTGAGCTCTTGCGCGAGCGGGGATGGAAACGTGATTCGCAGGGAGAGGCAACGCCATGAAACAGGGGCAATGTGCATTCGAAGAGAAAATTGCAGCGGCTAGCCGCTCCGGCCAATGGAACGATGAGCTACTCGCGCACGTCGCGGATTGTCACGCGTGCGAGGAAGTTGCGCTGGTGTCGAGTTACCTGTGTGAGTCGAGCGATGCGGCGCGTGCCGATGACGCGTTGCCGAATCCGAATCTCATTTGGTCGAAGGCGCAAGCGGCAGCGAAAGCCGATGCAATGGAACGCGCTTTGCGGCCGATCCTTTGGGCGCGGCGCTGCGCATTCGGCGCTTGTGCTGTCGCAGTCGCGGTCGCTATTGTTTTGACCTGGTCGCGCATCGGCGACTTTTTCGCCGGATTTGTGGAATCGTGGCGAACTAATGCTGTATCGCCGTCAGCCGGGCACGGCAATGTTCTGCTTGTCGTGATGGCAGTGTTTTTGCTGATTCTTGTTCCCGTGATTTTCGGTCTATACGTTTCTTGGTCGGAAGATTAGCGCGCAAATCCATTGCCGGCGCGGGCTTCCGCCTGCGTGTTGTCGAGTTAACGAACTTTAGGGCCGTGAGGCTCGTCTTTTCTGCAATGGGTGCGAATTCAAGCTAACTTGGTCGCAACGCTGCGCGCAGCGAGCGAAAGCATGAGCCTGCTGCTGCCGCTGAAGATCATGCTGATTCCGACTAGCGTTCCGATGACCCACTCCGTGCTGGAGGGCCAGGCTCTCCAGATCATGAGCGCCAGAATCAAAGTGACGATTCCGTCAAGCAGCAGCGAGCCCCGGCCGTCGGGCATCTGGAACGCGAGAATCAGTTCGAGTACACCTTCCGCGAACAAGTAGATCGCCAGCGCCAGTGTGAGCGTGACGAGGCCAGCCACCGGGTGCGTCACCATATACACGCCGATGACGATGTAGACGACGCCAAGCAAAAACTGCCAGATGGCGCCGCCGAATGCGCGAAGATGCCATCCGAATGCCAGATGTGCCACGCCGCACAGCAAAAGCAGCCAAGCTACCACGACGTTTACCGCGATTCCTGCCACGGCCGGCAGCGCGATGGCCAGGATTCCGGCAAGGATGATGAGCAAGCTGATACCAACGGACAAACCCGTGAGGCGTCTTGCATGGGTCCCGATTGTTGGAGCAGACATGGAAGTCCTCCTGGGAGAATTTGGGGTAACGTTGTGGGCGAGGCTACGCCTGCCAACCCACGTCTGTCAAATCCACAGCGGGTACCGCTCGTGCTTGAATGAGTTTCTAGCGGTGGTTTGTCATTCCGGGCGGGAGATGCAATAACGGTGCGGATTTACTCTCCTGACGCGCCGGTGGCCCACTTCTTCCAAACTGTGGGATCGGTCAGCATTTCCATGTAAACGCCGCCAACGACGGGGCGCGCCTGGAATCCGGTTTGCGTTCCGTCGACCGTCCAATACCAGTCGCTCAGCGGGACGCGAGTTGGAGTTTGCTGCGCGAAGTTGTAGACGCCGGAGAAAAGTTGTATGAATTGCGCCCGGGATGTAGCGAGCGCGGCGGACCAGGATTCCCAGTCGAGCTTGGTGAACTCCGCGCGACTGTCGAGCGGAAAACCGAATCGCGTCGAGCGGCTGCGATAGTAGGCGAGTTCCTGCTGAGCCAAGCTCGCGGGGAATAGATGAATTCCGAGGACGCGGTCCCAAGCCAGGTTGTATTTCTGGCTCCAAGTGCCGGGTTTGTCGAACGCGAGGCGTGTGTGGCCATTGTCGCCAGCCATTTGCATCCACTTGGCGGCGAATTGTTCCGCAGTGTGGCGAATACTCTGGCTTTCGGATGTCTTCCCCAGCATTTGCGCGAGCATCGCGTATCCGCCCAGCGCTTCGATGGCTTTGAGGGAGAGGTTTGCGTTGTGGCTGAGCAGCCCCGTGAAGTCATCGGTGCAAAGTTGATCGCCGGGATCGAGACCGTTTGCCTTCAAATACTCAGCCCATTTCGTAAGCAGCGGCCAGTAGCGCGATGCGAAGTCCGCGTTGCCCTTGGCGCGCGCAATTCCGGCAATCATTAAGAGCAT
>DATFQU010000040.1:0-6606 GCA_035264005.1 Candidatus Acidiferrales bacterium
CTCGATTGCGGAGACCATGTGGTCGTCGTCAACGCCGAGAAAATTCGTCTCACCGGCAACAAGATCGACCAGAAAGTTTATCGCAGCCATAGCGGTTATCCCGGCGGCTTGAAAGAAGTTCCAATCAGCCGTCTGCTTCCGAAGCGCGCCGATTGGGTGATTCGCGAAGCCGTTCTCGGCATGCTGCCGAAGAACAAATTGCGTGCCCGCCGCGCCAAGAAATTGCGCGTTTATATCGGCGACAAAGCCCTGACGCGCCACCAGGGCCAGAAGCCCGTCAAGCTGGAAGCCGCCAGCTAGTTAGCTTCTGTGAAGAGTCTATGCGTTGGTGGCTGGTTCTTGGGTTACTGGGAGTTGCAGTCGCGTATCTGCGACGCAGTTGGAAATGGCATAAGCGCGGCTTTTGACGCGGTTCCGTAGCGGCGGGTTTATCCCGCCAGCGTTTGGTCTTTGTTAGGTCCTGTAGGGGCGGCCTTTAGGCCCGCCCGTGGTTTTGCGGTTGATTGCTGGCCACTGAACACTGGTCACTGACCACTTTCTTGTAGCGAGGAGTCACATTTGAGCAGCGCAGCAAATCCGCTAGGTGAAGGCAAGCAACAGTTTTTCGGTACCGGACGCCGCCGCGAAGCCGTCGCGCGCGTCTACATTCGCATGGGCGCGGCGAAGTTCACCGTAAATGGCCGGCCCGTGGAAGACTATTTCAAGAACGTCGCGTGGCTCACCACCGCAGTCGAGCCCTTGAAGTTCACTGAAACTCAGCAGCAGCTTGAAGTGAAAGCCACCGTAAAGGGCGGTGGCGCGGGCGGTCAGGCTGGCGCGGTCCGCATGGGACTTTCTCGCGCCATCGCGCGTTTCAATCCCGAGCTTCGCCCGGGCCTGCGCAAGAACGGCTTCTTGACTCGCGATTCGCGCATGAAGGAACGCAAGAAGTACGGACAGAAGGGCGCGCGTCGCCGCTTCCAGTTTAGCAAGCGCTAGACGGCTGAGCTGGTCACGAATTTGGCAGTTTTGGCGCTGCCTATGATTTTTTTAATCGCCATACGCGGAATTAGAAGTTGGTCTAAGTCATTGAAAACAAACAGAAGACCTAATTTCTAATCGCCAGAAAAAGCGGTTTTTTGCCTTCGGCGTTTCTTCGCCACTATGGTTTTCAGTATTTGCGGTAGAGGTGAGTAGGCAGTTTCAGTTCGCAGTTGGTTTTGCTTGCTGACCACTGGCCACTGATCACTGTCCACTGTAATTAAATTCACGGCCGGCAAGCGCCGGCAAAAAAGGGCGTTCCCCGGTTCCCCGGGGCCCAAGCGCCCCTTCAAAGAGGAGGAAAAGTGGTAGAGATTACGATGAAGGAATTGCTGGAGGCTGGAGTCCACTTCGGCCACCAGACGCGACGCTGGAACCCGAAGATGAAGGAATACATCTTCGGCGAACGCAACGGAATCCACATCATTGACCTGCAGAAGACCTTGAAGCTGTTTCGCGAAGCCGCACGCCAGGTGAGCGACCATGCGGCGCAAGGCAAACCGATTTTGTTTTTGGGAACGAAGCGCCAGGCGCAGGAGTCCGTCGCCGAAGAGGCCAAGCGCTGCGGAATGTTTTATGTCAATCATCGCTGGCTTGGCGGCACGCTGACGAACTGGGCTACGCTGCAGAAATCCATCAAGCGGCTCAAATCGCTGAAGGCCATGGTCGAAGATGGCCGCGTATCCACGCTGCCGAAAAAAGAAGCCGCGCGCCTCGATCGCGAATTGAAGCATCTGCAGCAGAATTTTGAAGGCGTCGAGAACATGACCGCGCTTCCGGAACTGATGTTCGTAATCGATCCGAATGCCGAAGTGAATGCCGTGAAAGAAGCGCGCCGCATGGGCGTTCCGGTTGTCGCCATTGTCGATACCAATTGCGATCCGGATTTGGTGGACTGGGTGATTCCTGGAAATGACGACGCGCTGCGCGCGATTCGCCTGTTCACTTCGAAAATTGCGGACGCGGTCCTCTCCGGGCGCGAGCAATACGAACAGTCGCAAATCGCCGAGCAGAAATCCGCTGAGGACATTGCGGCCGGCGAAGAGGGCGCGGAATACGTAGACATGAGCGCCTACGAGCGGTATGAAAAGCAGGAAGGCGACTACGTCGAGCAGGAAGCGACAGACGCGTCGGCCGAGCCGTCACCCGAACCGGCCAGCGAAGAAAACGGCCGTTAGTTTGTCCGACGTGCGGACGCTGTTTGAGGCGAGCCTGTATTTTGATTTAGGTTTTGGTTACTGACCACTCGTCACTGACCACTGATTTTGAGAAGTGGAGGCAAGTTAGAAAGAAATGGCAACCATGGAGACTCCTACAAACATTTCCGCGCAGCTCGTGAAAGAGCTGCGCGAGCGCACAGGTGCGGGTTTTTCGGCCTGCAAGGACGCGCTCGTCGAGTCCAAGGGCGATCTCGACAACGCGATCACCATCCTTCGCAAGAAGGGGCAGGCTGCGGCGCAGAAAAAATCGCAGCGGACCACTTCGGAAGGGTTGGTCGGCAGCTACATTCACGCCGGCGGAAAAATCGGTGTGTTGCTCGAGCTGAATTGCGAGAGCGACTTTGTCGCGCGCACGGATGATTTTCAAAAACTGTGCCACGACATCGCCATGCACGTCGCCGCGCTCGATCCTCGCTTTCTTCGCCGCGAGGAAGTCACCGAGGAAATTCTCGTGCGCGAACGCGAGATTTACCGCGAGCAGGCCCGCGCGACCGGAAAGCCCGAGCCTGTGATCGAGAAAATCGTCACCGGCAAAATGGAGAAGTTCTACGAGGAGAATTGCCTCTACGAACAGCACTTCATTCGCGATGAAGGCCTCACAGTGAAGGAACTGATCGATCAGACCATCGCAAAGATCGGCGAGAATATCTCGGTGCGCCGTTTCGCGCGCTTCAAAGTCGGCGAAGCTGACGGCAAGCCTGCTGCGGCCGTTCCCGAAGCCCCTGAACCGCAACCAGCCGCGCCCTCGTCAGCTCCAAAAAAGTAGCAGCGCTAGCCGCGCAGTTTTTCGAATGGACGACGCCGATCCGGGTCGAAGAGTTATCGAAGGAAAGACAATCATTTCAGTGGGACGGATAACCTCCGTCCCGTTTTTCTTTGCGCCTCGCGTTCGTCGCACTTGTCCTTGGAAGAACTATTCGCGCCGCACCATCGGATGAACTCTCTGCGCGCCGCCTTGTATCCGCTGAACTATTCGTACCGCAGCGCAATCATGGGATCAACTTTCATCGCGCGCCTCGCCGGGATGTAGCCAGCGAGCGCGCTTACGCCAAGGAGGACAAGAATCACAACAGCCAGCGTGAGCGGGTCGTAGGGCTTCACGCCAAAGAGTACGTGCGCGATAAGACGCGTGGCGACAAGCGCGCATGGGAGACCGATCAGAACACCGACGAGAGCGAGCAGCAAGGTTTCGCGCAGCACCAATCGGAGAATGCCGCCGCGCTGTGCGCCGAGGGCGAGGCGAATGCCAAGTTCGCGGGTGCGGCGCGTTACGTTGTAGGAGATCAAGCCAAAGAGCCCGACAGCGGCGAGTAAGAGGGCGAGGACACCGAAGAACGCGGAGAGCATGGTAGTGATGCGCTCCTGCAGAATGGAGTGACTGATATCCGTAGCAACGGTTTCTATTTGCGGGACGTATTCATGGCCGAGGGATTTGACGGCTTCGCGGATCGAGTTTTCGACGCCAGCGGGAGCGATTCTGGTACGGACCATCAATTGCGACCACCCAGAGTAATCGCCATACTGAATGGAAGGCAAATAGATGGTAGGCGGAGCATGCTTGCGAATGTTGTACACGCTGGCGTCACTGACGACACCGACGATTTGGAGATCTTTCCAGTTTGGCTCGCTTGTAACGTCAATGCGCTGGCCGAGGGCGCCACGAGCGGGGAAAAGAGTCCGAGCAAGGCTCTCGCTCACGAGAGCGACGCGCGGGGCACGATCGTTGTCTTGCCACGTGAATGTGCGGCCTCGGATCAGGCCAATGCCCATGGTACGGAAGAAACCGGGCATGGACATCGCGCAGTTTGCATCTACAGTCGAACGTTCTATTGCGCGCACGGCCACTTGCTCGTTCCACTCCATCCAGCCAGGACGCATGTGGGAAATGCCAGCGGATGCGACGCCCGGCAGGGCGGCAACTTTGTCGGTTAATTGATGGAAGTATGCGGCCCAGTTGAGGTTCTTGTAGCCGCCAGGATTGGGATTGAGATTGACGTCCAGAAGGCCCTCTATCTGGAATCCGGGGTGAACGTCACGCAGATTTTCGAGGCTGCGGATGAAAAGGCCGGCGCAAGCGAGGAGAGTCAAAGAGAGTGCGATTTGAGTCAGGATCAGGCTTTTGCCCAAGCGCCCCATTACGCGACCAACGCCGCGCGAACCCTGCTGAAGCGCGGAGTTTGGATCTCGGGCAGAGGAGCGCAAGGCGGGCCCGAGGCCGAAGAGCACTCCCGTGAGGATGGCCACAGCGGAAGCAAAGGCGAGCATTCGCAGGTCAGGCTTGAGATTCAGCGCTGCCGGGACAATGTAAGTTTCGGAAAAAATGAGATTGGAAAGAGCTCTGCTACCCCACAATCCAAGGATCAGCCCGGCCAGAGTTCCGAAGACAGACAGCATCACGCTCTCGGTGAGTGTCTGGCGAACGAGCCTCCAGCGACTAGCGCCCAGCGCAACGCGAAGCCCCATTTCGTGGCTCCGCGCTGCGGCGCGAGACAGGATGAGGCTGGCGAGGTTAGCGCAGGCGATGAGTAGAATTAGTCCGGAGATTCCGAGGAGAATGTAAAGCGGCGTTGAGAATCGTCCGCGGACATATGAGCTGCCGCGCGCGCCCGATTCCACATTCAAGCGAAGGCTGAGAAACCGAGAGCGTAGTTCTGGAGTCGGATTTACGGGCAGTGTGGTCGCCCGAATTGCGGGCCACAACGAATTGAGTTGCGCGCGGGCCTGATCCAGCGTGACGCCCGGTTTGAGGCGCGCGGCTCCGTCGAGCCACAGAGCATCGCGGCGTTGCAGATGCTTCTGTACGTCAGTGTCATTATCGAAAACCAGGGGACTGGCCGTGATTGGAATGGCGATTTGAAATGGGATGTCGGCGGTCATCCCTGCAAAGCCGGGTCGCGTCACGCCGATGACGGTGAACGGGAACTGTTCGATCTTTATGGTCTTGCCGATCACGGCTGGATCGCCGCCGAAATAAGTCTGCCAATAGTCGTATCCAAGGACGCCGACGAGAGTGGGGGTAGCGGAATTGGCGTTGACGTCTTCCGGACTGATAAGACGTCCGATTTCGGGGTTAGCGCCGAGACTTGAGTAAAAGTTCCCGTCGACGGACCAGACGTCTCCGCGCGAGAGCGAGCCGTTTATCTCAATATTGACGATGCCCTCGCCTTCCCACGCAAACATGCTGGAAAAGGCTTTTTGGTCGCGGGCAATTTCCTGGAACATTGGGAGCGATAGCCCGCCGACTGAATCGCCCGGCGCGTACGCGTCGACGCGGACAAGCTGCTCGGGATGAGGCACAGGCAAATCACGCAAAACGAGTCCGTCGAGCAGGCTGAAAATGGCGGTGTTGGCGCCGATACCGAGGGCAAGAGTGAGTACGGCGACGGCCGTGAATCCCGGCGATTTGCGCAGCATACGAAAGGCGAAACGAATGTCCTGGAGCAGAGTTTCGAGGAAGCGGACGCCGCTCGCGTCGCGGAATTCTTCGTGGATTTGGTCGTGCGAGCCGATGGTGAGGCGGGCGCGGCACCGCGCTTCATCGAGTGGAACACCGGATGCGACAAGTTTTTCGACTTGCTGTTCGAAATGGAAGCGCAGCTCGTCGTTCAAGCCAGCTTCGACGGAGTTCTTCCTGAGGAGCGAGCGAAGACGCAGACGAAGATCATCGAACATGAGAGCCTCGGAAAGATGGTGGCGAGATTCGCATAATCACTCGTGTCGCAGCGCCACCATCGGATGAACCTTCATCGCGCGCCTCGCGGGAATGTAGCAAGCCAGCAGCGCCACGCTGAGCAGCAGCAACGACACAGCCGCAAACGTCAGCGGATCGGTTGCGCCGACGCCGTATAGGAAACTGTTCATCACCCGCGTCACCGCCAGCGCCGCCACCAAGCCAATCGCAATACCCAGCACGGCGAGCCGCGTGCCCTGGCCAAGGACCATTCGGAATACGCTGCGCGGCCGCGCGCCCAGAACCATGCGAATGCCGATCTCCTGTGTGCGCTGCGCGACGCTGTAGGAAATAACGCCGTACATTCCAATCGTGGCCAGCACCAGCGCCAGCGCGCCAAATGCAGCGAGGAGCAGCGCCGAGAACAGCGGTTCCGTCATCGAGGTCGAGACGATGTTCGCGAGCGTTCTAACGTTTGCGACTGGCAAATCAGCATCGACGGAGTGAATCGCTTCGCGCGCACTCGCGGCGATGGACGCGGGATCCTGAGTGGTGCGCACGACGACATCCATGGTGAGCATCGAAGGCCACACTTTTTGTGTGTAGGGCACGTACATTTCCGGCGGCGACAATTCGCGAATCGAAACACGCTTTACGTCCGGCACGACGCCGACAATCGTGGCGAGCGGAAACACA
>DATFQU010000041.1:0-5177 GCA_035264005.1 Candidatus Acidiferrales bacterium
CGCCAAGCGGCCCGCAAATCCCCTTGTGAAATAGCTCGAATCGAGCTTCGGATAAGGGCTGCGTGAGCTTCGAACCATACCCAGAAAAACTTCAACGTACTTGGGCTCAGCGGCAAGACTCAGCCATTGCGTTTTATGCTCATCGGAATGTGGTTGAAATCCCAGCAGCTCTGTTACCTGAGAGTAGAGCCATGCCAGGGAGTTCGGAAATGGAGTCTTGTGTACCACACGAATTTTGCCTCTCTCGCCGAGGGCCACGATGCCGGACTGGCCTCCGCTTTGCTCATCGAATGTGAGGATCAGGGCTCGATCAAAAGAAGAGGCGTAGAAGGCACTCGCAGCATGGCAAAGGTGATGGTCGAAAAATAGCAACGGAACCTGCGCATCACCGGACAGCAGGCGCAGGATCCGCTGGTTGTTCAACTCCGCGGCGAGTTCGCCAAAGGCTTTGCTCTCGTAGTACGCGGTTGAGATAGGGGCGAATGGTAAGAAACGAGCGCGCAGGGCCGTTCGCCGCGCCCACAAACGCCACGGACGACTGGCGATTGCAATAGCGCCAACATCCTGCGATGCGACGCCTGCACGCTCCAGGCAAAAGCGAATTGCCGCACGCGGAATGCCTGCCGTGGCGCGAGAGCGAGTGAGTTTCGACTCCTCCATCGCGGCCACAAAACCACGGTCGCCGAGGAGGGCGGCCGAGGTATCGTGACCTAACGCAGACAAGCCAAGGAAATACATGCAACGCGCTTCTATGAGTCCCGCTGGCTGAAGCGGCGTCCAGTGAGAAGGCCGCGAAGACCCATCAGAATCAAGCGTGGCTGGCTGACACAGACGCGCCACAGCACTTTGAGGGCTTCGTCCCGAGAGACCTCGCTGAGCGAACGCTTGGCCGGAGGATTAAGCGAATCAACGAGACGGCTGTAATCGTCCTGCTGAAAATCGTGAAGCGCGCGGCGAATCAGGAGATGCATGTCCAGCTCCCGGCGCAGGCGCCGCAATTCACGGCGCGAGCCGTGATTCAGGATAGCTTCCGCCACACCAACTGCGCCGCGCAGTCCTGTAACGATGCCTCCGACAGTGCTTACTTTTACCTGCGCTGCCGCGTCGCCTACCACAAAAACTCGCGCACCCCCGATTCTCTTCTCTACCGGGACCCATCGCTTGTACACAGGAATTCGCGCCGCCTGAAAGGCCAATGGCTTCAACTTACGCTTGACTAAGAATGAGTCGAGAGCCTGGCGGGTTCCGGAGCCTGACTCGCCGATAATGCCCAGCGCGCCGCGTTCCGCGGAGTCGGGTATGAGCCAGTAAAAATAGGGAGTATCGTCGGGCACGAACCAGACACGAACCGTGTCAGGCGACATGTCCTCTGGCAAAGGCACAATTGCTTGTACCAGCGGGACGGTGGCTTGTCTTGGCCACCCTGCTGCCTGCGCGACGGCGCTCGAAGCTCCGTCGCTGCCAACAACGGTCTCTGCAGCAAACTCCTCCGAGGTGTTTGTTCCTGCATGTTCCAGTTTCAGTGCAATTTTTTTCGACTGAGGCACCAGGCCGCAAAAACTCCGTCCTAGGTGAACCGCGGCTCCTGCCCCTTGCGCCCGCTCCGCGAGCGAACGGATGAGCTTCGCTCGTTCTATGATCAAGTCCGGTTGAGCCAGATCGATGCTTGCCGCACGCCCGTCGGTGAAAAGCTCAAATTTGCGGACTTCATTAACGATGCTGGCCTTCCCGGCTTCGCCCAGGATTTCGTTCATGTGCTGCGTGACAATCAGAGTGCGTTCGGCAGCTTCCAGCTGCTGTGACTGCTCGAAAACGTGTACAGAGACTCCCCTTCGCGCAAGCAAATACGCTGTGAAAAAACCTGCTGCCGAGCCGCCAACAACGGCGACGTCTCCACTCGGTGAGTGAAACTTGCGGTGATTATTCCGTGGACCGATGGAAGCTGACAAAAGGCATCCTCGTTTACAGGAATTACGTACTCGTGATCGCGAATTTCGTAAGTCAGGACAGCCGCTAGGACGCGTTACCCCAAAGGAAGGCAGTATAGCGCGGCTGTTGGGTTCCGCAAATAGAAGGCGATCTAATCCATAGTAGCGAGATTTTCCTTCGGTGAGGATGAACCAAGACGCGGCCGCTGGTCCTCATAAGGCGACCGTTCCAGCGCGATTACGGCGATTGCACCCACGATGAACAACAAACCGCAGAGAACCATTATTTCGAGACGAGACAGATGAGACGTCACCAATCCTAGTACTCCGAAAGCCAGCCCAACAACGTACAACGCTAACACAGCACCCTTATGCCCGAGACCCAGGTTTGAAAGCCGGTGCGCTGTGTGATCCTTGCCGGGTGAAGTAAAAGGGAGCATTTCCCGGCGCGAACGGGAAATACTGATCAGCGTTGTATCGAAAATCGGGACGGCTAGTATCAACACTGGCGTAAGCCAATCGACCAGAGGGTGGGGTAACGCAGGGCGCAGTTTCAACCCCAGCGTCGCCATCAGAAAACCCAAGAACATGGCGCCACCATCACCCATAAAGATCTTTGCCGGAGCGAAATTCCAGCGAAGGAAACCCAAAGAAGCGCCTAATGCAGCCGCCGCGAGTGTGCATACGAGCCGCTGACCGTTCAGCGCGGCTGACAACGTAAAAAACGTTGCGGCGACTGCCGCAACGCCTGCACACAACCCGTCCATGTGGTCCAAAATGCTGAACGCGGCCGTAATTCCTACGACCCAAAAGATCGTAAGGAAAATGTCCAGCAATACACCGGCTCTTCCAGCAAGAATCTGCGAGAAAACCTGAGCGCGAACTCCTGCGGCCACCAGGATACATGCGGCTAAAGGCATACTGACGAAAAGCTTCACCTGATGATGAAGTTTGCCGCTGTCATCCAGAATGCCAGTGATCGCCAGCAGCGTCGCGCCGGCAAGTATGCCGACAACTTCCATCCTCTTTGCGATCGGCACCGTGACGGCAACGGCAATGACGAAGCCGGCGTAGATCGCCACTCCACCGAGCAGCGGCATCGGCCGCAGGTGCACTTTGCGCGCGCCTGGCTGATCCACAAAGCCTGCGTACAAGGCAAATTGCCTCACCGGCCACGTCAATCCAAACGATGCCGTCAAGGCAATTGCGAACGCGATCGAGCTGCTCAGTACCACAAAACCTCCAAAATCAATCAACGCGCAGTCAGCATTGTTTCTAAGCGTTCCTTGACCTGCGCGGGTTTGCGATCAGCAAAGTACCAATCCATGGTCCGCCGCAAACCATCTCGAAACATGACTTCCGGCTCCCAGTCGAGAAGCTGCTTCGCCAAGGCGTTATCCGCAACGCGATTTGCGGGACCCGTCGGCATATTTCGCAAAAACTTGAAATCTGCTTTCTTGCCGGCGTATTCGAGGGCGAGTTGGGCCGCGTCGATAACTCGAACACGCTCCATCGTGCCAAGATTCACTGCAGTTCCATCATGAATTTTCTCGGCGGCAAGAATCGTGCCGTTCACAATGTCATCCACATAAGTCCAGTTGCGAATCTGCTGACCATCGCCCCAGATTTCAAACGGATTCTGCCCAACGAAGGCCCGAGCGATCATCGCGATAACGGCGTGGTTTTCCACGCCGCGCGGCCCGTAAACAGTAAAATAGCGGCAGGAGGCGGCACCAAGTTTGTATTCGCGGTGATAAGCTTGCAATGTCATTTCTGCCATCAACTTCGCCCAGCCGTACATATTGTCCGCGTCATACGGCGGCTTTACGTCAGCTTCCTTCAAATAGATTTCCTTGGTCGTGTCCGTTTGCATGTAGTTGGGATAGACACAACCGGATGAAGCGTAGCAAACTTTTGCCACACCTGCCTTGACCGCTTCCCAAAAGACGATGCCGTCCAAAAACAGGTTTGAGGCCGGCCCGGCTTGATGCAAATCAACGTATCCGCGCCCACCGTGATCCGCAGCCAGGTGGAAAACCACCTCGATGTCCTTCATCACAGCGCGGGCAACGCCGGGCTCGCGGAGGTCCGCTTCGATAAAGCGGACCTTTCCGCTTTTGACGTGCCTTTCGATATTTTCGAGCCTGCCACTGGAAAGATCGTCGACGACGCGAACTGCAGCACCACGATCCAACAGCGCGTCCACCAGATTGGAGCCGATGAACGATGCGCCGCCTGTGATCAAAACCTTCTTACGATTCCACATCATGAATTGCCCCTGAACCGCGCAGAATTTGCTGCTTGTTCTATCACGTCAACAAACTTCGCGAGCTGGTTCTCTCTGACATATTCCTCGGACGCCTTGTGAGCTCGTTGCCCCATCTCCTGAAGCCGTGCCGGATCGCTCTTCAGCATCTGAATCGCAGCGGCAACATCGGATGGCTTGTCTGGATCCACGACTACACCACACTCATGACGCCGCACGATCCGCGCCACGTCGGTATCTTCCGGAGCAACGGCTAGAACTGGGCGACCTGCCGCGAGTATCGAATACAGCTTACTCGGCACAACAACACCTCCAAGCCCGCGGCGTATCGTCACAACGTGCACATCACCGGCAGCCATCACACACGGAATCTCATTCGCTGGACGAAACGGCAAGAAACGCACGATAGGACAGCCTTGATTCGATTCTTCAAGCTGTTGCCGATTTGCTCCGTCGCCGATGAAAACAAAACGAATGCCGTTCTGCGGAAGAATCTTCGCGGCGCCAAGCAACGTTGGCCACGCACCATAAAAACCGAGATTCCCTGCATGGAGCACAACGAATTCCGCGGAATTTCTAATTTCACGAATTGCGGGATGATCCGACGGCGCCTCGGGCGCGGGAATCGAAGTACCGTCGCGAATCACAACAACGCGCGCTGGGTCGACGCCCTTCGAGATGATGCGCTCGCGCATGTCGTCGCCCAATACAATCACACGCGCGGCTTGCCGCAACGCGGCGCGGTGCATTCGCTCCCATGCCGCGACCCAGCCGTGCGGCTGGACGATTTCTCCACCAATCGCCATGTCTGGATAAAGATCTCGGATGTTGTAAACGAAGGGCACGCCTTTCATCCGCGCAATCGTCGCGCCCGCGATTCCCGCGAACGGAGGATCAGTCATCGACAGAACCATGTCGGTTTTCGTCGCCAAAGCGCGGGGCATTGCAAGAGATACATAGGAAAGATAATTCGCGATGCGCCG
>DATFQU010000042.1:0-6240 GCA_035264005.1 Candidatus Acidiferrales bacterium
CGGGTACCGCATGTTGAAGGTTTGAGCCAGACGAACGAGCGCGTCGTATACGGGAACATCGCCGTGCGGGTGGTATTTCTTCAGCACTTCACCCACGACGCCGGCGGATTTCGAGCGCTTCCGGCCGGCGAGCAGGCCCATGTCGTACATGGCATAGAGGATGCGGCGATGGACGGGCTTGAGGCCGTCGCGCACATCGGGCAGCGCGCGGCCAATGATTACGCTCATGGCGTAATCGAGGTACGACTTCTTCATCTCCGATTCGATATCGACCGGAGTTAATATCTGCTGTGATTGCTCATCTGCCATTCAAATCGCTCCAAAACCTTGAGGATCGAAAAAACCGTTTTTAGTCCCGATTAGAACGGTACCTCATTCTGCATTTTCAACAACTTAGGGTCTTTTCTAATAATTTTAGCGTCCGATTAGACTTCACTGTGCGACCTCACTCGGACAAATAGTCCATGCCCTCACATTGGGGACCAAGCATCTTCCTGCTATGCCACTGTTAACACTGAACTTAGCTATTTGTTCGTGGCCCATTCCAAAACATAGGCTTTCACCGATTCAAAAGCGGCAGCGTTGTTCGAAAAACGTTTATCCGCGAAATTGGCCTCAAGACGCCGTAATAGGTCCGTGCATTCGTCCTCTGTCGGGCACTCGATAGCCACTCCGCGCTCCCGATCGGGCTCCGGCGTCGCAACCGCGCGAAAGTTGGAACAGCTTAGTCCGCGCAGCCCCGGCAACATTTGCCAGTTCAACTGATAGGTCAATTTCTCCCCAACGCTTCGTCCTCACGGAGCAAAAACTTGGTATTCGCGTCAAATATCCAGGTTCACAACTTCGAGGGCATTTTCCTGGATGAATTTGCGACGCTCCTCCACGTTTTCACCCATTAAGGTGGAGAAAATTCGTTCTGCCTCGGGCATATCTTCGAGGCGAACTTTCAGAAGCGTGCGCGTCTCCGCGTTCATGGTAGTTTCCCACAGTTGCTCGGGATTCATTTCGCCCAGTCCCTTAAAGCGCGTGATATTGAATTCTTTTTTCGCGTCTTCGAGGACATACGCCAACAGGCCGGAAGCGTTTTCCTTACTCACTTTGTCTCCATTGTGGCTGATGGTAAAAGGAGGCTTGTCGTGTGGGGCGATGGCCTGGCGAAGCGTCCGCGCCCTCTTATATTCCGGCGAAGCAGCCAATGCCCAATTGATGCGGCGTTCTGCGGTGTCGTTCGTCAGCACAATTTCGTGCAGGCTGTGTTCTTCATCAAACGCCAGCTTCGCTTCGAGCTTGAGCTTGGCCTTTTCAATTTGCTTGATGAGCTCCTGCAGTTTCTTCTTGTCCGAAAAATCCGCCTTCTTCTCGAGATCGCTGTCCGCGAGCAATTCCACCAGCTCCGCGTCGCGCAGGCGACGCGCAAGCTTCGCCGCGACCTGTTCGTACTCCTGAACGTTCAGCAGAAATTGCGTCAAATCTCCGCCTTCGAGCTGCTTGCCGCCCTTGCCAGTTACAGAATGGTCCTCGGTGGCGCGGCGCATGATTTCCCGCGAAAACTCGCGCTCGTCTCGGATGTAACGATCCATCTTTCCACGTTTGACGCGATAGAGAGGAGGCTGCGCGATGTAAACGTGGTCTTTTTCAATGAGCTCGCGCATGTGCCGGAAGAAAAAAGTCAGGAGAAGCGTACGAATGTGGCTGCCATCAACGTCCGCATCGGTCATCAGAATCACTTTGTGATAGCGAAGCTTGGCGGCATCGAAATCATCTTTGCCAATGCCAGTGCCGAGCGCGGTAATGATGGCGCGCACTTCCTCGTGGCCGAGCATTTTGTCGTAGCGAGCCTTTTCTACGTTCAGGATCTTGCCCTTGAGAGGCAGGATGGCCTGATATTTTCGGTCCCGTCCCTGCTTGGCTGAACCGCCGGCCGACTCGCCTTCGACGACGAAGAGTTCGCAGCGCGCGGGATCGCGTTCCTGGCAATCGGCGAGTTTGCCCGGCAGGCCGCCCGAATCGAGGGCGGATTTGCGGCGCGTGAGTTCACGAGCTTTCCGCGCTGCCTCACGGGCGCGCGCGGCGTCAATACACTTGCCGATGATTTTTCGTGCGATCGAAGAGTGCTTATCGAAGTATTCGCCGAGCTTTTCGTTGACCAGCTGTTCGACCAAACCCTTGATGTCGCTATTGAGTTTGCCTTTGGTCTGGCCTTCAAACTGAGGCTGCGGCAACTTGACCGAGACGACGGCAACGAGGCCTTCGCGAACGTCGTCGCCAGTGATCGAGATTTCGTCCTTCTGCTCCTTAAGCATGCCGAACGAGCTCGCGTAATAGTTGATGGTGCGAGTAAGCGCCGAACGAAAGCCGGAAAGGTGCGTGCCACCGTCAACGGTGTTGATGGTATTTGCAAAAGCAAAAACGTTTTCGGCGTAGCTGTCGTTATACTGCAGCGCGATTTCCATATCGACCGTTTCGCGCTTGCCCTCCATGTAGATGGGCGAGTCGTGCAGAACGGTCTTACCGCGATTGAGATGCTTAATAAACTCCGCAATGCCGCCGGTGAAGCGAAACTCGGCCTTTTTTCCGCTGCGTTCGTCATCGAGCGTTATTTTCAGTCCTTTATTGAGGAAAGCGAGCTCGCGAAGGCGCTGCGAAAGTGTGTCGTAGCTGTAATTGATGGTGCTGAAAATCGACGGGTCAGGATGGAAGGTGATTTTCGTGCCGGTTTTCCTCGTTTTTCCGGTGTCTTTCAGCTTCGATGTAGGCTGGCCCTTTTCGTAGCTCTGTTCCCAGACTTGGCCATCGCGCCAAATTTCCAAATCAAGCCAGTCGGATAGCGCATTCACCACGGAAACTCCGACACCGTGAAGGCCGCCCGAAACTTTGTACGTGTCGCTATCGAATTTTCCGCCCGCGTGAAGCACCGTCATAACCACTTCTGCGGCAGGCTTCTTTTCGGTGGCGTGCATGTCGACGGGGATGCCGCGACCGTTGTCGGTGACGGTAACGGAATTGTCTTCATGCACGGTTACGTTGATTTCGTCGCAGTAGCCGGCGAGCGCTTCGTCGACAGAGTTATCACAAACTTCCCAAACCAAATGGTGCAAGCCAAGTTCGCCGGTCGAACCGATGTACATCGCAGGACGTTTGCGCACGGCTTCGATGCCGCCGAGAACTTTGATTGATGTGGCGTCGTACTTGTGGCCAGCACCCTTGGCAGGGGTATTCTCTTTTTCACCCATTTTCTGACGTGCTCCTGATTTTCGATCGGGAAGGCGGTCACGCAGAGTCGCCTCTACGGGGCCTTGCCCATTGGCCTCAGCTCATTTTCGATTTAGCGAATCGAGCTGGGCTCGAAGGGTTTCCGCTTCATCCTGCGGCACTTCCCAACACTGTTGAGGAGCCGCACGGCGAAGCTCTTTGTGGCCCGTTGGCGGGCCGTTTCAGGGCAGCATCCATCGCTTCCTGGCGCGAAAGCGAACTCTATAGTTGTCTTGCCCTGAGGAATACGAAGATCAAACAAACCCCAAACTGCGCACCGAAATATTGTAGCCAAATCTGCCTCCGCAAACAAGACAATTGTATCGGCCTTGCGAGGAACCGAAACGCCAATAACTCTAATCTATTCTGTATATTATGCTTGACCAAGCTAGAAGCTGAGAGGTTTTTGAGCCTCTCCATTCGGTCGAAAAAACGACCGAGAAAACGGGCCTTCTTAAGTTGAGTCTTGCGCGGGAAATCGCTGTGGACTATGCTCCCATAAATACCTTATGGAAAACGAATCATTTGACGTCGCGACGAACTCAGCCGCAGAGATCGTTCCTGGCACGCTATTGATGCTGATTCTGAAGACCCTCGCGAACGGCCCGATGCACGGCGCCGCAGTAGCCGAAGCGATCCACCTGGCCAGCAGTGGCATGTTGCGCGTACAGGAAGGCGCGCTTTATCCAGCGCTGCACCGGCTGGAACTGCGCAAATGGGTCGCAGCTGAAAAAGGGCTTTCCGAACACAAGCGGCGCGCCATATTCTACCGACTGACATCCGATGGAGTGAAAGCTCTCTCCGATGAGCACAGTCGCTGGGAGCGTATGACAGAAGCGATCGCACGGATCATGGAGGCTCAGAACTAGAGGGGAAAAACATGCGGCGAAGTTTTTTGGACACACATCCGAAAAAAGCAAGCGGTATTTCGAGAAAAATGAAGTGGTTTCGGCCTGTGGAAAAACTGTGAATACTCTGTGCAAGCTGTGACCGTGTTTCGCTCAATTTTCTCTTGCTCCTTTCCCTCCATTTAGGCAGAATCCGCGCTCGCACTTAGGGAGTGCGGAAGGTTTTGTTTTTCCCTCAGAGCTTTGCAGAGGCCGCGTGGGGCGGGAATCCGGCTGCAAGGCTGAATCATAGAGAGCGAGCTGGAAAACGTGGATTGGTGGAGTGTTTTCCACAGGATTTCCACTTGTGTGGAAATTGGCGGGGTTTGAAGTCACTGTGAATTCGTGGGACAAAATTTTGCAGCACATGGAGCGGCGGGTTAACGCTCACAGCTTCTCCACGTGGTTCAGGCCAACACGGCTGGAAGGCGCCGAGGGTGACCGCCTTTTGGTTCGGGTGCCGACGCCGATTTTCCGCAAGCGGCTGACCCAGACCTATGGCGATCTGCTCCAGGCTGTACTGACCGAAGTGGGAATGCCGACCGCGCGGCTGGAATTCGTTTGTGCGGAAACCGAGGCGCCGCCGGCTGTACCGCCAGCCCAGGCCAAGCTGGACTTCGATTCCTCGAATCACCAGCTAAACCCGCGCTACACATTCGAGACCTTCGTCGTGGGCAGCAGCAACCAGTTCGCGCATGCGGCAGCATTGGCCGTCGCTGAGCAGCCTTCCCGGTCTTACAACCCACTATTCCTATACGGCGGAGTCGGTCTCGGCAAAACGCACCTGATGCACGCGATTGGACACTCAATTAAGAGGCGGAATCCTGCCGCCCGGCTGACCTATGTGAGCGCAGAGAAATTCACCAACGAAGTGATTGCTGCCGTTCGCTTCGATCGCATGAGCGCCTTCCGGGACCGCTTCCGTACGATGGACGTGCTGCTGGTGGACGACATCCAGTTCATCGCGGGAAAAGAACGTACGCATGAGGAGTTCTTCCATACGTTCAACGCATTGTATGAACAGCAACGGCAAATCGTGATCTCCTCTGATTGTCCGCCGAAGGAAATCTCTGCAATCGAGGAACGCCTGCGCTCGCGCTTCGAATGGGGATTGATTGCCGACATTCAGCCGCCAGACCTCGAGACGAAAATCGCGATTCTGCAAAAGAAGGCTGAGAGTGAGCGCGTCCGGCTGGCGGACGACGTCGCGGAATTCATCGCACGCTCCATCAAATCGAACATACGGGAATTGGAGGGCGCACTCATCCGACTGCTGGCATACGCTTCGCTCACGGGCATTGAGTTGAGCGTCACAACTGCGCAGCAGGTGCTGAAGAATTTGATCGATACCCAGGAAAAGAAAGTTTCTATCGAGCAGATCCAGCGGCGTGTCGGCGAACACTTTGGATTGCGCGGGCAAGACCTGAAAGTCAGAAGCAATTCCAAGGCGATTGCGTTTCCCCGCCAAGTTGCGATGTATTTGGTGAAACAGTTGACGTCGGCTTCGCTTCCGGAGATCGGACGGCAGTTTGGAGACAAACACCACACGACTGTGCTTCATTCCATTCACAAAATCGAGAGCCTGCGCCGCACCGACAAGGAATTGAACAAAACCATCAACAGGCTACTCGATTCATTGGGCTAAGTTTGCAGTACTTTTCCGCAGCGACGCTTGCCGGTGGGTGTGAATTTTGCGTGAATCTTTGGTAGCCGCGCGGTTAAGGCGTCTCTTTCCTGCGGAGCGCAAGTTGCTCCACAAGTATAGAGGGGAGCCAAACAGTTGAACGAAGTGGGGTTGGGGAGATTTCCACGGAATTCACAGCTCCGGCGGCTACGACTGTATTCTTTAGTTTCTTTTCTAAAAAAGAAGTAAAGTACGTTGCAGTGGAAAACGAAGGACGTGCCCGATGGAATTCAGTATAAAAAAATACGATCTTCTGGATGAGCTTGATCTGACGCAAGGGGTCATTGAGCGGAAGACCACTATTCCGATTCTATCGAACCTTCTGTGCGAGGCGAAAGGCAACCGCCTGTTCATCACCGCGACGGACCTCGAGTTGAGTATCCGCACGTCTTGCGAAGCCAAAGTGAAGAAAGAGGG
>DATFQU010000043.1:0-5373 GCA_035264005.1 Candidatus Acidiferrales bacterium
TCCATGCGTACGGCGCGCAAGGATTTCTTGTCGTCGAGATAAAAGAAATATCCGTTTGCGTAGCCAGGATTCGACTGGGCTTTAACTACGAATGTTTTTTCTTTATGGCTAAGGGAGCCCAGGTAGATGGCGCTTTGGGCGGCGTCGGTGAAAGTCCCGGATAAGAAAAGGAAATGGTCGCCATCGGGCAGAAAGACTGGCCAACGGTGGGAGGCTTCCTTCGTGGCATCGAAGACCTTGTCAGTGAGAGGAGCGAAGCGGCTGCCGTCCGGCTTTACGACCCACAGCCAGCCGACCGCATCGGGCGAAAAGATGATTCCCTGCTTTCCCCAGCTTCCACCCCGGCCGTCAACGGCGGTGGTGATGGCCTGGGGAACTCCACCGGAGGCTGCGACTTTTTTCAGTTTGCCATCAGCAAAAAATGCGACGTAAGCGTCGTCGGGAGACCAGAAGGGATACGTCGCGCCTTCGGTGCCCGGGAGGACGGTCGCATTGGAAGCGCCGACGTGCATAACACTGAGCATGTTGGAGCCGGTGGCGTCATCGGGAGAGATAAATGCGAGCATTTGGCCGTCCGGGGAAATGGCGAGATGGCTGACTTCCTGCTGAAGAGGAAGGGCAAATTCGAGGCGAGATGCTTGCGGCGCAGGCCGCAGCAACAGAAGAGAAATTGAGATAAGCGCCACGAATACCAGCCCTGCTGCGGCCCACGGCAGCCATGTTCGCTTGGCCGAGCGCGGTGTTGAGGCGATTGCCGCGGTGGAATCCGTTCCAGAGAGGGCGCTCAGAGCAAAAGCGAGGTCGCGCGCGGACTGGAAGCGGTTCGCAGGATTTTTCTCGAGGCAGTGACGAATGATGCGTTCGAGAGCGGGAGAGGCTTTAATCTGCGCGGGGTCGATTTCGGGAGGATCCTCTTTCAGGATCGCGTTCATCGTTTCAACACCTGAGTCACCCTTGAACGCGCGTTTTCCGGTAGTCATTTCATACAGAATTGCGCCGAGACTGAAGATGTCAGAGCGGTTATCGACGGCTTGACCGCGAACCTGTTCCGGGGACATGTAGCCGACGGTGCCCATTACCGTTCCCGCGGTGGTGTGGGCGGGGCTCGTGAGCGTCTGCGTATCGCCGGTAAGGCCGGCCACGCCTTGGGACTGTTTCGCGAGGCCGAAGTCGAGAATTTTTACGCGGTCGTCATGCGTGACGAAGATGTTCTCCGGCTTCAGATCGCGATGGACAATTCCCTTGTCGTGCGCGGCCGCGAGACCGTTGGCAATCTGGAGCGCATAATCGGCGACTCTGCGCTGCGATAGTGGCCCGGCGCTCATGCGTTCGCGCAGCGTTTGGCCTTCGAGGTATTCGGAGACGAGGTAGTGGGTTCCGTTTTCGGCGCCGACATCGTAAATCGCGAGCAGATTCGGATGATTCAATGCGCTAAGGACGCGCGCTTCCTGTTCGAAACGGTGCAAGCGGTCGCCGTTGCCGGCGAGAGACTCGGGAAGAACTTTGATGGCGACGGTGCGGTTCAGGCGTTTGTCGGAGGCGCGATAGACTTCGCCCATGCCGCCTGCGCCAAGAGGAGCGATAATTTCATAAGGGCCGAGTTTCGCGGCGCTATTCAGCAAACCAGATCCCTCGCAAAAACCGCTCGGGATTTCGCCTGGCGGCTCAGACGCCGCCAAAACGGCTCAAGTTTAGTGGAGGAGATTAGGGCCATGCGGGCAAGGAGTATATATCACCGACAGGTTTCCTTCGCACACGCGAAATGAGCGACGAGACGCAAAGGGATTCCTTGGTAGTGCGCGCGACGAAACGTTCACGGAATTGATACGCGACAGTAACGTCGCAGATACTTTGCGGCGGCACGGAAATTGTGATAGGTTCGGCGCATGTGAGGCTAACTCCACAACGAGGAGGCGCGGATGACGTTAATGTCGCGGGATATTCCCGGGGACCTAATGTCCACCAGTGAGGAGTTTCGCAATCTAGCCCAGGAGCATTCTCGATACGAAGAGCAACTCCACCAGTTAACTGGCCGACCATATCTCAGTTCAGAAGACATCCTGCTCGAAGCACAATTGAAAAAATTAAAACTACGATTGAAGGATCAGATGCAGCAGTTGATCGCCCGACGGCGGCGAGAGCAGCTGTACAGCTAAGTCGGCGCGAAAGCCTGCGATAGCGTACAATTACGGGTGTGCGCAGCCACGGACTGCCTAAACACGCATGGTGAAGGACGGTTTTCGTTTCGCGCTGCCGCCGCTCATACTCGGAATCGTTCTGATGACTTTCCGGTGGTGGTGGGGCGCTATTTTTGTGGCGCTCGGATTGTTTGTTCTTTATTTCTTCCGCGACCCTGAGCGCCAAATTCCGAGCGATCTGGACGCGGTGGTTTCGCCAGCGGATGGACGCGTAGTTGAAATTGTGGATGAGGCGTCCGCAAACCGCGCTGGGAAGCGCATCAGCATTTTTCTCTCCGTCTTCAACGTGCATGTGAACCGCGCGCCGGTAAGTGGACAGGTTTGCCGACTGGATTATCATCCCGGAAAGTTCATGGGCGCATGGAAGGAAAAGGCGTCGACGGCGAACGAGCAGAACGTCATCACCATCGCGACGCCGGGCGGAGAGATTCCGTGCAAGCAAATCGCGGGATGGGTGGCGCGGCGTATTTTGTGCTGGACGAAGGTTGGAGATGAAGTGAGAATCGGCCAGCGAATCGGGATGATCCGGTTCGGCTCGCGCGTGGATCTTTGGCTACCCGCGGACGCCGAGATTCTGGTGCAACGCGGGCAGAACGTGGCGGGAGGGGCCACGCAAATCGCACGATGGCAATCGAAGAAATAAATAGGGCGGAATTCGAAGACGACGAACCACAGCACGGGCGCAAAGGGCCTTTGCGGCGGGGCGTATTCATCCTGCCGAGCTTTTTCACGGTACTGAATCTCCTTTGCGGCTACTACGCGATACTCGAGACGTTTCGCGGCGGCGCCGGCGACATGGACAATGCCGCGCGCGCGATTGGCTTTGCCATTGTGTTTGACGCTTTCGATGGATGGGTCGCGCGCGCTACAAAGACCAGTTCCGAATTTGGCAAGCAGTTTGATTCCCTCGCTGATGTTGTCAGCTTCGGCATCGCGCCAGCCTTTCTGGCGTTCGGATGGGGAGTCAAAGGCGTGATGCTCGGATCGTTTTTCGCCGAGCGCATTGTGCAGCTGGGCTGGGTGGCGAGTTTTGCGTTTGTGATTTTCTGCGCGTGGCGGCTGGCGCGGTTCAACATCGGCAAGGCGGGCGGCTCGCGATATTTTGTGGGATTGCCCACTCCTGCGGCAGCGGGCGCGATTGCAGCGGTGGTGCACGGAATGTGGAATCCGATTGAAGATTGGCGGAAGTCGCTCGTATGGGTACTGCTCGTGCTGCTGCTTGGCTTTCTGATGGCTAGTAAAGTGCGTTATTACAATTTCAAGGGAGTAAACCTAGGCCGCCGCCGTACGTCGCTGGCGGTGGTGGCGATGGCATTGATCCTCGCTGCCATTGTGCGTTATTCCGAAGCGACCTTGCTGCTCATCGCAAGCATCTATGTTTTGCACGGCTTGGTGATTGAGGCTCTGCGCAAGATGCGGCATCGAACTTCGGCTCATCCGGCGTGATATGCCCCACGAGTCAGCCAATCCGCGCATCGCGATTGTTGGCGCGTCTTCGCTGCGCGGCAAGGAATTGCAGCAGTTCATCGAAGACGAGAACCTTCCCTTCAGCGAGATTTCCCTGATTGATACGAGCCTTCCGGCGGGAACGCTTGCGGAAGTGGCAGGCGAGCCGACGTTCTTGAAGCCGATGGATCGCGAAAGTTTCGAAGGAGTGCGGTTCGTTTTTTTCTGCGGAAGCGCGCAGGAGGCGAAGAGCAACTGGAAACTCGCCGCTGATGCGGGAGCAACGATTATCGATCTGACTGGCGCGCTTGAAGACAGCGGCGCGGCTCCATGGATTCCGGGCCTCGACACATTGCTTGCGCCGCCCGAGGCAAAGGCCGAGCGGCCGCATCATGCTGGGGTTTATTCTTCGCCCGTTGCACCGGTGATGATTGCGTGCAGACTTGCGGCCGCATTGTCGAAATTTTCGCCGGCGCGAATGGTAATTCTGTTCTTCCCTCCTACGTCCGAGCGTGAGCAATTGGGAATCGACGAACTTGAAAAGCAGACGGCGGACTTGCTGCTGTTGCGGCCGATTTCGCAGTCGGTATTCGATGCGCAGGTGGCGTTCAACCTGCTCTCCAGCTATGGAGAAGCGAGCAAGCCGGCGCTTTCCGAAACGCGGGCGGAAATCTGCAAGCGTGTAGCTGCGTATTTGTGCGGGCGAGTGCCAGCTCCGGCGGTGCAACTGATTCAGGCGCCGGTTTTCTATGGGTATGGATTCTCTGTATATGTTGACGTGAGCGGATCCGTGGACCCTGCGGCGATTGACACGGCGCTATTTGGAGCAGGCATTCATGTAACGCAAAAGGGAGATCCGGCACCGACGAACGTGAGCGTCGCGGGAGAAGCGAAGATTCACGTCGCGCACGCGGAACGCGATCCGGACGTCAGTTCGGGCGTGTGGCTTTGGGGAGTTGCGGACAATCTTCGGCTGGCAGCCGCGAATGCTGTGCAGATTGCGAAGGAGCTGCTTGCGCCGAAGATTTAGTCAGTTTCAAGCTTTTGCGTCGCTGGCAGTTGCGGCCGCGGCGGTCACACTCGTTGTCGGATGCGGCTACCACGTGGCAGGACGGGCGGCCGATGTTCCGTCGAGCTGGCACACGCTGGGCGTGCCGATCTTCACGAATCATACGACGGCTTACAACATTCAGGCACGCGTGACCGAAGCGGTGATACACGAGTTCATTGCGCGGACGAAGTATGACGTGGTGCCGAGCGAAGAGGGCGCGGATGCGATTTTGCACGGAGACATAACGGATATCGAAGCTGCACCTTTGTTGTTCGACGCGACTTCTGGGCACGTGACGACGATGCTGGTCACGCTGAAAATGAAGGTGAGCCTGGTGGATGAAAGCTCAAAGAAAGTAGTGTATCGCAACGATAATTTTGTGTTCCGCAACGAATATCAGGTGTCCGGCGACGTGGACCGTTTTTTTCAAGAAGAGGCGCCGACGCTGGGGCGGATGTCGCGGGACTTTGCCTCCGATTTGGTTTCGCGGGTCCTGGAGGGTTTCTGATGCCGCAGGCGACGCTTGAAAATCTGCTGCAACGAATCGAGAAAGGCAAGCCGATTCCGGCGATTGTCTTGCATGGCACCGACCCGTATCTGCGCGATCAGTGCCGCAATGCGCTGGTCGAGAAATTCGTTCCGGAAGGGGCGCGCGATTGGGCAGTGCTGAAGATTTCT
>DATFQU010000044.1:0-5298 GCA_035264005.1 Candidatus Acidiferrales bacterium
AGATAGAAGCGATACTCCCAGGGATGACCGGCGATGGGGCGGCTCTCGATCTTGAGCAGACTGATTCCGCGCCTCGCAAAAACTTCGAGCGCGCGCTGCAACGCGCCGGCTTTGTGTTCGAGGTGGACGACGAGCGAAAGCTTGTCGGCGTCGTCGCGCGGCTCAGGCGACGCGGCAAGCAGCAGAAAGCGTGTGTAATTCTCGCGGTGGTCTTCGATGTGTTCAAGCAGGATCGTTCCGCCGTAAATCTCCGCGGCGCGTTTTCCGGCGATGGCCGCACGCGACAGGTCGCGCGCTAGGATGATTTCGCGGACGCTCCCCGCCGTGTCCAGAGCAGGCACGCGCAGGATCTGCGGGTGCGTCCGAAAGAATTTCTCGCATTGAGCCAACGCCACGGGATGAGACTCCGCTGTCTCGATGTCCTCGAGGGCCGCGCCCGCAATGCCGATCAGGTTGTGGCTGACCGGCAGAATCGTTTCGCGAACGACCTGTAGGTGACTCTCCAGAAGCAGGTCGTACGACTTGTGCACGGACCCCGCGAGTGAATTCTCGATGGGCGCGAGTGCGTAATCGGCAATATCGTCCGCTACCGAAGAAAATAGCGCTTCGAAAGTGCGGCACGGTACCGTGTTAGTTTCTTTTCCGAGGAGCTGAATCGCAGCCTCTTCGCTGAAGGCGCCGGGCTCGCCTTGGAAGGCAACGCGCTTGATGGAGGCCGAGCTAGACATTATTGTCTGCTGCGCGCGCCGGCAATCCTGGCGCGGCGGGCGCAACTGTAACACTAAACTTCGATAACGGCGATAAGTTCGGCGCTGCGTTCACTACACAATGCTTGACTGCGATTCTTTGTTTGCGCTGCCCAACCTCGGGGAATATTCTTTTGCAGCTGGTGGAGACAAGGAGGAGCTGTGGGTAGGGTTTCGCTTTGCGTTGTAGCAGTGCTTTTCGCGACGGTGCTCATGGCTCCTCCGGCACGGGCGCAGCAGAGCGAGATCTCGCAATTCTTCGAGAAGTACGGGTTCAAGAAGAACATCGTCAAGCCACCAGCGGGGATTGTGAAGCACGAATACATGGTTCCTGCGGGGCCGTACACGCAGCTTTTTGACTGGGACACTTATTTTATGGGCGTCGCGCTGAGCTATGACGGCGTTGGCGAGCCGCTGGAAAATTCCGCGAAGGACTTTTTGGATTTCACGGATGCAAACTGGGGAACTAAAGGATACACGCCGCGCGAAGTCGCTACCGATGCGTTCGATGCGCTTCCGCAGATGTGCAAGCCCTTCCTTGCGCAGATGGCTCTGCGCGCGTCACAAACCTTGCACGATTACAATTGGCTTCGTGAAACGAGCGCGGATTCGCGTCTTAGTTATTATCAGAAGCTCGCGGATACGCTAGCGTTTTGGGAATTGGCGCGGCGGTCGCCCGACGGCCTCTTCCGCTGGTTCAACGGAGTCGAGAGTGGGGTCGATAACAATCCCGCTGTTTCGGATGACCCTGCGGACACTACCGAAGGGGTTGACCTCCAGTGTTACATTTACCGCGAGTATCTCGCCATGGCGACTTTGGCGGAGAAACTTGGCAATCCTGCGGACGTAAAAGTCTACGAACAAAAAGCACGTGACCTCGCTGAGTTGGTGCGTACAAAAATGTGGTCCGAGCGGGCGGGAATGTTCTTGAATATCGATTCGCGCACGCGAAAATTCGTCGAGATCAAGAGCTGGACGAATTTTGTGCCGCTATGGGTCGGGATTGCCACAAAGGCTCAGGCCGATGAAATGATCCGCGAGCATGTTTTGAATTCGCAGGAATTCTGGTCGCCAAATGGAATTCGAACTATCGCGAAGACCGAAGTACTCTACAACCCGCATTCCGGCTACTGGCAGGGGCCCGTGTGGATTCTGTCGAATTATCTCGTGATGCATGGCCTGGAGAACTACGGATACAAAAAGGAGGCTGTGCAGCTCGCCAATGAAACCGTGGCCGTGCTTTTACGTGATTTGCGCGCGACGGGCGGAATGAACGAGAATTACAATCCGGAGACGGGTGAGCCGGACGCCGCGGGACACTTTGTCAGTTGGGACTTGCTCGCTGAGCACATGATTGAGGAAGCGCAAAGCGGCGCGGATCCCGCGGGTCTTTCTTCAAGTAAGTAAGGTTCGCAGAGTTGCTGTCGCGAGAGGCCGTCTTTTCGTTGTGCTGGGGCATCTAAGGCAAGATGGAACGAAAATCGTTTCCGGCTTGGTCCTCCGAGGCTCTTCGGTCCTCGATTCGGGCGAGCGCGAATCAGGCATATCGTCGCGTCCGGGTTGATCCGAGCGCATATCTTCGTCATGCGCAACGTGCCCTGCATTTGCCCATTCAGAAATGGGATGACGTGTTTTACCTAGGTACGCACAACCTGAGACCGCATGCAGATAGCGTAATTCGTGCGTCGTCAAAAGCAGCCGCGCTTGAAGGAATGGGCCTGGGGCTCGGCGGGCTGATCACTGTGGTACCCGATCTCGGGTTCCTCTCGACCATTACTTTGCGGCTGCTGCAGAAACTCAGCCTGCTTTACGGCTTCGAGTACACGACCGAGGAGGAAGCCGTCGAATTGTGGATGGCCGCGGCCAGCGCCGCAGGCCTGGAGTTTGGGCGAGACATTCTGGAAAAGCAGGGAATCGCGCGCATCGTGCCGTTCCTCATGGATCGCGTCGCCGTACGCGTTGGCGAAGAGATCGCGGAGAAATGGACGGCGCGGCTGATACCGCTGGTGAGTGCGGGCGCCGCCGGAGCGCTGAACTATTATTTTGTGCGTGGCTGGGGACGCCGGGCGCAGAAGCATTTTGAACAACGGCACGCGATCGTGCGCGCGCAGCGCTTTTTGAATGGCTTGCCTGCACCGGATCAACCTCTGGCGATGTAATGCAGTGGATGGTGAAGGAGATCAGGTTACGCCCAAAGTGCTCGTGACGAGCCGCAGCCACGTTTTGGGTCCGTTCGCTTCGACGTTATAGTCGGCGCCAGCCAGTTCGCGAATGCCCGGCGAATTCAGCGCAAGAATCCGAACGTCTGGGTATTTGGATTTGATCCATGCGACCAGGTCCTTCCTGTTTTCTTCAGAAGCTCCATTGCCAATGATGAAGAGATCGCAGTGTTGCTCCATGCTCAAAATGATTTTCGCGGCTTCATTCCCAATCACAGAAACCACGTCGTAGCCGCAGAGTCTCAGTATGTCCGTGCGCTCGGTGGCCTGCTTGCTGTCGTATGCGATCTGAAAAATCAGCCGCTTGCGGTCTGGGCCTTGAGGTCGCATATTCAGACGGGCAACTACTTCTTTTGTAGGAAGGTATATCGCGAAACATTCATTCTGCGTGGTTTGAGCGATCCGGCGGAGCTTCAAACGAACGTTGTACAGGCCAGACGCGTGGTCGCGCCAAACAGGTGAGCCGTCGGGGAGCTGCTCGAACAGTTCGTATTCCCGTTCCACCGCACTCCCCTCCGCAAAGGATTGAACAGGCGTAGGTTGTACGACGGGCTGTAGTAATAGTCAAGCCGAAGGGCGAAGAAAACGGAGGGTAAGTGGTGCGGAAGGAGGGAGTTGAACCCCCACGGCCTCGCGGCCACAGGATCCTAAGTCCTGCGCGTCTGCCAGTTCCGCCACTTCCGCACGGATATGGAATAATAGCTCAATCGCGGCGAGGCGTCTCCAGATACCGCTGGAGTCCCTGTGAAGCGGCGACCAGAAACGGGTCATGGAACTGCGCGGTTCTTTCGAGCTTCTTTATCTTTACGACGTGGCAGAGGCTTTCGACCGGGAGAAGCTGCAGGGTCTTCTCGGACCGCAAGCTGGCGCGGTGAATCCAGGTTTCGCGCGCCGCACTCCTGATTATGTGCAGTTCAGCCAGCCGCCGATCTCCGAACCGGCCGGGGAGTTGGTATTGAAGACCGGTGAAAGCGCATCCTGTTCGATAAAGTACTATTCGTTTGCAGTTGTCGTCGTGCGGCTGGAAATGCCATTCGATTGCAACTGGGACACTCTCATCGCGCAAACCTCAAGGTGGATTGGCGCCGAAGATGTCGAACAACAGGCGCGCGCTGTCGTTCGCCAGCGTATGGAACAAATCACGCCCGCCGTGATACGCCCGAACAGCGATTGGCTGCACGAATCATATCTCGTAATCAGTATTCACGATGCGGCGCAGGCAGGCGAACGTCTGAACGGCTTCGGATTCCTGTCGGATAATGCAGAGAAGATCGCACAGTTGCTGCGCGGCGAGACGACGCCGTTAGCGCCGAAGGAAACCGAGGAACTTCTTCGATCGAGCCTTTCTTATTTTCCGCAGGATCTCATCGTGGTTGGCTCGTTAGCGGCGTTGGTCTACGACAGTCCGGAGGATGCCGCGGCGGCCACCCAGATCCTCGAATACGCGAGGATGCAACTGTTGGAGTTTCGCTACTACGATGGGCTGATGACGGAGCTTCTTTCAAATGTCTATTCGATGCTCGAACGAAAGCGCAACATGGTGTTCTCGCGCTGGACGCTCTCGCGCGATGCGGATCGCGTCAACCGGATTCGCCTCGATGTGATGGATCTGACCGAGCGCATCGACAATGCTCTAAAGTTTGTCAGCGACGCTTACTATGCTCGGGTCCATCGCATGGCGGCGGCTCGAATCGGAGTGGCCGAGTATCGCGACTTGGTTGAAGAGAAACTGAAGACGGTCGGCGAGCTATACGACTTCATGGTTGATCAGTTCAACGAAGCCCGTTCGTTTGTATTGGAAGTCGTCGTCGGAATTCTTGCGTTAGTCGACGTAATTTTCCTTTTTAGGAGATGAAGCCGGCGCGGGCGCCGCGCTTTCTGAATTAGCGGGCCTGAGCTTCGATCCAGAGACTATCGGCGACACGCGTAAGGATTGGCAGAGCATTTGCAGCTTTGCGGCCAGCGTACGAGGCAACGACGACTAGTTTGCCGCCGAACGTGAGCAGGTCCAAATCAGAAAGCTGCGGATTCTGCGAAAAAAAACCGTCGGTGTGAATTTGGATGTCATGCAGGCCAGCATCGCCCAGGCTTTCCATAATTTCTCGCCTCGACCAGTAACGCATTTCAAATGTTCCCGGTTGAGCGTCGCGAAATCCGCGTTTAAGTTGTTGCAGAAAACTCAGCGGCGCAAGCGTATTGGGAAGCTGGATGATGCAGCGCCCGCCGGGCTTCAAGACCCGGGCGATTTCGTTGAAGGCGTGGCGGACTTTCATTTTGTCAATGTGTTGCAAGACACTGTACGAGAAAACGCAATCGACGCTGCGGGAGGCGAT
>DATFQU010000045.1:0-4631 GCA_035264005.1 Candidatus Acidiferrales bacterium
AGGGGTCATTGAGCGGAAGACCACTATTCCGATTCTATCGAACCTTCTGTGCGAGGCGAAAGGCAACCGCCTGTTCATCACCGCGACGGACCTCGAGTTGAGTATCCGCACGTCTTGCGAAGCCAAAGTGAAGAAAGAGGGCGCTGGAACGATCCCCGCCAAGAAGCTACTCGACTTAGTCCGACTCCTTCCGGAAGAGGAGATTCGTTTTAAACTTCTCGACAATCACTGGATTCAAATCGTCTGCGACCGTAAGACGTACAAGATGGTCGGCATGTCCAAGGATAATTTTCCAACACTGCCTCCCTTTCCGCCAACTCAAATAAAAATTCCCGCCAAACTTTTATCGGAGCTCATCTCCAAGACGATTTTCGCGATTTCTCAAGAGGAATCACGCTACACGTTGAATGGTGCGTTGGTCGTGCTAAGTCCGGCTACGCTCACAATGGTAGCGACCGACGGGCACCGCTTGGCGATGGTGGAAATGCCGCATAAGCTTACCGGTCTGCCGGGCGACGTTCGCGTCCTCGTACCGAAAAAGGCGATGACTGAAGTTCTGCGCATGAGCGACAAATCTGCCGAAGATGCAGACGTGGAATTTGCGCAAGACGAAAGTCATCTTTTCTTTCAGTTTGGCCGCCGGCTGCTTAGTTCCCGCAAACTGACCGGGACATTTCCAAATTACGAGGCCGTGCTTCCGAGAGATGCGAACAAGACCGTCGTGTTGGAAAGAGCCGAGTTACAAGACGCGCTGCGCCGCGTCTCCCAGCTCGCGGATCAGCGTTCCCATGCCGTGAAGTTCATGTTGTCCAAAGAGGGCATTGAAATCTCCGCTTCCAGCCCCGAATATGGCGAAGCGAAAGAGGCGATCGAGAAGGAATTCAAAGGCGATCCGATTGCGATCGGATTCAACGCGCAATATCTGTTGGATTTCCTCGCGGCGGCCGCAGATGGGCCGATCTCTGTGGAATTGAAAGACGATCAATCGGCAGGGCAGATGCGCCCTCTTGCAGATGAAGCGTCCCGGTATCGGTACGTGGTCATGCCCATGCGAATTTGATCCGCTCACGCGATCCCGCTCGGTTTTTTTTAAACCGTCAACACTGCGAAGAATCAACGTGTCAATGATATCCGCCCTGACCTTCGGGACAGGAGATTTCTTCGCGTCATCCGCTCTAGGATTAAACCGCCCCTTACTTCGAAACCGTTAATCTGGGACAGGGCATGGGGCTTGAGCGGACAGGTTATTCTCACCGCTGCTGGTGTGCTCACATCCTTGCCCGTGTGGTGCCCCGTTGCTCTCGGTTCCTGCGGATCGCCAGTTCGATTGCGAACGGAGGGAACTCTTTGATGAAACTGCGCTTTCCTTTTGGAGCGTCCGCCGAAGAAATTGAGAAGCTGCCCGAGGCCGAGCAAGAAAAGAAGGCCGACGCGACGCTAAAGTACTGGTGTCGAAAGTTTGGTGATCCCGAACTCGACGAGCTCGTTGAAGACCATCGCGCATGGGTCGAATCGCGCGGCCAATTCGGCCGGAAGGCGGATTTGGCCAACGCAAACTTCGAAGGCGCGGACTTGATGGGCGCCGAGCTGCAGGGTGCAAATCTGCTTCGCGCAAACTTACAGCGTGCCGACCTGCTGCTGGCAGACCTGCGCGGCGCGTGCTTGATCGAAGCCGACTTTACCGAAGCAAATTTGGTCAGTACGAATCTGCGCGGAGCCAGCCTGGTCGGTGCAAATTTGTCGACTGCTTCCGGCCTTGTGGCGAGGCAGCTCGCCGGTGCGAGCCTGTTCGGGGCCGCGCTGCCGGAGTCGCTCTATCCGTTCGAAGGCGTTGCGAAGGCGGCGATGGTCAGCAACGTACTGCAGATTTTGGTGGGCGCGATGACCGTGATGTGCCTTTTCCTTGGCGCTGCCGTTGCCGCAACGACAGACGCTCAGCTCGTGAAGAATGCTCCCGCACCAATACCACTTGCCGGAAACGTCATGCCGACGCTGGCGTTTTATCTGATCGGGCCGATGCTCCTGGCCGGCGTCTACATCGCTTTTCACTTTTACTTGCAGCGCTTGTGGGAAGCACTCGGCGAACTACCGGCAATTTTCCCGGATGGCCGGCGATTGACGGAATTCGTGCCATTCTCGATGGTCGCGCTGGCACCGCAGGGGCTGTGCGATGCAGATTCACGGCGGACGTATTTCGCTTTTCTGCAGCGCCTATTGTCAAGATTGCTGGCGTACTGGATGGTCCCAGCGACGCTCGTAATGGTTTGGGCGCGCTATTTGGTTGAGCAGGATTGGCGCGGAAGTCTGCTGCAGATATTTTTCATTTTGGCGGCTTGGGCGATGAGCGGATTTCTTCCGGGGAATGAGGCCAATCTGTTTGCTTCCCGGGCACGAGGGCGCGAGCCGAAAACCGCGCGCGATTCCTGGCTTGCCGGACGCTTCACGGCGCTCGCCGCTGCGGGCTGTCTCTTGCTGGTGCTGATGACGCTCGGCGCAATCCTCGGAGCTCCGCACTCAGTCGGTCGCGACGCAAGCTTGCCTCCCGGTAATTTCCGGCGATGGTCGGCACACGTCTTCTGGCTGGTTGGATATGACCCATTTCCCCGAGTGAACGGCCAGCGCATATCGGATGCTCCGGCTGGATGGTCCGGCGCGTCCAGCGACCTGAAAGCCGTGAAAGGCGCGGAGCTCCGCGGCGCGAGCTTGCGTTACGCCGAGGGTGAGCGCACTTTTTTTGTGCGAGCCGCCCTGCAAGGCGCCGATTTGAGCGGAGGGAATTTTTCCGAGGCCGACTTCCGCAGCGCGAATCTCACATCCGCAGCTCTGAAAGGTACAGATCTTTCCCGCACGAATTTTCAAGGGTCGGACCTGACGTATGCCGTATTGACGGGAGCAAGCGGTGTGGACGCCGAGTTCGATGCAGCAAACTTGTACAGCGCCGTGCTTGCAGATGTGCGATTGGAACGGGCGAATCTGTCGAAGGCCGATCTGCGCGGCGCGTACATGGAAAATGCTGAATTGAATCAGGCCGACTTTACCGGCGCGTACATGGGCAGTGCGAAACTTCCGGGAGCTTCGCTTGAGAACGCCCACTTCACCTCCGCATTTCTGGACGGTGCCGATTTGCGTAATGCGGATCTCCGTGGAGCGACGTTTGCGGGCGCAATTCTCAGCGGCGCTGACCTGAGCGGAGCTAATCTGGACAGCGCCGATTTGCGGGGCGCGCTGAGCGTTACAGCACGGCAGATCTGCTCGGCAAAGAGCTATAGCGGCGCGCAGATGGACGATGCCCTCCGCCAGCAAGTCAGCGCAACCTGCCCGGCTCACTAAAGAACGCTCCTCAGTGTTCGTTTTATTTTGTCTTTGCGGGCGGGGTCGGAGGCAGGTCTGGCCTCGCGAATTCGAAAATGCCGTTCGGGTCGTCAGCCAGAAGAATGCGATGCGGCTCAATCAGAATCGCTGACGCAGATACGTCTTGGCCGCTTGCAGTTACGGTGCGATAACTCTCCACGCGGTTTCCACTCTTGTCGAATTTCATCAAATAGTCGCCGATGGAGATCCAAACTTCCTCGGTTTGCGGGTCAACGCCGATGGCGTTGACGATTGCCGGCAGCGGTTGCAGGTTGCTCTGCTCATCGATGCGTGAAATGTCGCGCCGCTCAGCTTGCGCGGAAGGATAAACGTCCAGAGTGTGCAGCGAGATTTGATAGGAGGACAATCCAAAAGGGTCGTACTTGCGGACCGTTGGTTCCGGAAGGTAGGTGAATGCGTAATAAATGTGGTTTTCAGGGTCCGTGGCGAGTCTTCCAGTATTCAGAAAACGATTAAATTCTTCGTGGTCGGCCAGATCGGAAAGGTCGCCGAATTCTCGAACGTACTTGCCTTGGTCGTCGTAAACAGTCACCAGGTCGCGCGACTTCAGGCCAGCAACTGCAATTTGGCCCAAGGCAAGAGCCACCACGGAAGTCGGCGACTCTGCCGATATGGAACGCGACAAATTGCCGTCCGGGGCGTACACCTTCACCGCGTTGGCTTCGCGGTCTGCCACGTAGACTCGGCCTGTACTGTCCACGTCGAAATCTTCACCGTCAACGATGGCAGCTTTGCCTGAAACGATCGATGGAACCTGCCCAATGAACGTGTTATTGGCGGAGTAAATGCGAACCGCATGTTCGGTATTCGAAAGGAAGAAATAACGCCCACGCGAATCGCGTTTCATGGCTTTGATTCCGGGGCCAATGTCAGGAAACAGGCGCGCGCGTGCGATGATTTGCGGCTCCTGATCTAATTCTTGGGCGCGCGAGTTGCGCGGGCCCAAGAGAAAAGCGGCTCCGCAAAGGAGTAGCGAGGTTACCGCAAGCGCAAACAGGCTGGAGCGAAATCTCATAATGTCGAAGTATACTGGCCAGTCACCGCCCTTAAGATGCGCCGCGGGGCTGGCGGGGTTATCGCACGAAATTCCAGCATATTTTCTTTCCCGCGGAAATTGAAGCTCGCTCTTCTAGTGCTTGGCAGACTGCCAGAATTTGGGGTCGCCGGCGGCGTTGATGGTTTGATTCGACTGCGCACGCAAGGGCGTGGCGGTCAAAGCGCAAATTCCGAGTGACACAGCCGAGACGAATCTGCGCATC
>DATFQU010000046.1:0-19982 GCA_035264005.1 Candidatus Acidiferrales bacterium
TTCGATTCCCGCGAGCCGCCCGCGCTGAAAGTCGCGCCGAGCTGCCATCCGAGCGGACGGCCGTTGCCTGAGGCGTCCCAGCCGCCATCGAATGATAAATTCCGCCAGTTGGGCATTTTGGCGCGTTCGCCCCACCAGAAAAGGCGTTGCGAATACGCGATGACGCCAAGCTGGTCAGGCAGCTCGACATTTTGAAACAGGTCGTCCACGCTGACGCCCGCGAGCAGAATGTCGTCGGTGAAATCCACTTCGAGCGATGTGGTGACGTTGTCGTTGATAGTCATCGTTGCCGGCACTTGGTAAAAAGTAGCGCCGCCTGCGCCGGTGAATGCGAGCAGACGCTGCACGATGTTCGCGGGACCGGTCGGAATATTTGTCACGTTCACTTTTTTCCCTCCCGCGGCGGTCCACGTAACGGGAGGCGAGGGCATTGTCCAGTAGCCCTGCCGCGTGACGAAAATCACCACGCATCGGTGCACACCGGGAGAAATGTTTCCTCCGTCGGCAGCGTCGGCGACAGACGGACCTTCGGCCGGGCCAATCTGACTGACGCGGTCGAAATACGTGTCGTCAAATTGACGCGGAATATCCTGGCCGAGCGAGCCGTCCGAAAAGGCCATGTATTCGCGGCCGAACTGCGTCGTGGACGCGAGAAAGAGTCTGGGTGAAACAATACTCGAGACCACGGCGAGCGCGCCGGGCGAAATTTCTTTGTACAAATTGCCGAGTGAATCGAGGACCAGCAATCGTTGCACGAGGTTCGTCGTGATGTACGTTTTCAGGCCGTTGATGGAGGGCAACCCACTGAGCGCCGGATACATGGAGAGAAGTCCCGGACGTGTGCGCACTCCGCCAGGGAAAAATTCCACGTCGCGCGCATCGGGAGACATTCCCGGAGGAACGCTCGAGGGATCGGGAAGCGTCATCCAACTGCTGAACGTAGTGAGCTGCAGCGGCGAAAATGTCTCAACGGACATGCGTGAACCTCAACGGGCAGTGATGAGTGACGAGTGACAAGCAAGCAAAAGCTAAAACGGTTACGAAGCAAAGCCGGGCCGTGGCGCGATGCGAAACGCTGGTGATAATCTAAGCGCATGGGAGCGCCGGAAAAACGCGAGCCATCCGTGCTGGGCCTGGGAACACCTGCGACAAAAAACGACCCAAACGCGTGGCGACCGAGCAAAGCTGCACGTGGGCGGGAACAGGATAATGCCGCAGAAGCGCGCGCGGATTGGCGCCCAAGCAAGGTGAACGAGGAGCGGCTCAGTTCCTTTTCGCCGTCAAGGCCCCGACCGGGCTTCCGAATTCCGCGCGGACTCAGGCCGCTTATTACCTTCGTGCTGTTTATTGCCCTGCTGTATGTAATCGGAAAACTTTGGTTCGAGCCGGAACTGGGTGAACTTCGGCCCGCATTGGCGGCCGTCATCGGTGCGATGGTGGCGATTATCGTGGCCAGCGTTCCGGTCGCGCGGATGCGACGCCAACGGAAACGCGGCGACGACAAAAGCACTCTGCGATTGTAACGAGCTTACTTCGGGCGGTAGAGCGGGTTGGGCAGATCGAGTTTTTTCTTGCCGCCGAGCAGGTCCGCGGTGCGTCCGAGCGGATTTGCGGGACGGTCGGTGACGCTTTGGCGTGGAGCAGTCGGCACCGGATGCGGAGCTGCGGCGGGCACTTCCGCGTGATCCGCCGACACTCCCACCGGAACACCATGCTCGCCGTTTTCTGAGGCTGCGACCGCGTTCTCGTATGACGGTACGTCCTCAGAAGGTTCACCCGCGGAAATATTTTCTTCCCAGCCGTGAGGAATCGGCCGCCCGACGTAATCCATCGGCGTTTCCCCACTGCGAGCAATCCGCTCGAGTGCGGCAGCGATGCGGCTCAGGTCGCGCGCGAGCTGATCAGTTTCTTTGGTGCGCTTAAAGCTGATGAAGCGCTGGCGCGAACCGCTGCCAGTCATCCAAATTAAGACAATAATGATGGCAACTGCTAATCCGACCATCGCGATTGGGTGCGACCAGAAATAATTTGTAAGCGAATCGAGCATCCGGGCCCTTCCCTCAGAACCAAGATCATTATATCGCGACGCGGAGGCACAGCAAAAATGCCTTCGCCAACGATGTTTTGCTCTAAGCAACAGACGTTTTCACAAGCTTTGGACTTCGTGTCGTGACATGCGCAGTTTCGCGTGAAATCAGCACTGCCGCTTGCAAGACTGCGCTATATTTCTAGGCGATGCTGACCTTATTTCCGGAAATCGTGCACGCGAGCGCGGAAGAGCGAGCAATGATTGCGCCATTTGAAAGAATGCCACGGCCGCGCCATGTGTCGATCAGGGCGACTCATTTAGCAGTGTCGGTGGTGGGTTGGGTCTCTTTTATTGCACTCGTAATCTATCTCGCGAGATCGACGGCCTTCTTCAGGTCTCCAGGCTATGCAGACGCTGTTGTTTTCTGCTGGATGATCGGAGTAGCAATTTACGCTCTCGCGGAAGAAGGCCTGAAACTCGGTCGCGATCGAAAGCTTTTTATGGATGGCGAGGTTACCCTCGCGCGGGTATTCCACATAAGCGGTGGAAGGAATCGGCGCATGCAATTTAGATTTGAGGATCAAACTAGCCGGACGTTCACCGCATCAACCGGGGCAAGCTCCCGTCCACGTTCTATTTCTAAGGGATCGGCGATCGTGGTTTTCTACGATCCATCCGACCCCCAAAAGCGATGTGTGCCGCTCTGCACTACACTGTGGAAGATTGACCTTCCCAGTGATTCGACCGCAGTGAGGTCGTCACCTGTAACGCGCAAATAGACGCTACCGCAAGCGCGGGAAGATGCCGTAGAACGTGACGGTGTCGCCGGTAATGGCCGCAGGATAAGAACCCGCGGCTAGTTCGGCGAAGGCCCCGGCACCGCTGGCCTGCTCGAACATTTTCACTTTGCCGGAATTAATAGCCGCGCCGGGTGTGAAGATGTAGTCGTAGCCCGCAAGGCCATCCATCCAGGCTGTGCCTGCGATCGGCGGCTGAGTTGTGGGGACGCCGAGGGGCTCGATGCTGCTCAGATCAAGCGTATCCCCTCCGATTGAGTAACTTCCCGAAACGGCGATTGTGCCAGCGACATGAATCCGTTTGCCGTCCTCCCATGAATCAACGAGCGTGAATGTGAGTGCCATTTGTTTCTCCTGGGTGCAACGAAAATCAAAAACTTGCGCGATCCCACACTATTTTTGGAGGTTAAGCGAACGTACTGCTGAGTGGCCGCGTTAAGAGGGCTGCCCGGCTTCAAAAATGACCTGGAAGGAGTAGAATTAACGCATTCCAGCCTGTATTCCGCGTGCAAGCGCATTCCACGAGGAGGTCCCATGAGAGCGTACGTTCTGGTGACCGTAGGTCCCGGAAAGGCGCGCGACATTGCCAAGAAGATAGGCGCGCTCTCCGGAGTGAAAATGGCCAATGCCTGCTGGGGCGACCCGGACGTTTATGTGGTTGCCGAAGTGAATTCCACCGAGGACCTGAACTCACTGGTCATGAGCAAAATCCAGGCCATCGAGGGCGTGGGAAGAACCAGCACGCACATCGCCATCGATTAAAATTGTTGCCGCTTTTACTTTGCTTTACTGCCCGCGAAGGTGTGCCCCGGCTAGCCCGATACAACCCACATTCACAGCACGTCATCGCATGACCCGTGGTGGAAGTGCGCGGGGTAGGTATTGGTTCAATTGGCTTTAGCTAGAGCTGTGCGCTACAGCGTGGCGGAAACGCGACCGTTTCTTCCGGCGCTGACTTTGCCCGTATGTTATGATTTTGAACTTTATTTGGCAAGGTGGCATGGTCCTATCCGGGCCTCTGCGATTCTGTTGACGTAAATTCGTTGTCCGCGATGTGAGGGGGACGTTTGCGCCGGATTTGTTTGCGTTCTGGGGTGCTGTTCGCGCTGGCCGCCGCACTGATTTGGCTCGTTGGCGAAGGCGCGTCGCGCGTTGAGGCGCAAGCTCATGGACCGGACGATCAACCGGTCGCCGCTTCCCCGGATTCGACAGCCAACACTGGGTCCGCGCCATCTCCAATTGTTGTTGCGTCTGGAGCGCAATTTGCTAACGTTCGCGGACTTGCCACCGACGCGGCAGGCGGCTTGTACATTTCCCTCTCAGCGACGCCACCGGCGAAGAACTGCGTGGCATCGTCTCTTAGTTCGCCAAGCGGCTCCGCGAAGCAGGCGCTGACCATATTTTCGAATTGCACGCTCGCACCTTCCGAAGATCCTTCGGGAATCGCAATCGCCCCTCATAACAACATTTTTCTGGCCAATCGCGCTCAGAACACGATTCGGCTGCTCAGTATGCTCACCGGAAAAGTTGCCGCGCTTCCGGTAGCTCCGAAAACCAGTGCGGCCCGCGCTGCGTCGAGCAATTTAGATCCCTTTGAGCCCGCTGGGCTTTCCTCCGATGCGCAAGGGAATCTGTACATTGCCGACCGCGGAAACAACCGCATTTTGGGGCTCGCTCCGAACGCCGCGCATTTCACCTATGTCGCGCACGTGCTCGACGCGGCCGCAGTTGCTGTCGATTCGAAGGCACAGAAACTTTATGTCGCAGCGCCGGCGGCGAACCGCGTCTTCGTAATTGATTTGAATACGGGCGCTATCAACGAGTTCGCCGGCAGTGGTGCGTCCGCTGACACTTCGAGTGGTGATCCAAAGGCAAATTTTGCTTCGGCACCGGACAACGCGCAGCTCGGCGCGCCGGAGGGCGTTGCAGTCGACGCAAAGGGCAACGTTTTTATTTCCGATACCGGCGCAAACGCTATCGTGCGCGTGGATGCCAAGTCGGGCACACTTTCGCGCGTCGCGCTGAACGAAACCCTCAATTCGCCAGGCGCGCTGGCAATTGATCGATCGGGTGACGTGTTCGTGGCGGACCGCGGCCACCAGCGAATTGTGGAATTCCCGCAGATGGCCGCAGGGGCACCCGCTGCGAGCGTAACGATTTCACCCTCTTCGTTTGATTTTGGCGACGAGCCGACGGGTGGCTCAACTCCGGCGCAGCTATTCACGCTGACCAACAATTCGTCGAGTGCGCTATCCCTCTCGAATGCCGACATCACGTTCACAGGTGCGAATGCCGCTGATTACACGGAGACAAATAATTGCGCGCCTTCACTGGGAGCGCTCGCTTCGTGCCAGATTAACGTGACATTTACGCCAGCGCATACCGGAGGAAGTTTAGCAACGCTCGAAGTTACGGGTTCGGATGGGTCAAGCGCACCGCCGGCCACACTTTCCGGGACTGGCGACGATTTCGAGCTCACGGTGCCGAACGTTACGGACGCAACCGTGAACGTGGTTCCCGGCAACAGCGCGACCTACACGATCTCTGTGGCGCCGGACAGTGTTTTCAGCGGCAGCGTCAGTCTGCAATGCCCCGCCGTCCTGTCCGCGAAGACTACAACCATCGGGTGCACGATTCAGCCATCGAGCGTCGCGGTGACGCCCAGCACGCCGCAACAGTTCACGGTTACGCTGACCACCGGCGGGCCAAACGCCACTGAGATGTTATTGTTTGTGCGCCGGATCTGGCCGGGCGGGCGCGTGCGCTTGCTGTTGCTGTGCGTGTTCGCTTTGATGCTGACTCTGTTTTATTTTCGCGCTGCGAGGCGCGCTGCCGATGCGCAGCTATCTGCGACAAACACGAGAACGCGTCCGCGCCTGGCCGCGATTTTCTTCGCGTTGCTCGCAGCAACGGCCGCGGTGGGATGCGGCGGCTACAGCTCGCATTACAATCCGAACGAAACGCCTGTGGGTAGCTACCCCATTGTGATCACGGGCACCGCACAGAACGCCGGACGTTCCATCACGCTCACCTTGAACGTCGACTAGAGCGAAACCCGGTTCTTCCATCAAAGATAAACTATGCGAGCGCGATAGCCATACGGCTTGCGGCGGCGCCCCTTGAACTGTTCTGGGCGCACATAGCGTTCGATTAACGCCTCGACGCTGGATTCCGCAAGAGCGAACATGTCCGCAGCGAGGGCCTGCGCTCCGCGAGAGCGCGCCGCCATGCCCGCCACTGCATATGCGAGTGGGTCAAGCGACGAACGAATCTGGATGGGATCTGTGCCTAGCACAATGGCCGGCAGAGACTTTTCATAGCGAAGGCGCACGGTGATTTCCTGCGTGGCACCGATCAGCTGGATTGTGTCCGTGCGCCATTCCCACATGCGCAGATGAGGGCCCTGCTGAAAATTCGGCAGGCCGCCGGTGATTTTTTCCATCGGCGTGAAAATATCGCTCGCGCCTGTCGCCTGTTCCCAGAGCTGATGGGGCGCGAGCAAGTCCGTCGGCAGTTGCGGCGTGCTCACGTCGCTCAGGTAAGTGGGCGTGATTCCGTTGGTGAGCGGCAAATCGAGATCCGCCTGCGCGATCAGCACAGAAACTCCGGACTCGGCGAGCTGGCGCTGCAATGCGCGATAGGCGGAATTGAGAAATGGCATGAGCACGGCGTCAGAAAACACGGCGCCGGCAGCGTCATTCGCGAGCGAACGCGCCAAATTGAGCGCGTCCTCAGCTTGATCGTATGCCGTTGTGGAAACTACGGGCATGGATGTCCTCCAGAGCTCGAAAATCGAACTTTCGGAAAACGTAACTCTTGCAGTGTGACGCGATAGCGCTATTGATTGGCGACGCCGGCGGAAGTAGCGAAGGCGCTTGTTCCATCAAAAACGAAACTCTCCGCGGTGCACTTCCCCGCCGTGCTGCCGATGGTCATGCCGCCTCGCACATTCGCTGGCCAAGCGAACGTGAAGGGTCCGCCGCTCGCGGGCTGGCAGACAATAACGTGCAGCCATTGCCCGGCCTGCGCGTTGCTGAGCGTGCTAGAAGTAACGTTGGCGCTCAGCGTGATTTCGAATGTGTTGCCCAGACCCGCATCGAAAGAGGCGGTCCCGCTCGACTCCGTGACGGCCACAAAACCAGCGGCCATGCCGTAACTGTCGAGCAGGCTGGCGTAAGACTGTCCGCCAAAGGGCGTAAGTTTCAGTGCTGTTTCGCCCAGATGCGCGTTGAAAGTGAAGCTGAGCGCGGAACTGCTGGCGTTCGCCGTCCATACGGTTGAACCGCTGTTGCGAAACGTGAGGCCGCTCGCGCCGGAGGCGGAGTCGATGATTGGCGAGAAAAATGTGGGCGAAGCAAATGGTGGTGCGACGAGCTGATCGCTTGTGTTTTTCGAGAGCGACACATCGGCGCTGTTCGCGTGATTTCGCCAGGCGATGGCATCACCATCGGCCAAGCGGAAAATCCCGTTGTGCGCCGGATTTGCAGTCTCGGTCTCGAACGACGGCGCTTGAATAGGATTGAATTCCATGCCGCAGGAAGCGCCGACGGAGCAAAGCGCGTCGTACGTGTTCAGCGCATTTTCATACGCGTAAGCCTCGTTGTCGCTGAGCGTGCCGGGCGCGATGAAATTCAAGACCGGCGCGTAAACTTGCACCGTGAACGACGAATTGAAGAACGCGCCGAACTGAACGCTGGCGGGATTCGTGCCGACGGCAGTTACCTTATAGATGCAGCGGTTCCAGGTCCACTGACCGTCGCCAACAACTGAGTCGCCATCGCATCCGCCGGAAGCAGAAAAGCCCGTCCCGCTGATGGAGAGCACGGCGCCTGTGTACGGGCCGCTGGCGTAGCCGTTTGCGCCCACCGAACGCGTCCAAACGCCGCCGATGATGTATTCGCCGAGGGAGAGGTTTACATTTTCAACTCCGCCGGTGCCGGACGTGAAATTGAACGCCTCGTTCGCCGAGTTATTGCTAGAAGCCTGACCCGCATTTGTTTCGCCGAATGGATCGGCGACGCTGCAAGTTTTTGTGCTTGTGCCGGCGAACTGCGTGACGGCCCAACTGGCACACGACGAGCCAGCGACCTGGTCGGCGAAGCGCACGTTGGTGAGCGCCGCGCCGCGCTGCACGTCGTCGCGTTTGCCGTAACTCCACTGCTGCACGGCTCCTGTTTGGCCGTAGCGTTGCGGCGAGACAGTCTGATTCTGCAGATTGTTGATGTACTGAGCGCCGGTATGCATCGCACCGACCAGATTGACTGTCTGGCCCGCGACGTCGTTTGCCAAAATACCGTAGCCGGGAATATCCACGCGCACGCCGGCCGTGGCGGTCAGCGCATCGGCAACGGCCACCTTATTTATCGTGCCGGTGACGAAATTATCGCCGCCGGTTCCAGAGGATGCGAACCAGACAGCGGGCTCACCATTCTGCGCTTCGGTCGTGAGCTTCGTGACGTTCAGGCTGCCGCCATTCGCGCCAGCGTAGAATTTGATTCCTCCGTCCGCGGCATTGAAATCATCGATGAAGACGAGTCCCACTCCGGCGTTTGTGCGTCCGTCGATCAGCACAGCCGCGGCGTTGTCGCTGGTGTTTGTGTTGACGCTGTCGAGGCCGCTGCCGCCGCAATCCTTCAAGCGAATCCAAAATGATCCGCCGGTAATGTCCCACGCAGGGCCGTTGCCTGCCGCGGAGTTGAGGTTTGCCGTGTCATTCTCGAAATATGCGCTTGAGACGTTGCATGCGCTGGTGCGCGTGTTATTCGAACACTCGCCGATGACAATTCCACGGCCGGGAAACTCTACTGCTGCGTTTGCGATGTAGATCGCTTCATTTGTGCCCGAAAGCCAGATGCCCGGATGATTGCGGTCAGCGCTCGAGCCTCCCGCAAGGACGGCGCGAGGAATCTGGGTGTTCGGACCATAGCTGTTTTTTTGAATTCCGACGAGCGAGATTCCACCTCCGCCGGTTGCGGTTTTGAGCCAGCACGAAGGAGGCGAGGAAAAGTTCGGGTCGAGACCGCCCATCAGCCAAACCCCGCAACCGGCCGTTGAGCTCGCAGACGAGCCGTCGGTGAAATACACGGTTCCGTTGCCTGCGGTTTGAGTGGAGCAATTTCCGCCGGGTAACGAACAAAGCGCATGATCAATCGTAGCTGTTGCCGTTCCCAGGCTTTTACCGTCGTTCGAGTCCGAGCAGCCCGCGCCGCCGCAGCCGCCTGAACTGCTGTCGACATAAAGAATGACGCTCGTGCCTTTGAGCTGCGCATTGCTGCCCGGTGAGAAATTAGCCGCAAGAGAGCCAGCCGTCAGTGTGCCGGTGACGGTTGCGTTGCCGCCGACATCGAGATTCCCTCCAAGGTTCAGCGTGAGTGCGTTGATCGCGTTGGTTGCGGTGATGGAGCCGAACTGCGCATTCGATGGATTGATGGGAAGCAGAACGTCCGGCATCGTGTAGGTGTTGATGCCGGGACCATAAATTTGCAAAGTATAAAGCCCCGGGGCGGCATAAAAATGAAAGTTCCCTAGACCGTCGGAACTCAGCGGATTGGGCGCGGGCGTCGCGAGCGTCGCGTCAGTGTAGAGATTCGCGAGCGGCGTGCACGGCGTAGAGACGACATTCGCCGGCTGCGTGCAGACAACGACGGTTGCGCCGGAGGCAGGAATTCCCTGCTCGCCCTGGACCACGCCATCGTAGCGTGAGCCTTGCGCGCGCGCTTGCGAAGCGAAGATCAGCATTAGTGAAGCAAGGATTGCGACGACATGACTTCGTTTCATCACGGGCGTTCCCTCTTGTTCCATTACATCGATGGAGACATGCATTCGCAAGCGCGGAAATGTGCGCTAGATGCGCGGTGAAATGGGTTAGCTGGAAGCAGGTTTGCGATTCGCGGCAGGCGCATGCGCGGTTGCGCCGCTGGAAACGTGAGCGAATTTCTCGCGCGGGCCATTGGCAAAGTACTTCGCTGCGCGATCGGCGTCGAGAGTTGCGCCGCAATGCTTGCAGAGCGCGACGCCCGCTTTGAGTTTCTCGCCGCATGCGGGACACTCGACCGAACGCTGCGGCACGTAGGCCCATTCGCGTTCGAGTTTCATGGCCATGACGGCGCGGCGGTGCATGTCGGAAATTTCGCGGTAAGAGTGGCCCCGCGCCCACATTTCGTCCGCTTCGGTGACCAACTGGCGGTACCATGCGTCGCGAACTTCGCGCGCTGTCGCGAGTTCGGTTTCTGTGGGACGTTCGGCGGCGCACACGAAAATGCCGTGCTGTTGGAGATCCTGGATGATGTCCTCCGCGATTTGGCGCGCGGAGATCACGAACGGGAAACGGCGATTATCGCCAAGGTCGATGGCGTCGCCGCGCGGCGTCACAACCACAATGGCATAGTCTTCGGTTGTTGGACGCGCTGGGATGTGAAAAACGCCATATGTGCGCGTGATGTAGAAATCCTGGTCGGAAACAGAGGCGATGCTTGCTTGCGTTTCTCGCATCCGAGGATCATTCGTGATGGAATGCACTTTCTTAGCCATGGTGGTCATGTGTTTTCCTGTGAGTATCCCGTCGATTTAAGGAATCGGCGAAACTGAAATCTACACTGCGGCTGCTTCTAGTTCGTTCCCGGAGGCGTTTTTATGCACACACAATCAGCCAGCGACGGTCGCCGGTGGCTCGGACATTTTCCTCTGCCTCATCGTGAGCCAATCGGCGTGCGGTACGCTCTGCGAATTGCAGTCGGCATGATCGCTGTATGGATCGTATTTCGGGCCTTTGGAGACACGTATCCAATCTGGGCCATGATTTCCGTCGTCATGGTCAGCGAAATTGAACTGCACGCCTCGTACATCGCCACGCGTGGGCGAATCGCGCATACCGCTGCAGGATGCGCTGTTGGGCTGATTGTTCTGGCTCTCGCGGGCACTGGAATCTGGCAACTGTGCGCCGCTTCGGTTATCGCGTCGCTGGTATCCTTTTATCTGGTTCAACTCGGCGGCAACTGGCGCACCGCTCCGGCCGCAACCGTCGTCGTGATGGCCACGGGGATTCAGCATTTTTCAAGATACGCGGGTTATCAGGCAGCCGTCGAGCGCGCGGTCGAAGTTCTGGGCGGCAGCATCATTGCGCTCGCAGTCACGTGGGTCGCCGCAAAGCTCTGGCCTGCCCGGATGGAAACTGCTTAAGCGTCACGCCAGCAGATTCTCGCTGCAAGCGTCAGGTATACTGGAGATAGTCGCGCCCAGCCGCCGTTTTGAATTTGGCGGAGGTGCACAGTGGCTGCCTCGAAGTCAGTCGCGCATTGGCGAAAACTTCCACGAACAGCTCGAAGGGTTGGCGAACGCTGGCCGCATCATCGCGGAACAGCCGGCGTCCGCTACGCGCTGCGAATGTTTTTTGGCACGGTAGTGCTGTGGGAAATCTTCGGCCTTGCCGGCGATCATGTGCCTATTTGGGCGCTGGTGTCGATGGTGATGGTCAGCGAGATCGAACTGCACGCGTCCGTGCTAGCAACTTTCCACCGCGTGGCGCACATGGCCGTGGGATGCGGCGTCGGTCTGGTGTTTTTAGCTGTTTGGCGGCCAGGAATATGGCAACTGGCGCTCGCGTGCATGCTGTCAGCGGCGGTTTCGTTCTACCTGATGCATATCGGCGGCAACTGGCGCACCGCTCCGGTGGCGACAGTGATTGTGATGGGCGCTGGATTCGTCCACTTCACGAAGAATGCTGGTCTGCATGAAGCGCTGATTCGCACAGTGGAGATCCTGGGAGGCTGCGTAATCGCGCTGGCTGTGAGCTGGGCCGCAAATAATATCTGGCGCGCCAGCGAAGAAGTCGAGCAGCAGGTCAGCGAGCACCTATAGAGACAGTCCGCGTGGATTATGAGCCGAGCGCGGCGCGCACTCCCCGGCGGACCAACTCGATCGTGAGTCCGTAAACGATGTGCGAACTGAGGCCGTAAATGTGGGCCGAAATCGGATACTCACGCGGGCCGCGGGAGAGTTTCAGGACAGGAAGAGCAATTTCGTCCGCGCCGAGGAAAAGCGCGGCGCCGAATGGAACACCGGCAGCCTTCTTCACCGCGGGCGCGTGCTCAGCGGCAGCGCCGTAAGCGGAGCCAACCACGGATGCAAACGCGTAGTGAACAATTGGCCCGGCTTTTTGCTGTTCCTCGCGCGTTAGACGGCGACCGAGGAACGGACGCATCAGGCGATCCGCTGTAACCATAGTGGCGTCAGGTCCATTCGGCGCACGCTCCTTCTTGTGGCCGTTTCGCCCCGCGTTCAGAGCTTCGGAGGCTTTACTGTAGCCCTTCTGGAATTGGTTCATTACATAGGCGCCGGCAAGACCACCCGCCAGGCCAGCAACAATTCCCTTCCAGGTAGACGGCCGTCGCGCTCTCCAAAAATGATTCATGTCAGCCTCGCACTCCCGCGATGCGACGCGGGAGAACTTTCAGAGTAGCGACACGACAGGCCCGCGAACATCCCGCGAATTGCGGAATGCACCGAGAAATATGCTGTAAGGCGTTTTGGTCGACCTACTTACGTCAGAGCGTGGCGATGAAGGGCGCGCCGTGGAATGCAGGCGATGCGTCGCTAACAATTGCGTCGGCCTGCGACTCCCATTCATTTTCGCGACGATTCTCGCGATGCGCGACGGCGGCACGGTGCTCTGCACTTGGTCGCGCGCGGGCGAACTCGACAGCGCGGACGATCGACTCGCACGCCGCCGGGGAAAGTGAGATGAACTCGCCGCATGGCCCTTGCAGCGTGAAACAGTGCTCGTATTCGCCGCGGCTGGGATACGGGCCCAGCGCAGGGATCGAAACGCCGTTCTCGCGCTCGACCGTCTGCGCATACCACTGTCGCGGACTGCTGTAGGTTTCTGGTGGCATCCAACGTTCGATGTGCCAGCGGTCGAGCGGCAAGTATTTCGGCACCTCGCGCAGTTCAACGATTTCGCGCGTGACGTTGCCGTGCGCGTCGGTGTCCGTCCATTTGCCGCCGATCCACGTCAGGCGCGACCAGCCCCAGACGACGCGGAAGTTCGGCTCGCCGAAACGATTCAGGCCGCCAGCGCATGCGATGCGGTGTTGCAGCGATGCAGGCGCAATGTGCGTTTCACGAAGGACGCAAACGCGCTGCGAAGCGAGTTGTGATACATGTGTACTTACCATTGTATGTACCTTCTGATATAGGCGCCGCCGCTCAGGCGCGTCTCGGAGAGTGCTGGCAGTGAGGGAACTGGACACGCCTGAGAAGCGTTGGGGGATTGGGAACAGCCTCGGAGTTCGAGTCTCCCCTGCGTTCCGTGCCTCAACGCGGCATTTGAATCAGGCAGAGTGTTGTGCTAGACCTAAATTGCTTCTCACGCGTGCCCAGTAAGACCGGTTGAATTGTAAGGGCGGTGACCTTTTTTGAAAAAGGGCCGCCCTTTTTGTTTTTCGTCGTTTTTCTGGCACGGTACGCGAGTCACGCCAGCACCTTTGCACGGAGCTTCTTGGCGGCCAGACACAGGGTTGACACTTTCACGAGCTTCAGACAGAATCCCTCCAGTTTTATGCCCTGACCGAACGGCATTCCCCCAGCGTGCGTCGTTCGATTAGCCAGTTCCCCGGGACCCCTGACTCTAACTCTGACATTTGAGGAGGTGCGTCATGCACTTTGCGAGAATGCCTATCCTGGCATTGCTTTGCGCATTCGTTGTGGGGTTGACGATTCCGGCTCGCGGCCAAGCGCAACAGAGTACATCCAGTGGACGCGGAATTTTCGGCTTTCTGGATGCGCGGACGGGTGCGTTCCATCCTGCGGTTCCACAGGCCCTGACGAGCAGCGGGGAAGTTGCTGCCCTGACAGCGGCCACGACCGGAAAATTTGTGTTCAACTTCACGATTTCCGTTCAGTCGGCCCTTGCTTCCACTGTTGGCATTGAATGCAACGCTTCCGCTGAAACGTTTGAGGCCACTACGCAGCACACCATTCTCGAAGACGCTGCCGTGTCAGCAACTCGAACTGGAAGCACAGCGAAATGTACCGTGACCATACCTTATTCGTGGGTGCTCACAACGCCGACAACGGACATGGTCACTCTTTCCTATCAACTCAGCGCCCCGACGGCTGCGCCGGCGCTTCCGTCCCGTCTGAGCACCCAAACCGTCGCAGTAATCAAGGTTCCTTTGACCGGGGCCACGACAACGGAAACCATTTCTGCCGTGTTCTGACCTCGAGGGTTTTTGCGGAGTTGGCAGCAGCGGCAAACGAAAACAAAAAAGGGCGGTGATCGCCTGCGCCGAGCAGGAAACGCCGCCCTTTATTTTTGTCTAATAGCCGGTTGGAATGGCGAGCGAATCGATATACGCACCACTGCGCGGAGATTCGTTCCAGACTTGGAAGCCTGTGACGAAGTAAAAGATGTACGCCGCAGAGAGGCCGCCCGAGGCTCCGTAAATCGGAAACACGGTTTGCCCGCCCACATCGTAGAAATCAATGTCCTGCATCACCGCGCGTCCCCAGTGCGAAAGATCGAGGAAATCGATGCGCGCCTGGTTGGCATTGATCGAGGACTTGATGGGCACGCCAGCCATGGTCAGCTCGCCGGTAAAGAGCAAGTCCAGATCGCTGGCGCGGCCACCCGCTCCTTCCTTGATGATTTGCGAGATGGAAATGCCAAGCTGCTCCCACGCGTTTTCCTGCTCGAGCGATGTGTACGCGATGAGTTTGCCCACCTGATTTGTGCCCAACGCTTTGCGGACTTTGTTGATCGCAAGACGAACGACGCCCGGCGTGATCGCGGCGTTGTTGCCGGCGACATGCGGGGTAGCCAATTCGACGGGATACGTGGCGCGATTCAAGTTCAGCCACGTGCCGGTGGTCGCGTTGGTCTGATGGTACGGCACGCCGAAAAGCGAAACGGGCTGTGCGCCAGTGAGGCCATCGTGGACAACCGCATCTCCCGCGACGACGCCTGAGGGAATCGCGTCAATCTGGATGAATTTGTTGAACGGGTCAACGAGCACGACGTTTGAGGTCACGCTGCCCGCGACGTTGCGGTTCGTGGTGAGCGTTGAATCGTAGAACTGAATCGTCTGATTGTAATAGAAGAGCGCCGCACCCGGAGGCGTGGCCAAGTTAATTTGCGCGGCGACGCCGGAGGGCAAGCCCGTGGTCACGATGGAGCTCACGGTTCCAAGCACGCCGTTGCCATTGGTCTGCATCACTTTATCGAGAAAGCTACGAAATTGCGCCATGGCGTTTTTCACTTCGCGCTTGGCAGCGTTTTCGATGGCCTTTTCGGGCGAATTAGTGCTGTATTCGACGAGCTTGGTGATTTCCACGGCGTGGCGGAAGAATACCGGCGTGACTTGCGCCACGTCGTAAGTCGTTCCGGAGCCGCGGCCCAGATCTCCACCGTCAAGATTTGCGAGACCTGCCTTGCCTCCGGGGCGGATCTGCAGCGGCAGCCGCATGTTGCGGCTGGAGACACGTTCGACGTCGCCGCGCTGCTGAATCATCGTGAGCAGGATGTCGTCCCGCTCATAGAGAAGCGGAAGTTTGTCCCGCACTTTTTCAAGCTGCAATGCAACTGACTGTGCATTCTGCATCTGTGCCATTCGGTTTTTCTCCTAGGAGTTGAAATTCAAAGCGGTGTTGCGGGTTTTCAGTCGAGGGTCAGTGAAATCATCTACACGCGCTCACAACGATTCCAGTAGTAATGCATCTGGCGCCGTGAAAGGTGCGTCCAATGTGCATGGGGAATGTCGTGCCCAATCCAAGCATGACCGCGCGCGAGATCCTGGCCGCTTGGCGGAAGATTTTGGGCGGGCGAGTGCCGATGCTCTCCATCGAGATCACTCGCGAATGCCCGCTGAATTGCCCGGGATGCTACGCATTCGGCGACGCGCACTTAGGCGGAGACGTCACGCTCCGTGAGTTGCATGATCTGCATGGCGACGCACTGGTCGAAGGAGTGCTGCGTCTGGTGCGAAAACACATGCCGATGCACGTTTCCATTGTTGGCGGCGAGCCACTGATCCGTCACCGCGAGCTCGGACACATCCTTCCCGCGATCAGCCAGCTCGATGCATACACGTTGGTTGTTACGAGCGCGGTGATCCCCATTCCGATGGAATGGATGGCGATTCCCCGCGTGCGCGTGGCGGTGTCCGTTGATGGTCTCCCACAGGATCACGACGTTCGGCGGAAGCCCGCCACGTACGAACGCATTCTGAAAAATATCGAAGGGCGCAAAGTCAATATCCACTGCGTGGTGACCCGGCCAATGCTTGCGCGGCACGATTACTTGGACGAATACGTTGCGTTTTGGAGCGCGCGGCCCGAAATCGAGCGCATCTGGATGAGCACGTACACGCCGCAAATCGGCGAGCAAACCCGTGAGATGCTCACCCCAGAGGATCGCGACGCTCTCGCGCGAATTCTGCCTCAACTGTCGGCGCGTTACCCAAAACTGGCATTCAAAGAAGGCATGGCGCAGGCGCTGCTCGATCCGCCTCGCGATCCGGACGACTGCCTCTTCGCGAAAATGTCGGTGAACTACTCGGCGGACTTGGAAAGCCGCGTCGAGCCGTGCGTTTTTGGCGGTGCACCCGATTGCTCGCAATGCGGATGCGCGGCGAGCAATGCGCTGCACTGGATCAGGTCGGTCCCCGTTGCCGGACCGCTAAAGGTTGGCCATTTCATAGAGAGTTCGATCCGAGTCGGCAAGTTCGTGAATCGACTGAAGACCGGCCCGCCAAAACCTCCGCGCTGGAACCGTCCCGCGCTGCGGCCAAAGCGCAAGGGCCAATTAGTGCAAATCGGCTCATAAAAAAGGAAACAGGGGTGATGAAGGCACTAGGTATTGCTCATTCGGAGGAAATTGTCACAGTTCCCGTTCGGCCTTCATAAACCATCGTGAAATGGCGAAGGAATGTTCTGCCTATCAGTGCACGGTGCATCTGTCCTCCTGAAGCCAAATCTACAGCTGCGAACGCACCGTAAATCAGCGCATTCCCGAGGAAAGGCACCACTACCTGCGCGAGATGTACATTGACCATATGAGCGCCGTGGACGCCTGCAATAGGCCGTCTATCCATGATCGGCAGGCCTAACTGAGCTGCCAAGAGCCCATCAATGCAGCTCTCCGAAGCCCCCGTGTCAACAAGCGCTTGAACGTTTGTAATTCCGGCTGCCGGTGAAAGCCCTGGGACGTTGGGGCGAAAATTCGAGTCAAAACCTATGTTTACCCGAAGTGTGGGGCCGTACGAGGCTAAAAGGTCGCTGCCCGAGCCTGCGGGACCACTGTTGAAACCGCACTTAGTGCTTACCATGGGTCAAGTGATACATAACCGACGCCGGCAGGGAGACGGGCGGCGCCCCTACCTGTCGGATAAGGTAGGGCCCAGTTCCAAATCTTTTCACCGCTTCTTCGGCAGCCGCGTCGAAGGAATCGAAGATGCCTATTAGCTTGCGATCATGCAGCAGTACCCATTTCCCCATATGGGTCTGTTCTAGCTGTTCACGCATATCCGCGTAAGCGGAGATTTCTGCCTCGATATCAGGCATCGCGGACCTCCAGTTCTCATGACGGGCCGGAATACTCAGTGTACCTGTTTTTGCCATGACCGCAATAAGCAACCCCCGGCGAGGCGTTGTCGAAGGGCAAAACGGCGTCCACGGAGGCGGAGTTTCCATCGTGGTACTTTCGTACCAGTGCCAAAGTGCCGACAGTACTGCAAAAATGTGACCCTTGCGCTATGTCCTGCGCGCTTGGGGGAAAGCCAAAATCAACACACTGAATTAAACAGTGAGTGAGCCGCTGGCTATGGGGCGCGGCGCATTCGCGACTGAGGAATTGAAATGGCCGAACTTACCGAAACTGTGGGACTGGCAGACAAATCCGCTGAAAGCGCAACCACCGAACAGTCCGCGAACGAACGACGGCGCCGGTTACGCACGAAAATCTCTGCGCCAGTGCGCGTCCGGATGAACTCCGGCACGTCGCAGCAAGCAGAAGTCTGCACCACTGTGGACGCGTCGCGCGACGGCTTGCTTTTCACGACGGCGTTTGCGGGCTATCGCCAGGGAATGGACCTCGCGATTACCTTCCCCTACTCCGGCACAGCAGGCGGAGTGCAGCACGAGCGGACGGCCGTCGTCGCACGCGTTTTTGAGATGCCCGAAGGCCGCTTCGGCATCGGCATTCATTTCCATACTGGCAAACACGCTGAACACGCGGCACATGATCCGCGAACTGCCAAGGCTTCACGAAAAGCGGAAGCTGTTGCGCGTGACATCGAAAAGCCCATGCCGCTCGTCCTGATCGTGGAAAGCGAAGCGCGGGCGCGCGACACCCTTCGGAACGTTCTGCAAGGCGAACGCTACGCTGTCGAGGCCGTGGAAACAGGAGCGCAAGCGGTTGACTTTCTGCGCCAGCGCACGCCGAATCTCCTTCTGACCGAAATTGAAATTGCAGATATGTCTGGCTACGACTTGTGCTTGATCGTGAAGTCGAACGACCGCTTGCGCGATGTCCCTGTGGTGATGACCACGCGTCGCGGCCAGCCGAGTGATTATTCAACGGCGCACGCACTGGGCGCGATTGTTTGCATCGCGAAACCGTACAAGCAGGACCGGCTGTTGCACATCGTACGCATGCTTGCGCCGCCGCACACCAGCGAACCGCCCGTCACACCGAATGGTGCGCAGCGCGCGAACGGACATGGCGCAGGCGCATACCATGCCAGCGGAAATGGCAAGCCGTCCGCGCACAGCAACGGCCACGCGCGCCGGTAAGGCTACCAGCGCTAGGTTCACGGCCCTTTCGTCGCTTCAACAGGTGCCCAGTTCGACTTCCCTGCCACGTACGCTATTGCTTCAAGATTTCTTCAGTGATAACTTCCGCATCACTTATGCGCCTGAGTGATTCCCTTCTCCGCGTTGTGTTATTGCTTGGCGTGTTGGCCGTTTTCTCCGCGAATCTCTGCACACAGCCCACATTCGCGAACGACAAGGACAAAGAATTAAAGGCGCAGGCAGAAGCGCTACTCGCGAAATCGCGCGACCTAAGCAACATCGAAGCGCCCGGCAGCCCAGCGTTTGTGCTCAACGCTACCATTCACTATCAAGCTGGACAGAAATCCTTCGACGGAGAAGGACACATTCTGTGGGCTGCGCCAGACCATTTCCGTCAGAAATATGTAGCTCCGGGCTACATGTACGACGAAGTAGCGCGCGATGGCAGCGTTTACCGCGCGCGCACCAACGATCAAATGCCTTTAGTCATCTACAAACTGCGAAAGACATTTGCCGCCGCAATGCAAGGATTCCAAGTCGGTCCAAAGGACAAACCTTCAAAAGTAGAGCCGGTCCAATCCGGTGGCCAAACACTGACGTGTATAACAGTAAAATCGATCCACGGTACGTCTGAAGGCTGCCTTGATGCCGACGGCAACGTCGTTACAATCGATGAAGAGCCTTCTTACAGCCCTCCAGCGCTCGGCAGTCACTATGAATTCAGTAGATTCGCCTCCCTCGGAACCAAGAAGTTTCCACAAGAGTTGATCTTTCGAGGAGGCGACGGTGATTCTCTTACGATTGATGTTCGCCAGCTTGCTTTAGCGACTGATATTCCTCCCGCCGTTTTTGATCGCCCTCTCCATTCGGCCGTCGAACCCTGGTGCGCCTCACCTAAATTCACCGATAAACCTCGAATGCCCAACGCGCGATGGACGTATATGAGCAATTTCGGGAATAGCGATTTCGCGGATGCGGTGAATCAACTCTCCAAGGCAAACGCCATTCTGTATTGCGTGATTAACCCGGCAGGGCATGTTCAGGCCGCCAGCGTGCTTCGGTCATCCTTACCAATCGCCGATGGGGATCTCCAAGCCTGGATGCAGAGCGCTGAATTCGGCGTTATGCAATGCGGCGGGGGTAGCGTCGAATACGAAATCGAAATCAGCTTCTGACGCATCGCCTTACTACAAATTCAAGATGTCGGCGTCGGAGAGGCGTTTGTAGTCGACGTCGCGCGGCGAAACCGGCTTGCGATTTACGCCGTCGGACGAGCCCGCGCCGGAAATGTCTACGCGCTTGGCGGCGCTTTCGTGGCGCGACAGCTTTTCCTGATTTGCGGCGACGACGCCGTGCGTCCATTCGTTGAT
>DATFQU010000047.1:0-2892 GCA_035264005.1 Candidatus Acidiferrales bacterium
CGCGGGGAAATTGAAAGTGGTGAAGATGAACGTTGACGAGAACATGAACACTCCGGGGAAGTACAACGTTCGCGGGATTCCTACGCTGCTAATTTTCAAGAACGGGCAAGTGGCGGAGCAGATTGTGGGCGCGGTTCCCAAAGAGAACATCGATAAGGCGGTCGTGCGGCAACTGAGCTGAGCGGCGGCGCAGCGCGGCGCGGGTCGGCAAAAATGCGCAAAGAACTAGAGGACGATCTGGCGGTTGCACGGATTTATTCGTTCCGGCACGAAGCGGAACTTGCGCGTTCGGCGCTGGAAGCGCGCGGGATAGAAGCGATCGTCGACGCAGACGACTGCGGAGGCCAGCGGCCGCTGATGGGCGCGACCACTGGAGGAGTGAAACTGCTGGTCCGGCGAAGCGACGAGGGCAGAGCCAAGCAGATTCTGGAGTGACGCTGAGCCGCCGGAGCAGATTTCGAAAAAGCGCTCGCGCGGCAACTGAGCTAAGAGTGCAATCCGTAATCCCTTGAATATAACCATGGCAGAGACAATGTCAGCGCCCGACACCTATGGTCTGTTGCCTGTTACGTGGTGGAATAAACGTCGGAAACTCTACAATATCGGGCTCGTTCTTGCTGGAATATTGGGATTTTGTTGTTATGCGGTCGCGGTAGACCGATGTATTGATCTACATGTTCCCGGTGATTGGGAAGTCTCCGGTTTCACAACGCTGTTTCAAGGCGTGCTCTACATGTTCGTGATTCTTATTGCAAACTTGTTTTATTCGCTCGGCGCATGGTCTGAAAGACTGATTCAGCCCAAGAATGTGCAGCGATATCGAAAGATAATGTTCGGGTTGGGCTTTGGGTTCTCAATGCTCTTGCTGTTTGTGCCAGCGGTCAATCAGTTCATCTTGTGTTCGCACTCCTCCAAGTAAAGCAATGTGTTGCCTTCGCAGTCGAGCGGGCGTAGGATGATGAGTCTGCGCTAGCTGTAACTTCTCCGAAATTTTCCGTGGGTGGATTTGGAGAGGGCAGAGTGCGGCCCGGCGACGAAATGACGAGACAAAACGGATGAAAGCGATCGCGATTGTGGGCGCGCAGTGGGGCGACGAAGGAAAAGGCAAGGTCGTCGACTATCTGGCGGGGTCGTTCGACTATAGCGCGCGCTATGGTGGCGGGCACAACGCGGGCCACACGGTCATCATTGGTGACCATAAATTCGTGCTGCAACTGATTCCGTGCGGGATTTTGCGGCCGGGGAAAAAAGCGGTGATTGGCGCGGGTGTGGTGGTGGATCCGGCGGCGCTGGTCGCGGAAATCGACAACGTTCAAAAAGGCGGCGTGGACGTGGACGGGCGGCTCTTTTTGAGCAACCGGGCGCACTTGATTTTTCCGTTTCACCGCGAACTGGAAAAGTCGGCGGAGGCGGCGCGAGGGCCGCATCGCATTGGAACGACTTCGCGGGGAATCGGGCCGGCGTACGAAGACAAAATGGCGCGGTGCGGCTTGCGCGTGTGCGATTTGATGGACATGGAACGGTTCGCGCGGAAGCTGGAGCACGCGATTGAAGAGAAGGACGCATTCAGCCACGCGTGCTACGGGCACGGGCTCGACACCGCGTCGATTCTGGAGACGTATCGCGAACTGGGTGCGCGGATTCGCGGATTCGTGGTGGATACGTCGGCGCTGGTGAATTGCGCGCTGGCGGAGGGCAAGTCGATTTTGTTCGAAGGCGCGCAGGGAACGATGCTGGATATCGATCACGGAACGTATCCGTACGTGACTTCGTCGAGCGCGACCGCGGGCGGCGCGTGCACGGGACTGGGAGTGGCGCCGACGAAAGTTACGGGAGTGATTGGCGTGACTAAGGCGTACACGACGCGCGTGGGCGGCGGACCCTTTCCGACGGAGATGCCGGACTTGGATGCGCAGGCGGTGCGCGATCGCGGAAAAGAATACGGCGCGGTGACGGGGCGTCCGCGGCGATGTGGCTGGCTGGATTTAGTGATGCTGCGATACGCGGTGCAAGTGAACGGAATCGATTCGTTGGTGGTGACAAAGCTGGACGTGTTCGACACGCAGAAGGAAATTCAAGTTTGCGTGGGATACAAATACAAGGGCACGAAGCTCGATGAAATGCCGGCGGAGGTGGAAGTGCTCGCGGAAGTGACGCCAGAATATAAGAGTCTGCCGGGATGGCAGGCGCGGACGGATCACATTCGCGCCGCGAACGAGCTGCCGAAGGCGGCGACGGACTATTTGAAATTTATTTCGGATTCGCTGGGCATCGAAATCGGGATGATTTCCACGGGGCCCGAGCGTGATGCTACGATTATTCCTCCTGGGACAAAACTTGCTTCCTGGCTGTGAGCTTTCATGCTGTCCTATCAAGATGCGCGAAAGAAAGTGATTGAAGTTTGCCGCGGCCTGCGGCGGACTCCTCCTGTTGAAACAATTGAATTGAAAGATGCACCATTGCGCGTGTTGGCGCAGGAAATTCGCGCGGACCGCGACTATCCGCCGTTTGATCGAGCGGCGCGGGACGGCTTTGCGGTGCGTTCGGCGGATTGCGGGCAGGCGGGCGCGAGCTTGCGCGTGATTGGAGAAATTGCGGCGGGAGCTGGGTTTCGCGGGCGAGTTGGCGCAGGCGAGTGCGTGCAAATCATGACCGGTGCGCCAGTTCCCGAAGGCGCGAACGCGGTAGTGATGGTGGAGCACGCGCACTCTGGCAAGGACGCGAGTACGGTGGTGATTGACCGAGTCGCTGAATCGGGTATGAACTTCGCGCCGCGCGGGTCGGAGGCGCGCAACGGCGACGTTTTGATCGCGCCGCCGGTGCGAATCGGCGATGCGGAAGTGGCGGTCGCTGCGCAGGCGGGATACACACGTGTGAGCGTTTATCGCAAGC
>DATFQU010000048.1:0-34608 GCA_035264005.1 Candidatus Acidiferrales bacterium
GCTTTCGAATGTACGCGGCGGCTCATGATCGAATACACCTGGAGTGCAAATGAAAAAGTTGAATCCCATGCCGTCGGGTAGAACGTTGTGCATCACACTCATCACACCTGCGTAACCCTTGAGGAATGCATCCCTGTCGCCGGAATCCTCGAAGGAATCAAGTAGAGCCATTCCGTTCAATGAAGCGTTGTACCAGCAGCAGACATTGCGACGCTTGTCATTGCCGTAACGGAACCACACAGGCTGGTTGCCGCCGCGCAAAGCTTTCAGCACCTGGACCGTTTTCTTGTTTTTCGCCGTGTCGCCGAAGAACTTCGTGAAGAAATAGACCTGTTCGTGAGCCGTTTGATCGATGATCAGTTCCGAACTGTAAGGATACGGATCCTCGACGAATTGCGCGTCGCAGTCCTTCATTGCCTGCCGCAAATTGTCGTATTCCTCCTGCCAGCCTTCCTCCTGGATGTCTCGCAAGATGTGAATGGAGTTCGAACCTTCCATAAGGCCGATCTGCTTCCACGGGCCAGTCGAAAACCATTTCATGCAAGTGCGGTACGACATGCGCAGATAATCTTCCGGCTTCTTCCGCGTCAACAAGCCGTATCGTTTCCCAATGCGGTAAAGCGCGTGGTAGATGTTTGCTGGATGAACGTAGTTGTAGGTCCGGAAAGTCGCTTCGGATCGCTCCTTCGTCCAATTGCCCCAGGGACTCGACGGAGTTCTTTCCTTCCAATAGAGCGATGCTCGGACTTCGAATGTCTCCGGATTCTGAATGTACTTGAACAAGCAATCGGCGACATAAGCTTCGAGAACATCCACTTCCTTCTTCGACGGAAAGTAAACGTTCTTTTCCGCGAGGAACAACGGCTCGGAAAATCCCGACTCATCGCTGTCGCCAACTTCCCACACCTCGTCGGAGTCGAGGAACGTGCTTCCGATCCGATAGTCGAACGGAAGAAACCCATGAAAGCGGTGAAAAGGATCGTCGGGATTTTGATAAAATTGCCGCTCGACGATGAATTCGCTGCGCGCCTTCAGGAGTTTTTCAATGTCTTCAATGCAGTAGAAATGCAGGTTTGTCCAACGCCCTTCGCCGTAATGCAATTTCGCGCTCTTCTGCCCTCTTCCCTTGAAGGAGAATGTCAGCAGAGTTTTCTCCGCTGCACTCCTCTTGTCTTTCACGGTGATGTTGTCTGAGAGGAAGTCGATCTTCTCGACTGGCGATTGGGACGTCAGTTCGACGAGTACGTCGGTGTTTTCCTGGACGACCATCGCGGGAACCACGCGGATGCCCAGATTCCCTGCTTTGTATAGTTCGTCGCGAATCCCTTCATAGCTGTCGATAAACGCGAACCGGATTTGACAACTCTTCTTCTGGCCCGGTCCCAGCACGGTCGAAGTGTGCCCGTTGACCCAGGGATTTTTCCCCCAGCGCCGCAAATCCTTCGTGGCCAGCGAGTGCACAGCCAAGATATCCGGACCCGGCCAGCCGTTCACGTGAGAGAGAAATGCCGCACCTGGATCCTTGTAAATGCATTCAAAGGATGTATCCATCGTCGGATGCACCAGGAGAAAAGGCGCGTCGCCCAGCGGGCGCTGAACGAGCGCGTAGGAGCTGTGCCCGGAAATAAAGTTATGAACGAACACTTTTTGCTCGTGAATTAACTTCTGCCGTATCGGCGTTCGCGCGAAATCCACGTTATTGATTGTGCTGAGCGCTTCTTTCAGGCCTGGGTCGAAATAGAGCTCGGCATAGTCATCGTTCACCATGAGCGGAAATCCGAGCTCTCCAATCTCCAGATCATTGCCGGTCACATTCTCGATTTCGATATCCCACAACAGCGAATTGTCCGCTCCCATGTGGTAAAGCGAATTCAGCCGGTAGCTGCGAATGCCCTCATCGTCTCTCGCGTCACCGTCGTACGCCACGTGAAACTCATTGTTCTGAAAACTTACCTGGCGAATATCTCCGGACTTCCCCGTCAGCTCTCGCTTCCACTTGCCGGAAACCTTGAAGATGTCGTTCTGTCCCAGGTGAAATGCCTTCCAGTCTCCCAGTAGTTCCCAGACAGTGGTGACCACGTCTCCTGTCCAGCGGGAATCCGACGGATCGACGTTCGGCGTATTCGTTTCGTTGCCGATATAGTTCGTGCCGAACTCGTCGCCTTTTCTGGTGATGGAAGAAATGGATCCGTAGCGCCGGTCAAACGTGACCATCATTTCCCCAGCGGCGAGTTGCACCTGGTAGTTCTCGTGTTGCGCAAGCAGCTCCTTGGACGGCAGCGCGAGTGCGCGCTGGAGCGAAGATTGCTGGCCCGCTTGTTGCGCTCCTTCGGCCGTACCCGCCGCATAGGCGCCCACCAGCGCCGCAGCGCTTGTCACTCCCACATCCTTGAAAAGCTCCCTGCGCGAAATCTTCCTAGCCATGAATCAATCTCCTTCAACTTGAAACGGTAGATAATCTCGCCCGGCACGAGACGACTTTCGTTTACAAAGCCGCATGGATTCTACCTCGTGCGGGGTGCCTCCGACCGGCAAAGAGGCTCTTGACGGATGTCGTACTCGCACAAGCCTGTGCAGCGAAGTTCGCCAACCAGCCTGCCGGGGCGGCCGAGAAGGTTTATTCCCGTTGCCAAAACGCGAACCGATAACTTCCTTATGACTTGCCGACCGCCGGTCAGCAAACCGATGGACTGCAACGAGTCTTCACCCCGAACCGGCTGGTCCTGATTTCGCCCTCAGTACGCCACCACATGATTCAACCTATCAGGGTTGGGACAGGCGCGGTGTATACTCCGCGGCGAAGACAAATATGAAGACGAGTGCATACGCGGTGCGGCGCGCGTGTTGCTGCGCGCGAGTGACACTCTGTTTAACTACGTTGTTGATCGGTTATATATTCATCGCAAGCGGCGCACCGGCACAGCACCAAAATCGCGGCAGCGAGGATAGTGAAAGTCACGCGACTGAAAAACATTGGGTGGGGACGTGGGCTGCCGCGCCGCAGATGCCTCCGGGAAATGCAACAAGAGCGAATTCCGGTGATGCGGGATTCAGCCATCAGACGGTGCGGATGATCGTGCGCGTCAGCATTGGCGGTGACGAATTGCGGGTAAGGTTTTCGAATGCGTTCGGAAGTACCGCGGTGACGCTCGGTGATGCACATGTGGCGCTTGCGGGCAAAGCGGCTGAAATTGTGCCCGGCACAGACCGTGCGCTCACGTTCAGCGGGCAAGCGTCATTTACGATTCCACCCGGAGCGATGGTGCTGAGCGATCCGGTGAAGCTGCACGTAGCAGCGCTCGCAAGTCTCACTGTCAGCGTGTTCGTTCCGAATCCGACTGGTCCTGCGACGTGGCACGCGCTGGGCAGACAGACTACATACGTCTCTGCGCCCGGCGATTTGTGTGCTAGCCCTGATATGCCGGATGCGAAGACGACGACATCGTGGTATTGGCTTTCAGGCGTCGAAGTGCTCGCGAGCCAGCGCGCGGCGGCGATTGTAACGCTGGGCGACTCGATTACAGACGGTGCCGCAGCCACCGTTGATGCAAATAAGCGCTGGCCAGATGTGCTGGCCGAACAGCTTGCCAAACGGGATAACGCGAAGTCTGAGCCGCTTGCCGTTCTCAATGAAGGCATCTCGGGGAACCGCCTTCTGCATGATGTGGACGGCCAGAATGCGCTCGCGCGGTTCGACCGGGACGTGCTGGCGCAGGATGGCGTGCGATATTTGATCGTGCTTGAAGGAATCAATGACATCGGATGGCCTCACATACAGGGCGGAAAGTATGCAGGCGACGTGGTGAGCGCGGACGAAATGATCGTGGCGCTGAAGCAGATTGCGGAACGCGCGCACGCACATGGCATTCGCGTTTTCGGCGGCACACTGACGCCGTTTGAGGGTGCGTTCTACGAGACGCCGGACGGCGAAGCGGAACGCGAGACGGTAAACGAATGGATCCGAACCAGCGGCACGTTTGATGGAGTGATTGATTTCGACGAGGTGACGTGCGATCCGACTGCGCCAAGGCGGTTTTTGCCGGCGGACGACTCGGGAGACCATTTGCATCCTGGCGATGCTGGATACGAGACGATGGGACGCATGGCCGCTCAGGTTTTAGAGAAGGCACTCTCAGCAGGAAAACCACGGCCCAAGTAGTTCCCTCCGACAAGAATTCATCAGACATCGCGAAAGCACGGAAACACGAGGCTCGCGTACAGGACTTCGCTGGCGTAGAATTCCGACGAGAGGTTTTGAACATGGCAAATGGATGCACGCATGTCAGCGAAATTCATAAAATTACTCCGAGCGGCAAAGGCTGCAAAGAATGCCTGCAAATGGGCGATACGTGGGTACATCTTCGACTGTGTTTGGTTTGCGGCCACGTAGGCTGCTGCGATTCGTCGAAGAACAAGCACGCGACAAAACATTTTCATACAACGAAGCACCCAATCATTCAGTCGTTTGAGCCCGGCGAGGATTGGCGCTGGTGCTATGTCGATGAGATGTTTCTCGACTGAGCTGCTATGAGTTCCCGAGCGCAAGCCTCTGACGTAACTGCATGGCCGCCGCTTCCCTTGAAGGAATGGGAGCCGACGCGCGCAACGCTGCACATGTGGACGCAAATGGCGGGCAAAGTGAAGCTGGCGCTATGCCCGCTTGTGAATCACTGGTGGAACGTCACACTGCACGTGAACAGCTGCGGACTTACAACTCAGGCGATTCCTTACGGTGATCGCGTCTTCGAGATCCAATTCGATTTTCAAAAGCACGTACTAGACATCCAATGCAGCGATGGGCAGCAACGCGAGATTGCGCTCGCACCGCGCTCCGTGGCGGATTTTTACAAGGATTTTACCGACGCGCTCGCCGCATTGGGCATTGACGTGAAAATCTGGCCGATGCCGGTCGAGATTCCAAATCCGATCCGGTTCGACAAGGACTATGTGCACGCATCATACGACCCGGAATACGCGAATCGATTTTGGAGAGTACTGCTTTCTACGGCAACTGTGTTTGAGGAGTTTCGTTCACGGTTTTTGGGCAAGTCGAGTCCAGTCCATTTTTTCTGGGGCAGTTTCGACTTAGCCGTGACGCGGTTTTCAGGGCGGAGCGCGCCGGAACGCCCCGGCACCGACAGAATGACTCGCGAAGCCTATTCCCACGAAGTAATCAGCGTGGGGTATTGGCCCGGAAACGAAGGCGCGAGCGACGCGGCTTTTTATGCTTATGCTGCGCCCGAGCCAAACGGATTTGCGCAGGCGACTGTGCGTACGGCGGCGGCGTTTTACGGCAAGGACATGAAGGAGTTTTTCTTGCCGTATGAAGCTGTGCGAACCAGCGATTCTCCGGCAGCCGCAGTGATGGAGTTCGCGCAAAGCACTTACGAAGCAGGCGCATCTCTGGGAAATTGGGACCGGGCTGCACTTGAGCGCGACCCGGGCACGCACAAAGTGTTAGGCGTATGACAAGAACCGGATACTGTGAAGAGTATGACCCGATTGGCTAGCGACTGGATGGCTGCGGAGCCAACGATGCAGAAGGAGGCTGCGGGAAACGGCGCTCCAGCCACGCACGGGCCTCTTGCGGATGATAATTGAACGGACCTAACCCGCCGCGGTAAACGATCTTTCCCTGCTCGTCGATGATGTAGATTCTCTCGGGCCAGCCGCCGTAGATGCGGTCCGCAGCGTTGTTCATCGGATCGATCGCAATCGGAATCGGAAAGCGAAAGCGCGTTACGAAATCATTGGCGATGGCGACGCGCTGCGGAAAAGTTGTGGGCTGCGGATAACAAATGTTTTCATCGACGTTGGACTTCATTTGCCATTCGTCCTGCGGATGCGCTTCGCGAATGTAGACGGTGAGAAAATTGGCGCGATCTTTGTACAGATTATAGATTTGGACGAGATTTCCAATCTCGCGGCGGAAAGGTGGTCAAGTATAACTGCCGAAAATCAGGACGAATGGCCTTTTGCCGATCCATTCATGCAGATCGTGAGCCGTGTGACCGTCGAGCGAGAATACCCGCGCGTCTGGCGCGACCTCACCAACATGCAAACTGCCTTCGTGCCATTGCGGCAGGGCGTAGCGCAGGAAGCCGTAGGCGTCCCGCGGACCGCCCATGAAATAGGCGAGCAGGAAATAGGATCCCAGCAACAACACGAGAAACGCGCCGAGAATCCACTTCCAGACCGATCTCTTGCGAGCGTAGACGTTTTCTTCCATGGCGGTGAGCTACCCAAAGCAAAGTATCGCGCGAGCGCGAGGAATGTCAATTCGGCCGCTAAGCCGACGCATTAGACTTCTCTGCACGAAACCAATCCACTTAGTAGCGATTCGCTGGCGGCATGGACTGGCCCTTGACGATGACGGCGCGAACGCGCTCGAGGGCATGAATGTCTTCGAGCGGATTACCTTCGACGGCGACAACATCACCTTCCTTGCCAACGGAGATCGTACCGAGGTCATCAAGGCCGAGAAGATCGGCGGAAGCTTTGGTGCCAAAGTGAAGGGCTTGCTGCGGAGTGGCTCCGAAGCGCACGTCGGTCATGATTTCGTCACGCACAGTTCCCTTCCCAGGCTCGTAGCTTTGGTCCGAACCAGCAGCGATCTTCAGGCCCGTCGAGAGCGCGATTTTGAACCCCTGCAATTCCCCTTGCCAGATCAAGTTAGCCTTGCGAATCGCGTAATCGGCCATGTGCATCTTGGCGCCGTTCTCAACGATGTTGTTAGGGATGTAGAGCGTCGGCGTAAGGTAAGTGCCATGCTCTTTCATGTAACTCGCTGCGTCCTGGTCGAGGCCAGCACCGTGCTCGATGGAGTCGACGCCGGCGCGGAGCGCAGCCCAGATCGTGGGCAGATTTTCGTCATGCGCGGCGACCTTGACGTGGGCGGCATGAGCCTGTTCGACGATTACTTTTAGCTCTTCAGGCGAGACCTGATCGGAAAGAGGCGAATCAAGCGGAGACAAAACGCCGCCGGAAGCTAGGATCTTGATGACGCGTGCGCCGTATTTCAGCTGCCAATGAACCGCTGCTTCGGCATCGGCGGGCGAATTGATGAAGCCGTTTTCGGGCGTGTAGAAATTCTCCGGAGTCAATTGCGGGGGAAAATCGTAGAAATCGCCGTGCCCTCCGGGAATGGAAATAGCATGCGCGGCGGGAACGAGATGTGGGCCGGGGATGGTTCCCTCTTCAATGGCATCTTTCAGAGCAACATCGACGAATCCTTCGCTGCCCAGGACTCGTGCGGCCACGACTCCGGAATCGACAGCGTAGGCCATCGCTTTCGTGGCGCGAATCGTAGCGAGCGGAAGGGACGGATATTTTCCGCGCGGACCGGTCCAGATGTGAATGTGAGCGTCGATCAGTCCGGGAATGCAGGTGTATTTCGAGAGATCTTCGCGTTGCGCGGCGGCAGGTGGGTTGAGATTGTGGCCGACCGCCGTCACCTTGCCGTCGACGATGAGGATTTCGCCGCCCTCAATCGGCGGCTGATCGGCGTCTGCGATTAGCTTGCCACAACGGACGAATGTGGTATTGGACTTTGAGGATGGACCGGCGGGCATTTGGTCGGTGTCCTGCGCAAACATTACAGGTGCCGCGAATGCGGCTGCCAATGCGAGCAGCGTCAGGAAACCCGGGAAGGCGATTCCACGCTTCATGATTCCTCCAATGAAAAGGCGACGGTTTGACCGCAGCAAATTGAGCCGCCGAAGATTATTCCGGCAATAAAAGAGAGTCAATGAAGATGTGCGTGGATTTGTGCCGATCGAGACTGAATCAAGCATTGAATTCAGACCGGTGCGCGTGATATGCATTTTTTCGGAGGAATGCAATCGGATGAGTCGAATTATTGGTTTATCGTTTTTGATGACGCTCGCCGTGCTGCTTTGCACGCCAACATCAGCCGCACAAACGAATACGACAGAGCACTGGCCGACACACGAAGGCGATTTTGTGGTTCACAATTTTCACTTTTATGATGGCGAAACGATGCAGGATCTGCGGCTCCATTACACGACACTCGGCTCGCCAAAGCGGGACGCAAAAGGCCGCGTCACGAATGCCGTTCTTATCATGCATGGCACAGGTGGGACAGGACATCAATTTCTACGGCCTGTATTTGCGGGCGTGCTGTTCGAGTCGGGACAGCTGCTTGACAGCTCGAAATATTTCATCATCTTGCCAGACGACATCGGGCATGGAAAATCGAGCAAGCCAAGCGACGGGCTGCGGATGAAATTTCCGAGCTACGATTACACGGACATGGTGCAAGGCGAGTATGATTTGGTGACGGAAGGACTCCACGTCAATCATCTGCGACTGGTGATGGGCACGTCGATGGGCTGCATGCATACGTGGATGTGGGGCGAGGCGCATCCGCAATTCATGGACGCGTTGATGCCGCTGGCGTGTCTGCCTGTGCAAATTGCCGGGCGTAATCGAATGACGCGCAAAATGATCATGGACTTGATCAAAGATGATCCCGCTTGGGACAACGGGAATTACACAACGGAACCCGTGGATGGGCTGCGCGCCGCGCTCGACGTGGAGATGCTCATGGTGAGCACGCCGCTTTACTGGCAGAAGGAATATCCGACGCGGGACGCGGCTGATGAATTCCTGGCAAAGTCGCTTACGGACCGCCTGAAAGGGCTCGATGCAAACGATATGCTTTATGCATTCAACGCGTCGCGAGACTATGATCCGTCGCCGAATCTGGGCAAGATCACGGCCCCGCTCATTGCTATCAATTCGGCGGATGATTTTGTGAATCCGCCGGAATTGCACATCGACGAAAAGCTCATTCGCAAAGTGCCACACGGAAAATTTGTATTGTTGCCCATCACGGACCAGACTCGCGGACACGGTACGCATACGCTGGCTGAAGTATGGAAAGACTATTTGGCACAATTATTGACGGAAAGCGCGAGGCAGACCAATTAGGGCTCTGAGGCATCTAAATATCAATGTAGGAGGAGAATCCGATGCATTATAATTGGATTGCTCGCCCCGCTCCCTTTACGTTGATTTCGACCCTTGAATCTACGATGAATGTCACAATGGAGCATCGATGAGCTCTGAACGCCGCAACCATGCCAGGCGTGTACTCTATTCCCCGGAATACCTCGACATGGGTGCGGATAATGGCGGCGTGGTAGTGAATCTGAGCGAAGGAGGGCTAGCCTTTCAGGCGGTTGGGCCTGTTGTACCGCAGTCTGAGATCCCTCTTTCGTTTTCGTTGGCACCGGGCTATCGGATCGACGTGAAGGCGCGCGTCGTGTGGGTGAATTCGGAAGGCAAGCTCGGAGGCGCAGTTTTCGGAAAACTCTCGAAGGATTCGCAAAGTCTAATTCGCGAGTGGCTGGCGAAACCCGAAGTGGAGCACGAATCCGAGGGCGTGCTTATTGCACGTGCCGCTGAGCAAGAGTTGGACGAGCGAGCAACCGAGAGTACGCTGCCTGTAAATCCCCACCCGTCCGCTGTAGCAACCCAAATCGCGGATGTATTGTCTGCGGAAGGCGTGACCGGGGGGAATGGCAGTGTGCTGCAGGAATCTGGCGTCAACGCTGTGGCGGAATCCGCAGACACGTTGACCTTTGCGCCGCATGAGATGGCGTCGCCTCAGATCTCTGCGCGCGAAGCCATTTCGCCGAAATTCCCTGCATCTGCACTGCCGAAACCAAACCGCAGCGGATCTGTAACGGCCGAAGCAAGGCGAGATGTGCCTGCGTCACCACGGGTTCACGAACAGGCGCCCCCACCTCCGCTTGCTGAAGAACCCAAACGCCAGCGTTCCAGCGGCACGTCGTATTCAGTGGCGCCATCAATCGCTGCATGGAGCAAGAGCGATTCGCATTCATCCGCGAGGAGCGCTGCGCCAGCATTTCCGCCGCGGAATGCGGAAAATATCTTTGCGCGTTCCGGTTCCCGCATGGAATATGAACACAGGCGACGGGGATCTGGGGCCCTGGTAGTATTTGCGATTGTGATTGCCGCGGGCGCTGTGGTTGCGTATTACGCTCGCACACATCGCCAGCAAATCGGCAGCGAGATCACTCAGATTGGAAATACCATTGCTGGAGCGCCAGCAGTGGCCAGCACGACGGCGACCCAACCGACAAGAGCTGCCACTTCGAATCCGGCATCAGGATCGTCGCCAAACGGAAACGCGCCACTTTCGAAAGTCAAGCCAGCCCAGACGCAACCGTCTGTCGCGCCGCAACCTCCGGGCGCGTCGCATACGCCCGAACAATCGAGCGATCAGACTACAACTGCTCTCCCGAAGACACAGGACGCGGCACAGGCTGCTCAAACAGCACAGCCAGGTGACGAAAACCCATCTTCAGAAGTGTCGAAGGCAGAGAGTCCGATAAAGGGCCATACCGCAGTCAATCCGCCCAAAAGTGCGTCATCCAACGCCTCCGCCGAGTCGCCACTTTTGGGTCAAGCCGAGTATCAGCGCGCTGAGAACTATCTGAACGGCAAAGGTGTGTCGCAAGACTCTGCACAGGCCGCGGAGTGGTTTTGGAGGTCCCTTGAAGCAGGAAACACGGGCGCTGCCGTTCCTTTGGCTGATTTGTATCTTGCAGGCGATGGCGTTTCACGCAGCTGCACGCAGGCGCGCATTCTCCTGGACGCGGCTGCACAAAAAAACAATGCCACCGCGATCAAGAAATTGGCTGAACTTCCTGAAAGCTGCCATTAGCACCGCTGCGCTGCGATTTTAGACAAGTTCCCCTCGATTTCCAGTTGTGCCCACCTTCCCCTTCGATTGAGAATAGCAGTGAGGTTACGTCCACAGTGCAACTGCAACGGGCCTGATCCAGCTTCAGTGAGGCACGGTAATGAAACGCAAAAAACTGGGCGAAGTGCTTCGCGAGCGCGGGAAAATCTCTCCAGAGGACCTACTGCGCGCCATTGAGGAGCAACAAGGCAAGGTCATTCATCTTGGCGAGCTGATGCTGGAACGAGGCCTCGTCGCAAAGAATGATCTGATCGAAGCTCTCGCCGAAGTCAGTCGAATTCCGTATGCGGACGCGGTTGCCGCTCAAGTCGATCCAGAAGCACTGAAATTGATACCGTCCAGCGTCGCGCTGCGATTCTGCGTAATGCCGCTCAATTTCGAAGGCACCAAGCTCGTCGTAGCGATGGCGGAGCCACAGAACCTCCACGCGATTGACGAGCTCCGTTTTCTCTCCGGGACAGAAATCGTCCCCCGCATCGGGTTCCGCTCGGAAATCAAAGAAGGCATCAATAAGTGGTATCGCCTGGAGCCGGCAGACAACGGTGAAGAAAAGATAGTTGCGGACGACGGCCCGGCCGAAGTCATGGAGTTTGTTTCGACCAGCTCTCTACAGAGAAACATCGACGCCATGCAGGAAATGCAGGCCGAGCTGATGCATAAGAGCACACCAGCGATGCGTCTCGTCTCGCAAACAATTTCGGCGGCAGTCGCAAAACAAGCCAGTGACATTCACATCGAACCCCAATCTGGCGACACGGCCGTGCGCGTACGCGTCGATGGCATGCTGCGCGACCTGATTCGTGTCCCGCGTGCCTTGCAAAACTCGGTTGTTTCGCGCATCAAGATTCTGGCGGACATGGACATCGCGGAGCGCCGTGCGCCGCAAGATGGACGCTTCATGGTGAAGCTCGGCAGCAGCAAGATTGACCTGCGCGTTTCGACTTTGCCAACACAGCACGGGGAAAAAGTTGTCATGCGGCTCCTGCAAACAGATGTGCCGATGCAACAGTTCGAGAACCTGGGACTGGCGCCAGCTATTGCGACCGACCTGCGACGCATTATCGCGCTTCCGCAGGGAATGCTATTGGTGACCGGCCCGACAGGATCGGGCAAGAGCACGACACTCTATTCCGCACTAAGCACGCTGCGAAAGCCCACCGTAAACATCATTACAGTTGAAGATCCCGTCGAGTACGCACTGCCGGGCATCAATCAAGTGCAAGTAAACAACAAAGCTGGACTTACTTTCGCCAATTGTCTGCGGTCGATTTTGCGGCAGGACCCTAATGTGATTATGGTCGGCGAGATACGCGACAAAGAGACCGCCGAAATTGCGCTGAAAGCTGCGCAGACCGGACATTTCGTGCTTTCGACTCTCCATACGAACGACAGCGTCGCAGCGGTCAGCCGTTTGGTTGACCTCGGCGTGCCCGGCTTCATGATCGCAGGCTCTGTCTCGGGAATCGTTGCGCAGAGGCTTGTGCGCAGGCTGTGTACGTGCCGAAGCGAGATGACTCCCAGCCCTGCGTATCGCAGCCGCCTGATCGAAGCGGGAATGACCGAATTGCCGGACTCGCAGCTTGTGCCCGTAGGCTGCAACGTATGCGATGGGACGGGATACAAGGGTCGCGTCGGCGTGTATGAATTATTGATTTTCAACGACGCGATAAGGTCTGCGGTGCGCGACGGCGCCCGCAACGACGAAATGCGCAACCTCGCCCGCTCGGCTGGAATGAAGTTGATGCAGGAGTACGCGCTGGAAAGAGTCAAGGAAGGCCTGACGACAATCGATGAAATTTCACGGGTGATTCCCTTCGAACGGATTCCATCGCTCACCTGTGACCACTGCCATCGGGAGTTGCAACCTTCGTTCAGCTATTGTCCGTATTGCGGATGTCCTCGGGTCATATCAGAAAACCCGGGTGCCGCAACGCTGGAAACCAGCAAGGAAGGAGCGGTCCGGGGATGAAGCAGGGCCCAAGGAAAATATCAAACGAGTTGGGTATTTGGAACGCCGCGCGGGCTGCGGAACGGTACTCCAGCCTCAGGGATTTACAAGTCAGTTATGAGGGCTACAGCGACACTATCGTGACGCGCCTGCCCGACATTTCCACCCGGGGAATGTTCATCAATACTTCAAAGCATTTTCCGGAAGGTGCCGTGCTTAGTGTGGGCTTCCGTTTAGCACGCACCGGTGTCGAGGTGCAGTCGCGCTGCGAAGTTCGCTATTGTCTCGACGGAGTAGGCGTAGGCGTGGAATTCGTCGACATTTCGGCAAAGGCTGTGAGGGCAATCGCAGAGGAGCTGCACGTCGTCAGGAATTCGCCGCCTGAGAACGGCAAAGCCGATTCCTCCTGGATCGAGATTCGCCAAAAGGCCGCGCGGAAGAAACGAAACAAGCGAAGCAAACGATAGCAGACTAGGTCAGGCCTGTACGCCTGGGCAGGTCATCCTTGCGAAACCCCTCATTGTAGACTTCTTGCGCGAACAGTACCCCGCGGTCACAATCGTTTTGTCGGGCAGTTACCCTGGAGTTGTACGCGCCGCCGGGCGCATTCACGAACCATAAGGAGAGGCTACTTCATGGCTCCTGTGTCCAAAACGATTCTGCCGGTTCAGCCAGGTACGATGGAGGCTGAACGCCGAAATGCGATTCGTTACCAGCTTACCGTGACTGCGGAGGTTGTTGAGATCAAGTCCGGAACGCGATTTTCGACCCGGACAACCGATCTCGGGCCTGGAGGCTGTTTTGTTGACACCCTTATGCCTCTACCAGTGAGCTCTGATGTCAACATTCGCCTGCACAAAGACAACATGAGTTTCGAGGCGAATGGCACTGTCACGTTCTCGCAGGCTGGACTGGGAATGGGAATAGCATTCAGCGAAATGGCGCCCGAAAAGCAAGCCGCCTTCGATGCTTGGCTTGCGGAGCTGATCATGGTGCGTCCCGTGACCTTCGAAACACACCGACCGGCAGGCCGCGGCACCCTCGGAAAAGACAAAGGCTCCGCCCTGACGCAACGGTTGATTCGCTTGATGGTCAAGCGCAACTTAATCAGCGAAGCCGAAGCCACAGCACTTCTCGAGGATCCCCTTCTCTAGACTCCGGTTCTTTGGACTATTTCTCGCTGCGTCAGCGGCCTTCCGTAGATCCCATTTTCCACGACGCTCGTGCTCACGGTTTGACACGCCGCACGTCTGAACTATGCGAGGCATTTCTGCGTATCTTAGAGCGGCCCAATTTAAGCGAGAGAGGTGAATGCACATGATGAGAAGTTTACAGTTTGCGGGAGCAACGCTGGCCCTCGCGCTAGTTTCGGCGATTGGCGCCGCTCCCGCGAGAGCGGCAGTCGACGGGCATTTTGATCGCACTCTTGCCGTAAATGGGGCGGTCGATATGGACGTAACCACGGGTTCGGGAAACATCACGGTTCATCCCGGCGATGCCGGGAAAGTAGAAATCCACGCGACGATCCACGCCAACGAAGGGTGGCGTTCGAGCGACAAGGATTTAGAGTCGCGCGTGCAGTACCTTGAGCAGCACCCTCCGATTGAGCAGAATGGCAACACAATCACGATTGGGCACGAAGAAGACCGCGATTTGATGCGCAACATCTCGATCAGCTACGACATTGTGACTCCCGCGCAAACCCGCCTTCATTCAGCAACCGGATCGGGCAATCAAACCGTTAACGGTCTGGCCGGACCAACCGACGCATCCGCCGGCTCGGGCGATGTACGATTAAATGAAATCGGTTCGGATGTGATTGCTCGCACCGGCTCCGGCGAAATCACGATTGCCGGAGTGAAAGGCACTCTGCACGCAAGCAGCGGCAGCGGCGGCATTCGCGGCGAACAAATTTCAGGCGCAATCACGGCATCAACCGGATCGGGAGATGTTCGTCTCACGCAGGCAGGATCCGGAGACGTCGAGGTTTCGACGGGTTCGGGAACTGTCGAGGTAAATGGCGTCAACGGTGCAGTACGGATCGGCACTGGCAGCGGCAACATCCGCGCAGAAGGAACCCCTGCGGGAAATTGGCGCTTGCACACCGGTTCGGGAGACCTAACCGTAGAGTTGCCGCAGCAGACTTCCTTCGAGCTGTACGCGCATACGAGCTCCGGCAATATCGAATCGAAATTCCCGATCACGATGGAAGGAACCATCAGCCCACGGGATTTGCACGGGAAAGTTGGCTCAGGTGGCCCGGTGTTGGAACTTCGCACTAGCTCCGGGACCATTCACATCGACTCAAAATAAGGCTCGGAGTCAGGATTCCTTCATCTCTGGGCCGGCGAACCATTGCCGGCCCGCGTTTTTCTGCGGAGTTACCTCTTAGGCACGCGTCCCGCCGCACTCGCTAAGCTGCGATATATTTGCACCGGTTTGCCCGGTCCCCTCGCCGGGCGGAAAGGATCCACCATGGCCCGCCCATGCCATGTGGCTGGATGCAACGGGGAGATTCTGCCCGTATTGGCTGGCGATGGCGTTTGCCTAAGCCACTTCGTCGAGATGGTTGTCACAAAAGCCGATCAAGTTCGGGGATCATGCGTGAAGTCACAGCCAATTGACCAGAAGACCCTCGACTGGCTGCTTGGAGACGCACGCCATGTTACGCAAGCGCTTTCCGCATCGCAGCCAGAGTCTTGGAACGAGCAAATCCTCGAGCTTCTCTTGTGCCTGGCGAATTTGCAGGACTACGTCCGCCACCACTCTGTGCGCGTCAAAGTGCCTGACTGAGATACACATTCAGGCGAAGTGTGCCGCCTCCTTCTCGCCGTTAACTCTCTCGCTGCAGTACCTTGCATTCCCCTGAATGCCGGGGCAATCTGAGAGTTCAGATAGACTCAAGGCCATGCCAAACGACGAAAAAAAGTCGGCTGCCTTTCAGACCTCTCAGCCCAAGATTCCGGGTGTTCCGGAACGCGCGCACCAAGATCCCAAAGAGACTGGGAGCAACCCCGCGCCCATCGCCCAGGAGGCCAGGACAACGGGTCCAACAATGGTTTCGCTGCCCTATCTATGGGCTGCTGGAGGAGGTGCCATCCTCGTGCTAGTCTTCGCTGTCGCGTGGTGGGCGCACGGCGTTAGTGGAGCAGTACAGCCCGCGCCAATGCCAACAACTACAGGCGCCGCGCAACCTGACGCTCGCCAGCCCGTCGAAAGGCTTCCGTTCGCGCCCGGCGCGATTGCCACGACGTCCCAAATGAAAGAGCCGTGGAGCACGCAGAAATTTCTCTATCACGACTCGAATGGCGATGTTTTGCCGGCATTGCTGGTTCACTTACACGGCGATGAGTACTGGGCTATTTCTCTTCGCGAGCCATTCGGGACATGCGAACTGGAGTTGGCGAGCATCGACAGGCTCAGGGATTATTACAACTTGCGCTCGAAGTATCCCATGATAGGCGATCCGTGCTCGCGCACGGTGTACGATTTGACGCAGTATGGTAGCGGACCTAACGGGCTCGTCCGCGGAGAAATTGTCGCAGGCACAGGCTCACGGCCGCCGCTCGCGATCGAAGTTCAGGTAGAAGGCGAGAAGATTATCGCTTCCCGTAGCGAATGACAGTGTCCAAGCTGAAAAACCCCTAAAGAAATATCGATGAGAAACAAGCGGCCCGCGGGAGTTGTGTCCAACGGGCCGTCTTGTCTCGTTTCGACGTGGAAGCAAATCAGTTCGTCGTCAGTAGCTCAGCAGAACGAGCCACCATCTCCTGCTGATTCGTCTGTTGCTCCACTAGAACAAAAACCAACGATTCTCAGATTAAATGGTCCAGCGCCGGAAAGCGCCGAGGCACCGCTCAGATTGCGGTAATTCGCGAAGAGCATCGAGAAAATCAGTTGAGCATGGGTTCCCAAGGTGAACACATTTCCATCGCTGCTGCACATTCGAATTTGTTGCGTTCCCTGCACAGCCGCTGATTACCACAAACAACAAGCTGCCTAAAATCTCATGAATACTTTTCCGGATTTGCATCCTCTTCTCCTGTTCCACCCCAGAACGGACAAGAAAAACGGCCCATGATGAGGGCACCTGATTGCGTTTTATCGGACAACCCTCTTTCGCGAATAGAACACCAGAGCCCGGCGGAAGTTGGGACGTTTGCAGAGGCGGAGAAGTGCAGCCGCTACTGCGGACGAAGGCATCGAAGTAAAAAGGGTGTTGGGGTTGGCAGCGTTTCGTTTAACGCATTACCGTGAACAGAGTTAGAATACTGGCATGCTGGAAGTTTAGGAGACGAAGAATGCAGATTCGCCGATTAGGACATTTGCCCTTGGCATCCCTTTTGGTTCTTGTGCTGTTCATGGGATGTGCGTCGAAGTCCAATGACGCTCAATTGACCACCAATTTGAAGGCGCAAATGTTCTCTGATCCGCAAACGAAGAATGCGAACTTGCAGATCTCCGTCAAGGATGGCGTGGCTACTCTTTCAGGAACGGCGCCGAGCGACGCGTCGCGATACGAAGCGTACAAACTTGCTGCCAGCACGCCCGGCGTCAGTAAGGTGGACGACGAGATGACGGTGCAAGCGCCGCAACAAGCGGCTCAAGCAGCGCCGCCCGCGGCACCTGCACCCGTTGTCGAAGCCGCACCGCCGAAGAAGCCTAGGCACGTTCGCAAAGCGGCACAACGTGCCCGCGTAAAGCACCGCCCGCGCCATGTGGCTACTGAGTCCGCAAAGCAAACACCATCTGAGCAAACAGCCCCTCGATCGACGATGCCAGTTTCACCTGCACCGGCCACAACGCCTCAAGCGGCAGAGAGCGCCGCGTCCGCTTCTCAGCCCGCTCCCGTTGCGACACCCGCACCGGCGCCTCCAAAGCCGGAAACGGCAGTTTTTCCCACGGGCACAACTGTCGAAGTTCAAACGGTCGATTCCATCGACTCCAAAACGGCTCAAGCCGGAGACGAATTCCAAGCAACGCTCGCACAGCCGTTGACCTGGAACAGCCGCGTCATTGTGCCCAAGGGCGCGAATGTATATCTGCGTCTCGTGGCAGCCCAGACTTCGGGACAATACAAGGGTCGCAGTCAGCTGCAATTAACGCTCGTACGCGTGGAAGTTCAGGGAGCGAACTATCCATTGACGTCCACTACGTACACGGAGGCAGGTGGCTCGCGCGGCAGCGACACCGCGAAGACAGTCGGAGGCGGCGCCATAGTGGGTGCGATCATCGGTGCAATCGCTGGCGGCGGCAAAGGCGCAGCGATCGGTGGAGCTGCAGGCGCAGGCGCCGGAGGCGTTTATCAGGGTGTCACAAAGGCAAAACAGGTTCGCGTTCCTGCCGAAACACGCCTCGATTTCAAACTCGACCAACCGCTCAATATTCCTGTCACTCCAACGAATACTGCGCAGTGAGCGGATGCCTGCTCGTTCGGCTTGCCTTGTTTTGCGCGCGACGTTCCCTTACGATGACTAGTCGAAACTAAACAAAACATGCTTGGAAAAACAGTCCTTCACTATCGAATCGTCGAAAAAGTAGGCAGCGGCGGAATGGGCGACGTCTACAAGGCGGAGGACACTCGCCTTGGCCGCTCGGTCGCGCTGAAGTTTCTCTCCGCGGAACTACGCAACGATAAATTTGCACTCGATCGGTTCGAGCGCGAAGCGCGAGCCGTATCCGCACTGAACCATCCTGGAGTCTGTGTCCTGTACGATATCGGAGAACACGACGGCCAGCAGTTTTTGGTAATGGAGCTCCTCGAAGGTCAAACGCTTCGGGAACGTATTGGCGGCAGGCCGTTGCCGAATGACGTCTTGCTTGATCTTGCGATTCAGATCTCGGATGCACTCGACGCGGCCCATTCGCGCGGGATCATTCACCGCGACCTCAAACCCGCAAATGTTTTTGTCACCTCGCGCGGCCAGGCAAAGATCCTCGATTTTGGACTCGCTAAGCAAGGACAGGCGCGTGGCGTGGGAGCCGTCGCTTCGGGCCTCACATCTGCGGACATTACGTCAGACAATCTGCTGACCACACCCGGCTCGACCCTAGGAACCGTGGCATACATGTCCCCGGAACAGGCACGCGGCGAAGAGCTCGACGCACGCTCCGACCTCTTCAGTCTTGGCGCAATGCTCTATGAAATGGCCACCGGCCAGCCGCCCTTTTCGGGGAATACATCGGCGGTCATCTTCGACATGATCTTGAACCGCATGCCATCGGCTCCGTCGGAATTCAATCCAAACTTGCCCCCGAAGCTGGAAGAAATCATAGGCAAAGCACTCGAAAAAGATCGCGATCTCCGATACCAGACTGCGGCCGAAATGCGCGCGGACTTGAAACGGCTGAAGCGTGATACAGATTCGTCGCGCATCGCCACGCCGGCGGCCTCCTCGCGCGTCGCCTCCGCCGCACCGACCGCGGCTGCCGGTTCAGTCGCGTCGTCGAGCGGGTTCGTACGGAAGATCTCCGGTCAAGTCTCTGCCGCTACCCACCCAGCAGCCCTGGAGGCGCGGCCAGAGGAGATGTCTCAAGGAGCGAAACAACACTCACTGCTGTGGCGGATTTTTCGCGATCCCAAGTGGTACTGGCTCCGCTTGAGCATTGCACTGGTAATACTGGCCGTCGCCATTGCGAGACACTACTGGGAGCGCGCCCATTCACCTCAAGTGCCGTCCTCCTTTCAGCAGATGGGCATTTCGCAACTGACCAGCTCCGGCGACGTCGGCCCAGCCGCCATTTCCCCTGACGGCAAGTGGCTTGCCTACGTCGTGAACGAAAAACAGGAATCAGTTTGGATCCGTCAGATGGCTACGGGGAGCACGGTCCAAGTGCTTCCACCGAGCGCGGCAGTTTTCGACAACAACAGCCTGACGTTTTCGCAAGACGGAAACTATTTGTTCTGCGTCGTCAGGCCGCAGGGAGGAAAGCGTGTCCTCGAACAAGTGCCCTCCGTCGGTGGGTCGCCGCGCTCAATTCTTTCGGACATCGAGAGCCCGGTCGGGTTTTCGCCGGATGGCAGTCAAGTGGTTTTCATCCGGAACTCTGACAACGACAATACTTCATCCTTGGTGATTGCCAACGCCGACGGGTCCAACATACACACTCTGGCCACGCTTCACGCTCCGTCCTCGTTCGAAACTCTCTCTGCCGGAGGTGGCGCGCCCAGTTGGTCCCCGGACGGCAAACGCATTGTCGTAGGTTTCCTGCCAAGCGATTTCTTTGGCGCAGCCGAGATCGAAACAGTCGACGTCTCGGACGGAAAACAAACGCGTCTTGGAAACTCGGAATGGGCCTCCTTATATCAAACCTCATGGCTGCCGGATGGCTCCGCCGTAATCACGGAAGGAAGCATCGCGCATGATCCCGTCGGCCAGAATTCGCAGATTTGGGAGATTGCCTATCCGAGTGGAATGCCGCGTAAAATCACCAACGATTTAAACTATTACGTCGGTAACAGCATGACGGCCGACGGCTCGAAGCTCGTCACCATTCAGGCGACATTCGGCTCTACTCTCTGGATAACCACAGGGGACATCTCGAAGCTCGCAAGTGCGTCGCCACGCGAAATCTCCGAAAACTCTGGCCGCTCGCAGGGTTACCAGGGTACAGCTTGGACGCCGAAAGGCGACATTTTCTACGGGTACTATAGTTCCGGCCAGTTGGGCATGGGGAAAATTTCGGCAACGGGAGAAGTACAGGAGTTAAGCACAAACCTTGCCAGCGGGGTTGCACCTTCCTCGTGTGGAAATACGGGCTATATCGTCTTCATGACCAAGCAAGGCATAATGCGCGCCGATGACAATGGCGGAAACCTTGTACAGCTGACATCCGGACGTGATGATGCATTTCCAACGTGCTCCCCGGATGGCAAGACAGTGTTCTACGATCACTTCGCGAACGGAAAAATAAGGCTTTGGCGCGTCGGGGCGGACGGGAAGAACGCCACGCAAGTTGAGGACAAGGGTTATACCGAGCCGGCATTTTCTCCGGACGGAAAACACGTCGCGGTCATCGACTTCGCCGATACGCCTCACCTAGAGCTTATCGTGCTCGACGCCTCCAGCGGAGCGGAGCAGTCCAGCTACAGAATTTATCAGAGCCAGAATATTAACCCCGGCCAAGACCACATCGCTTGGACACCGGATGGGCGCGGTGTTCTCTTCATAGTGACAGACTCCGTCTCGAACACATCGAACCTTTGGGAACAGCCCATCAGCGCGCCTGAGAGTAAACCCGAGCCCGCGAAGCAAATTACGCACTTTACTTCAATGCAGATCTGGTCGATCGCGTTTTCGCCGGACGGAAAGCAGCTTGTCCTCGCGCGCGGCGCTGCCTATGCCGATGCGGTCATCCTTTCGCACTTTCACTGAGCGGTAAACCAATTCAGCGTGGAGCCAGGCGTGAATGCTCACGGCAGAATTCGACGATACGTGCTTCGGCCCAAAAACGCTCTCCGCTTCTGTTTCGCGCTATGAATCCACAATGTCCGCCGTAGCGCGGCGCTTCGAGAGTGATCTGCGGATTCGCTCCGAGTTTCTCAGCATCGAAAGATCGAAATGGAATCATCGGATCATCCTGCGCAACTAGGACGAGCGTCGGGACACGAATCTCATCGAGGAATTGAAGCGCGCTGGACTTCGTGTAGTAATCGTCCGCATTACGAAACCCGCAGAACTTCGCGGTAATGACATCGTCGAATTCCCTGACGCTGCGAATTCTCTGCAGACCGTTTAGCTGGTACCGCTCCGGAAACAAAACCGCCTTGCGGATCATCCGTGCCTTGAGCATCCTGACGAAACGCCTTTCATAGAAGCGATTGCGCAGCTCGCCAATGGCGTCAGCGCACGCCCCCAAATCGCACGACGGACATATTCCGACAGCGCCTCTGAGTTCTTTCAGTACGCCATCGCCGAACTCTCCGGTCATTTTCAGGACGAGATTTCCGCCCATCGAAAACCCTGCCGCGAAAATCTCCTGTAGCTTATCCTTCTCAGCGAGTTCCTGCACCACCGCGCGCACGTCGCAGCTCAACCCGGAGTTGTAAAGTGTCGGCGTAAGCTCTTCCGTTTCGCCGCAGTTTCGCTGATTCAAACGAACCACATTGAAGCCAGCGTGAAATGCCTTGTCCGCGGTGCCGAGCATGTAACCGGAATCGCTCGAACCTTCAAGCCCATGCAGAAGAATAAGCGTTGGATGCTCCACTGGATTTGGTTGCCAGTGACAGTCCGCCCGAACCTGCGTTCCCGGCTCCGTTTCAAAGAACCGCGCCGTTGGCGAGTTCAAATGAGCGTATCTCCGCCGCCAAAAAGCCGCTGCAATAGTCATCAAATGCGGATTGCGGAGGAGAAATGGAGGCTCAAATTGCTGCATCAACTCTAATTTACGTTAGGCAAGCCGCGCGCGCAACTTTTGACCACTCTTCGTCCCGCTTGACCTCAGCTACACCAGCGCATACAATGGCTTGTTCACTGACGATGTGTTTTTGTCACAGGATAGGTGCATTTCAAGCCCAGCGAACCTCGCTGGGCTTTTGACGTTTTAGAGGTTCAAGCAAGCGAACCAGGTGTCTAGCGAGGAAATTGAATGAACCCAGATGGACGGATTCCCGAAGCGCTGACGTTCGACGACGTGCTTCTCTTACCGGGCAGATCATCTGTTCTCCCGACCGAAACAGACACACGTACTTGTCTGTCGCGTAAGCTTGCGCTGAATATTCCGATTGTCGCTGCAGCAATGGACACGGTTACGGAGTCGCGTCTGGCCATCGCCATCGCGCGCCAAGGAGGCTGCGGCTTTGTGCATCGCAACATGACCATCGACCGACAGGCCGAAGAAGTCGACCGCGTCAAGCGCTCAGAAAGCGGAATGATTGTCGATCCGGTTACGATCGCGCCGGAACTTTCGCTTCATCAAGCGCTCGAAATCATGAACAAGTACAAAGTCTCCGGTTTGCCTGTCACGCGGGGCACACGGCTCGTGGGCATCCTTACGAACCGCGACCTCCGCTTCGAGCGCAATTTGGATCAGCGTGTCGGGGACGTAATGACGAAAGAGCATCTCGTCACCGTTCCTGTTGGAACCACCCTAGAGGAGGCCGAAAAGCTGCTCCAGCGTCACCGAATCGAGAAATTACTTGTCGTCGACAAGGATTTCAATCTCAAAGGGCTGATCACGGTCAAGGACATCCAGAAAAAACTGGAATATCCACGCGCGGCGAAAGATGAACACGGGCGCTTGCGCGTCGGAGCGGCGATTGGTGCGACCGGCGACTTTCTCGAGCGCGCTGTCGAAATGTGCAAATCGAACGCCGACGCTCTCGCGATCGATACGTCGCACGGCCATTCCACGCGCGTGATGGAAGCCATTAAGCAGGTCAAACATCGCTTGCCCGACACTCAGCTGCTCGCCGGGAACGTTGCCACGGAAGAAGGCGCGCGCGAACTGATCGCGCTCGGCATCGATGGACTCAAAGTCGGCATCGGGCCAGGCTCGATTTGCACGACGCGCGTTGTTACGGGAGCGGGCGTTCCACAAATCACTGCCATCATCGAAGCATCCAAAGCCGCGCAAGGTACTGGCGTGCCAATCATCGCTGACGGAGGCGTGAAATTTTCCGGTGACATTACCAAAGCTCTCGCCGCCGGAGCGTCGGCAGTGATGATCGGTGGCCTCTTTGCCGGCACCGAGGAATCTCCGGGCGAAACGATTCTCTACCAAGGACGCACCTACAAATCCTATCGAGGCATGGGCTCTCTTGGCGCGATGGAAGCAGGTTCCGCTGACCGGTATTCGCAGGAGTGTGCGGACCGCGGAAAATCCGTTCCCGAAGGTATCGAGGGCCAGGTTCCGTACAAAGGCCCCGTCTTCGGGCTTGTTGACCAGCTTGTCGGCGGACTGAAGAGCGGAATGGGCTACTGCGGCGTCGCCAACATCCGTGAACTCCAGGAACGCAGCAAGTTCGTACGCATCACGTCAGCAGGTCTGCGTGAGAGCCACGTGCATGACGTCATCATCACACGTGAAGCACCAAATTACCGTCTCGAATAAACATTAGCTCTTCGCAAATTAAAAGCCCGTTCGGATCAATAGTCCGAAGCGGGCTCAGTTTCCTTTGAGTTGACGTGACTGTCTATTGCGAAGCGCCAGCCGTTTCCTTCTCGTCGGTAGCCGGGGTTTCTTCCTGCGGCCTTTCTCGCTTGCTCTTCTTTTCCTTCTTCTTCAGCTCCGAGCCGATCAGCTCCAAGATGGCCAATTCGGCCCCATCGCCGATCCGCCAGCCGACACGCACAATCCGCGTGTAGCCACCCGGACGATCGGAGAAGCGTGGCGCAATTTCGCCGAAGAGCTTCTTGGTCGCATCTTTCGTCTGAAGAAAAGCTGCGGCCTGCCGCCGAGCGTGCAACGTGTCGCGCTTGCCGAGGGTGATCATTCTTTCCACCAGCGGCCGCGCGGCACGAGCGCGCGCGATTGTGGTCGTGATTCGCTCGCGCTCGATGACGTTCGTCACCAGATTGCGCAAGACAGCGCGGCGGTGAGCCGGCTGTTTGCCAAGTTTGCTTCCTGCTACGAGATGTCGCATCGGTCTGTTTCCTTAAAAGGCGTTCGTCTCTTCCGCAGTCGGCGGCGCAGTTTGGCTCGGTAATGGCGGCCAAATGATGCGTCCGTGTTCGTCGAACTTCATTCCGAGAGAAAGGCCCATCTTCAAGAGAATGTCCTTAATCTCGTTCAGAGACTTGCGGCCAAAGTTTTTCGTCTTCAGCATTTCCGGCTCGGTCTTCTGCACCAGCTCGCGGAGACTCTGAATATTCGCGTTCTTCAAGCAATTGTACGAGCGAACGGAAAGTTCCAGCTCCTCCACAGAGCGGTCCAGGTGCTCCAACCGCGGATCGCTGAAGTTCTCGACAACTTCCTCCGGCAGATCCGGCTGCTCTTCGAAATTGATGAAGATGCTCATGTGATCTTTGATCAGCTTCGACGCGAGGCCAATCGAGTCCTGCGGAGTGATGGCGCCATTCGTCCAAACTTCAAGGTTCAGCTTTTCGTAGTCCGTCATCTGGCCGAGACGCGCCGCCTCGACCGAGTAATTCACCTTGCGCACCGGCGAATGTACAGAGTCGATCGGAATGTAGCCAATCGGCAGGTCTTCGTCGAAGTTTCGGTCGGCGGCAACATATCCGCGGCCATTCTTCACACGAATTTCCATTTCCAATTTTCCGCCCTCGCTCACGGTCGCCAAGTACACGTTCTTGTCGAGCACTGCGATGTCGGCATCCTCTTCGATCTTTCCCGACGTTACGGGCCCCGGCGTGTCCACCACAAGCGTGATCGTCTTCGGCTGGTCCGAGTTCAATTTCAACGGCACCTGCTTCAGGTTCAAGATGATGTCCGTGGCGTCTTCCACAACGCCCGGGATCGGCGAAAATTCATGCAGTACGCCTTCGATTTTCACGGCGGTAATTGCCGCACCTTCGATTGAACTCAACAGCGCGCGGCGCAGCGCGTTCCCGACGGTCGTTCCCCAGCCGCGTTCAAAGGGCTGCGCTGAGAACTTGCCGTATTTGTCGGTCAGCGATTCGAGCTCCGCTGCCAGCCGTTTCGGTTTCTGAAAGCCCTTCCACATTTTTCCTTCCTCCCCCCGCAGCACGCGGGCGTTACAAAAACTTGTTCCCCGTTGGACTCCGCTCTTACTTGGAGTACAACTCGACGATCAGCTGTTCGTTCATGGCCGGAGTCTGCACGTCGTCCCGTCGAGGCATAGCCAGGACGCGCGCCTTGAAATTCTCGCGGTCGATTTCCAGCCACGGCGCGGCATTCTGGTTTTGCGCCAGATTGCGCGCCTCGAGCACCATCGCGTTCTGGTGCATCTTGTCTTTCACGCTGATTTCGTCGCCCACTTTCACCAGGTAATTCGGAATGTTCACCTTATGGCCGCTGACGCGCACGTGCCCGTGCGATACCAGTTGCCGCCCTTGCGCGCGGGAGCTGGCGAGCCCTGCGCGGTATACCACGTTATCGAGGCGCCGCTCGAGCATCACCATCAGGTTCGAGCCAGTTGGTCCCTGCGCGCGCGCAGCCTTTGAGTAGTAATGACGAAACTGGCGCTCGAGCAGACCGTATGTGCGCTTCATTTTCTGTTTTTCGCGCAATTGTACGCCGTAGCCGACCATCTTGGGCCGGCGCGCCTGTCCGTGCTGGCCAGGAACGAAGTTGCGCTTCTCGATGGCACACTTTTCCGTAAAACACCGGAGGCCTTTCAGGAAGAGTTTCATCCCTTCCCTTCGACACAGCCGGCAAACCCCTTCACGATGTCTTGCCAATTCCCTTCTCCTTCTTCACTCGCTTTTTTCTTCCATTCGGAAAAGATCGGTTTACAGGTTGGCAACCCTTCATCCCGTTTCGCTGCTCCGAATCCAAAATCCCTTACGGCGTATCTTCGCTTGCCTGCGCGATCATCAAACAATATCCGTCAGGATCACCGATCTGGAACTCGCCTTTCGGCAGATATTCAGGATACGTGATCGAGCCGGGCTTCAGACCTTGCGCAATCAAAGCGTTTCTCAAGCCCACCAAATCGGTGGCGTACAGATAGAACAGCACATCTTGCGCCTCCGGATTCAGCGGACGGCTGGAGCGGGCCAGCATCAGATTCGGTCCTATCTTCCAATCGGAGGCAGCCGGACTGTACAGCCACGCCCAATTCTTCGTTCCTTCGCGTGGAACGAAGTTGCCTATTTCAAATCCCAGCAAACGATAAAAACTTGCCGAGTCTTCCACGTTTTTCACGTGGATCATGGCTACCACGCTGCGCACAGCCTGAGCGCTTGTTCTCGCTTCCGCCGTTCCCGTCGATGCAGCTCCTTCGCTCACTCCGGCTCCTAGACGCGCCTTCGCTTGGGCGGCCGGCAACCGTTGTGCGGCACCGGCGTCACGTCTTTAATCACCCGAATGTGCAAACCCGCTGAAGCCAATGCTCTCACTGCTGATTCACGCCCGGCACCCGGACCCTTTACACGCACCTCAATGGACTTCATCCCATACTGATCCCGCGCCGTTCCCGCTGCGGTCATTGCCGCTTGCTGTGCCGCGTACGGCGTGCCTTTGCGCGAGCCCTTGAATCCCACCGATCCGGCCGAGGACCAGCTCACCACGCGGCCATCGGGGTCGCTAAGGGTAATAATCGTGTTGTTGAACGTCGCCTGAATGTAAGCGACGCCCTGCGGCACCACGCGCTTTTCTCGTTTTTTGCGGAACTCTTTCTTCCGCTTCGACGCCTTGCCTGTTGCGGCTGGTTTAGCTCCGCCTGCTGGCGCTCCGCCCTCTTGTTGCGATTCCTTTGCCACGAGTGTTCCTTTCCTGCGTTCGCGTTACTTCCGTACTGCGACTTTCTTCTTCGCTGCGACTGCGCCCTTGCGCGGGCCTTTGCGCGTACGTGCGTTTGTGTGCGTTCGCTGCCCGCGCACCGGCAAATTCCGCCGATGACGCAGTCCGCGATAGCACTGAATTTCGATCAGCCGCCGGATGTTCATCTGCATTTCCTTCCGCAGATCCCCTTCCACGCGGCCCTCGGATTCAATGGCCTGCCGGACGCGGTTTACGTCCTCTTCCGTCAAGTCTTTCACTTTCTTGGTGTGGTCCACATTGGCCTTGGCGCAAAGCTCCTTCGCGCGTGCCTGGCCGATGCCATAGATCGCTGTCAGGCCAATCCACAGCCGTTTATTGGCCGGCAACTCCACGCCTGCGATACGTGCCATATTTCTCCCCCTAGCCCTGGCGCTGACGGTGCTTTGGATTGCTGCAGACCACGCGCACCACGCCGCGCCGATGAACGATCTTGCACTTCATGCAAATTTTCTTAACCGATGCTCGTACTTTCATTTCTTGCTCCCACTTCCCGCTTTCGGTGGCGTTACTTATACCGATAAACAATTCGCCCACGCGTCAGATCGTATGGCGAAAGCTCCACCGCCACTTTGTCCCCCGGCAGGATACGAATAAAATTCTTCCGCATCTTGCCCGAAATATGCGCGAGCACCTGGTGCTTGTTCTCCAGTTCGACCCGAAACATGGCATTTGGCAGCGGCTCGATCACCGTCGCCATCACTTCAATAGCGTCCTCTTTCGGATTCCCCGAGTCCGCCTTCTGTTTGTCGTCCTGCGGCCTTTTCGCCATGCGCTCCTATGTCGTCACTATGAAAGCCACCGCTCTACCACACCGGGCCGGCCGCTTCACGCGGCCGCGTCAAAATCCACGGACCGTTTTCTGTCACCGCAACGGTATGTTCGAAGTGCGCCGAATCGCTTCCGTCCGTGGTAACGGCAGTCCACTTATCCTCGAGCATGGTCACCGCTGGACTGCCCGTGTTCACCATCGGCTCGATCGCCAAAACCATCCCCGCTTGCAACCGCGGGCCTCGTCCTGGCTCACCGTAGTTCGGTAGTTGAAGATCTTCGTGCATCTTCGTGCCGATGCTGTGCCCTACAAATTCCCGTACCACCGAAAATCCGTTCTCTTCTACCCATTGCTGCACGGCTGCCGAAATATCCGTCAAGCGGTTGCCCGCGCGGATCTGGTCGATTCCCCGCTCCAGCGCCTCGCGCGTCACGCGCAGCAACTTTCCCCGCGCCGGGTCGATCGTGCCTACCGGCACGGTTAGCGCCGCGTCGCCGTAATACCCTTCATACTCCACGCCGAAATCCATCGACAGAATGTCGCCTTCCTTCAGCGTGCGTTTTGCCGAAGGAATGCCGTGCACCACTTCACTGTTGATCGACGTGCACAACGACTTCGGGTACCCGTGATAATTCTTAAACGCCGGTCGCGCCTTATGCTTCCGCGCATACTCCTCGGCAAAGCCATCCAATTCCAGCGTCGTGACTCCGGGCCGAACCTGCTTACGCAGCTCCGTAAGCGCGCCCCAAACAATTACCCCCGCGCGGTGCATCGTTTCGAGCTCCGCCCCGGAACGGCAAATGATCACAGCCGGTTCTCCAACCTTCCCAGCGCTGCAAAAACGGACGTGGTAACCGAAGGCACGCTCGCATCCGCTTCAATCTCATCGAGCGTTCCCTTGGAAGCGTAATAAGCGACCAGCGGCTCCGTCTGCGTGCGATACGCCAGCAAGCGCTCTCGAATCGTTTCCGGCTTATCGTCTGGCCGCTGAATCAACTCGCCGCCATCCACATCGCAACGGCCTTCGACCTTTGGCGGACGCTCGTAAATATTGTAAATCTCAAAGCCAATCTTGCACATTCGCCGTCCGGTCATGCGCCGCATCAGGATTTCTTCCGGCACCTTGAAATAAATCACTGCCGGCGAGCCTGACTTCTGACCTTCCAGGATGCTGTCGAGCGCTTTCGCCTGAGCCAGCGTCCTCGGAAATCCATCGAAAACAAATCCCTGCGCGCAATCTGCCCGCGCGATGCGCTCCTTCACCATCCGCAGAATCAAGTCGTCCGGCACGAGCTCGCCGCGTTCCATGATGGGCTTGGCCAAAGCCCCCAGCGCGGTGCCAAGCTGCACGTTTTCGCGCAACATGTCGCCGGTAGAAAGATGGGGCACGCCGTAGTGCGTGGCAACCAGCTTGGCCTGCGTGCCCTTTCCGGCTCCCGGCGGTCCCAGAAAAATCACCGGACGCGCCAGTAACTTCTTTGCATCCGCCTGCGCCACGATCAGGCACCCCGGCCCCGCAAGCGTCCGCGGCGCGTGAAGCCCTCGTAATTGCGCATTACCAATTGCGCCTCAAGCTGCTGGACGGTATCCATCGCAACGCCCACCACGATCAGCAGCGACGTTCCGCCAAAGTAGAAGTTGACGTTCAATCCTTCCAGAATGAAGCGCCAGAAATGGGTGTCGATCCAGTTGCCGACGAGTGGCAGGTGCTGCAAGTGCAGCCCCGACATCATCCACTCCGGCAGAACGCACACAACCGCAAGATACAGGCCGCCAACGAACGTCAGACGCGTCAGCACGCGGTTGATGTGTTCCGACGTATTCCGTCCTGGACGGATGCCAGGGATAAAGCCACCGTACTTCCGCATGTTATCCGCCAGCTCCGTGGGATTGAAGATGATGCCCACGTAAAAAAACGCAAAGAAAACAATCAGCAACACGTAAATGAGCGTGTACAGCGGTTCGCCCCAACGCAGCGTTTGCGCAAAAGCGTCGAATACCGATGATTTTTTCTGCAGCACGAGCGCAAGCGTCTGTGGAAATGTCAGCAGCGAGCTTGCAAAAATGGGCGGAATCACGCCGCCCGAATTGACGCGCAGAGGCAAGTAGGTCATCTGCCCGCCCATCACCTTCCGGCCCATAACACGCTTCGCGTATTGCACCGGAATCCGCCGCTGACCGCGCTCCACAAACACAATGAAAGCGACCACGGCGACCATCAGGACCAACAATCCAACAATCGCGATTGGCGTATACGCGCCCCACTGGCCGCTGGTGGTCATGCCCCAAAGATTGCTGACGGCGTTCGGCAAACCCACCACGATGCCGGCAAAAATAATCAACGACATCCCGTTGCCGATGCCGCGATCACTGATCTGCTCGCCGAGCCACATGATGAACGCCGAACCGGTCGTCAGCGTCAGCACGGTCATCAGGATGAAGCGAATGCCCGGGTGATACACAAGCTGCTGGCCGGAGTAGTTCGTGTTCTGCAACGTAATGGCGATAGCCAGCGACTGGAAAATGCTCAAAATGATCGTCAGATAGCGCGTGTACTGGGTGATCTTTTTCCGGCCAAGATCGCCTTCCTTCTGCAAACGTTCCAGGTACGGCCATACCACCACCATCAGTTCCAGTATGATGGCCGCTGTGATGTACGGCATGATGCCCAGCGCAAAAATTGACAGGCGCCGGAAGTTTCCGCCGCTGAACAAATCGACGATTCCCAGCACGGAATTCTGGTTCTGCATAAAGAGCGACTGCAACAGTTCCGTGTTGATTCCCGGCGTCGCAATGAACGCGCCCAGCCGGTAAACGGCCAGAATCATCAGCGTAAAGAGACACCTGTTACGCAGATCCGGCGTCGTGATGATATTTCGAAATGCTTCGACGAGCTTCCTCATTGCAGAACTTCGACCTTGCCCCCCGCTGCAGCGATCTTGTCCTGAGCGGACTTGCTGAATTTGTGGGCGTGCACTGTGAGCGCAACTTTCAAGTTGCCGTCTCCCAGGATTTTCACGCCGTCATGCCGCACGTGAATGATCCCACGGCCTTCCAAAGCATCCGGCGTGACAACGTCTCCCGCATGGAACGCATTGAGCATTTCCACGTTTACGATCGAGTAGCGTTTCGGAAATGGGCTGTGAAAGCCGCGCTTCGGGATGCGCCGGTGCAGCGGCATTTGGCCGCCCTCAAATCCAGCACGTCGCGAATAGCCGCGGCGGGATTGCTGGCCTTTATTTCCGGCACCGGCCGTCTTGCCCATCTTTGAACCCATGCCGCGTCCCACGCGCACTTTTCGGTGACGTGAACCTCGTGGCGGCTTCAAATTCGATAAATTCACGCTCATCTCTTGCCCCGTTTACTCCTCGATCTCAACCAAATGATGCACACGCGCGATCATGCCTCGAATCGACGGCGTGTCCGGACGCTCGATCAGTTGATTCATGCGCCGAAAGCCCATGCCGCGAATCGTCTGCCGCATATTCTTGGGACAGCCGATGAAGCTGCGCACCCATCGAATCTTCAACGTTCCCGTTTTTTTCTTAGTGGTCATTCGCAATTGCCCTATGCCGTAGCTACTTCCGCGGCCTTTCCGCGCTCCTCGTTTACCTTCGCCGCATCCTTCAAATGCAGCAACGCGTCAAAGGTCGCCTTAATCACATTGTGCGGATTCGACGTGCCAATCGATTTGGTCAGCACGTTTTGAATCCCGGAGACCTCCATCACGGCTCGCACTGGCCCTCCGGCAATGATTCCCGTGCCTTCCGGCGCGGGCTTCAGCAGCACTTGGCCTGAGCCATATCGGCCGAGCACCTGATGCGGAATCGTCGAACCCTTCAAATTCAACCGCACCATGTTCTTCTTGGCCTGTTCAATCGCTTTGCGAATCGCCATAGGGACTTCGCGCGCCTTGCCCATCCCAAATCCCGCATGTCCCTGCTGATCGCCTACAACCACAAGCGCGGAGAAACTCAAATTTTTGCCGCCCTTGACCACTTTCGTTACGCGATTGATGGCAACCACCTGATCCTTTACGTTCGCGGGATTCGCGTCGATCTGCCGGCGAACAGCAAGCGTGTCTTTGAGCTCTTGTTTCGGCATAAATGTCAGAACTTCAACCCCGCCTCTCGGGCCGCGTCGGCAAGCGCCTGTATGCGGCCATGATATTGGTAGCCGCCGCGGTCAAACACTACGCTCTCTACGCCCGCGGCCTTTGCGCGCTCGGCGATAACCTTGCCCACGATCTTCGCCGACGCGATATTTCCCCCGCCTTTAATCTGCTTCTTGACGTCCGAGTCGAGCGAGCTCGCTGCGGCCACCGTATGGCCCTTGACGTCATCGATCACCTGCACGCGGATATGCTTGATCGAACGAAACACGCAAAGCCGCGGACGCCCCTCCGAACCCGCCAACGACTGGCGCATCCTCCGATGAATGCGCTGGCGGTGCGCATCGCGCGAAAGCTTCCGTGCTGGCACAACAGCCATCGTTCGTCTCCTCCAGTCCTAAGCCGCGGTCTTCGCCGCGCCGGCCTTTCCTACCTTTTTCTTGAGCCGCTCGCCGACGATGCGAACGCCCTTCTGTTTGTACGGATCCGGCGGGCGCAGAGAGCGAATATTCGCCGTCACTTGGCCGACCAATCCCTTGTCCGCGCCGCTCACGGTCACGCGCGTCTGCTTCTCCACCGCGATCTGAATCCCCTCAGGGATCGGAAACTCAATCGGATGCGAATAACCCAGCGTGAATACGACGTTCTTGCCCTTCACTTCCGCGCGATAGCCGACGCCGACGATATCCAATTCCCTCTTGAACCCCTCGGTGACACCCTTGACCGCATTTGCAACAAGGGCGCGTGCAAGCCCGTGCAGAGCCCGCTGCGACTCGCTTTCGCGCGTCGCAATCAGGTGACCGTCCTTCTGCTCGAACTTGATCCGGCCCGGCACAGGAACATGCATCTTCCCTTTGGGGCCTTGCACGTCAATCGCACGGTCGCTCAACTGCACTTTCACCCCTGACGGCACCGGTATCGGTTTTTGTCCAATTCGCGACATGGCTCTACCACACCTCGCACAGAAGTTCGCCGCCGACGCCTTCTTTGCGCGCGGTCTGTCCGGTCATAATTCCTCGCGGCGTGGACACAATCGATATGCCCATCCCGCCTACCACAGACTTGATTTCGTTTTTTCCAACGTATCGCCGGCAACCCGGCCGCGAAACGCGCTTCAGATTCGTCAGCACGCTGCGCTTGTCGGGGGTGTAGCGGAAAAAGACGCGCAACACGCGGCGCTTGTTCTCGTCCACCACTTTGTATGTGGAAACGTATCCCTCTTCTTTCAGAATCCGCGCGATCTCCACTTTCAAATTTGACGCCGGCAAATCGACGCGAGGATGCCGCGCGCGCACGGCGTTGCGAATCCGCGTCAGCATGTCAGCAATGGGATCAGTATTCATCTCCGGTCCTTACCAGCTCGCCTTGGTCACGCCGGGAATTTCTCCCTTGAGCGCCAAGCCTCGAAAGCAAATCCTGCACATCTCGAACTTCCTTAAGAACGCGCGCGACCGTCCGCAAATCCGGCAGCGGTTGCGTACCCGAATCTTGTACTTCAGCTTCTTATGCATCTTGGCGCATCGTGCTGTAGTCGCCATTCTTTCTCCTTAGATCCCGCACTCAATTCCGGAAAGGCACGCCCATCAGCTTCAAAAGCTCGCGGCCCTCTTCATCCGACTTCGCCGTTGTCGTCAGCGTGATGTTCATACCCTTGATCTTGTCCACGCGCGTGTAATCGATCTCTGGGAAAACCAGCTGATCCTTCAAACCCAGCGTGTAATTCCCGCGCCCATCGAACGAATTCCCCGGCAATCCCTTGAAGTCGCGCACGCGCGGCAGGACGATATTCGACAGCCGGTCGAGAAATTCGTACATCCGCTCGCCGCGCAGCGTCACCATGCAGCCTATCGGCATTCCCTTGCGAATTTTGAAGTTCGCAATCGACTTCTTCGCTCGCGTGATCACCGGTTTCTGCCCGGTTATTTGGCCCAGTTCCTGCACGGCCACATCGAGCAGCTTGATGTTCTGGCTGGCCTCGCCCATCCCGATATTCACGGTGATTTTCTTCAGGCGCGGCACCGCCATCATATTTTTGTAGCCGAAGCGCTTCGAAAGCGCCGGCATGGCGTCCTTGCGGTAGCGTTCGTGTAAACGGCTAATCATGGCTCCAAAATTCCTTTAGTCCTCAGCCTAGTTTTCGAATGTTGCGTGACAGCGCCGGCAACTTCGCACCTTGCTTCCATCCGACGCCACGGACGTTCCCAGCCGCGTATGCTTCCCGCATCCCGGGCAAACAATCATCACGTTTGAAACGTGTATCGGCCCTTCCTTGTCCAAAATCCCGCCGCGAATATTCTTCGACGGATTCGGGCGCGTATGCCGCTTGATAATGTTCGCGTGCTCCACAGTAATGCTGCGCTTCGCCGGATCCACCGACAGCACGCGTCCGCTCTTGCCCTTGTCGCGCCCCGACATGATTTTCACCGTGTCGCCGTGGCGTATCATCATCGGCGCGCGTTTCACTACGTGACGTTGCCGCTGCATTACCACACCTCCGGAGCCAGCGAAATAATCTTCGTGAACTTCTTCTCGCGGAGCTCGCGCGCCACCGGTCCGAACACGCGCGTGCCCACCGGCTCGCCAGCGTCGTTAATCAGCACCGCGGCATTGTCGTCAAACCG
>DATFQU010000049.1:0-6084 GCA_035264005.1 Candidatus Acidiferrales bacterium
GGATTGCCGAACATCACGCCGATCTTCTCGCGAATCTGATTGATGAAAATGAGGCAGGTGCGCGACTTCGAAACGATGGCGGTGAGTTTTCTAAGCGCCTGGGACATCAGCCGCGCCTGCAAACCCATTTGCGGCTCGCCCATCTCGCCTTCGAGTTCAGCCTTGGGAACAAGGGCGGCGACGGAGTCGACGACTACGATGTCGACGCCGCCGGAACGGATCAGGGCTTCGGCGATTTCGAGGGCCTGCTCGCCGTTGTCGGGCTGCGAAACGAGAAGATTGTCGACATCCACACCGAGCTTACGCGCATAGATCGGATCAAGCGCGTGTTCCGCGTCGATGAACGCCGCGATGCCGCCCATTTTCTGGGCTTCGGCGATGACGTGCAGAGTAAGCGTGGTCTTGCCGCCGGACTCCGGTCCGTAAATCTCGATGACGCGGCCACGAGGCAGGCCGCCGACGCCGAGCGCGGCGTCAATGGAGATCGAGCCGGTGGGAATCACGCTTACGGGAACAAGCACGTCCTTGTTGCCGAGGCGCATGATCGAACCTTTGCCATATTGCTTTTCGATTTGCGCGACTGCCGCTTCCAGCATCTTGCCTCGTTCATCTGACATGCGCCATCCCTCCGATTGACGCCCAAAGTTTTTCAAAGCCCAGCATGTTTATCGGTACGGCAGTTTACCAGAGAGTTCCCTTCGCGTCTCCTCTTCCCTTTTTTCGCCTCGCGAAACCGGAGGATATCACAAGGCGAACAAAAAGCAAATATAAAAACGGAAAAAGCCTATAGCAGTGAGGTGTACCAGTAAAGGTAAGTCCCCACACCACTCAGCAGGACAAACCACCAAAGAACGAGTTCCAAACGCATCCAGAATTTCCAGCGGCGAAATTTCAGCGCTTTGGGAAGCAGCCTGCTCGAAGCGGCCATCGCAATGTAGATGCCCAGCAATTCAGCGCAAGCTCCAAGTAATCCGTGGATCGTCGGCCACAAGTAGTAGGCGACGTGCCAGCGCCTGGGAAGCCGGGGCAATACGGTATGGCGAAAGGACGGCCACATCAGCCATGCGATGGTGATTGCATTGATGAGCAGAACTGTCGATTGGCAGACCGCGTGTGCGGTGTATTTCTTCATCCGCGCCAGTGCGGCTCCCGCGAAAAGCGCGACGCCCATAATAATTTGCAAGATCAAATTCGCGTCAGCGGTTGCGGGAGCGCCTGTGCCTAGAATTCCAGAGAGCATTCATTCATCCTTCGAAAAGGCGACGGAGGGCCGCCGGGAAGCGATTCGACGGGCCTCTCTGGGGGAACGACTTGGTCGCACTCGCGCCGCAAACTAGTCAGAGCCTGCCCTCATGTTCATCTTCATCGGCTCGGGTTTCTTGGCCCCTCCAACGACAATTGTGGCGACCATCCTGGGATGTACGGAACAGAAGTATTTGTAAGTTCCAGCCTTGCTGAACGTGAACGCGAAGCTCTCGTCACTGTCGAGCGCTTTGGACTTGAAAACATCATCGCTGCTAAATACGGTATGAGGCTCCTCGTCCTTGTTCGTCCACGTAACCGTCGCGCCGACGGGAACGCTCAGTGTTACTGGCTGGAAGCTGAAATCCTGAATGTTGACTTGATATTTGTTAGAAGGTTTCCCGGAATCGCCGGCAGTCGCATGCCTCCCGGAAAACAGAAGCATCCCGAGCACTGTCAGAGTTAGCATCGCTCCGTTGGCGATTCCCTGCCATTTGATGATCCTGTTGTTCTTCATCGGTCTGTCCTTCCTTCCTCTTTAGTTTTTGGGCCGTTCCACTGTCTCGTTTTCTCGATCACAGGGATTGCACTCAGAGCGCCGAGTCGAGAGTTGAATCCGTGATCCCAAGCGTGTGGCTGCCGCGTATGAAATTCACATCGGTAACGCCGAGCACACTGCGCAATTTTTCCGCCGGTACTTTCATCGGCCCCGGCGCGGCGGCCATTCCCGGAGCGCCCTGCGGAAACGCCGTGGACATCGCCGTATGAAAGGTCACGTTGCCTTCCACTTTGCGCATGGTTTGGTGAATGTGCCCGTTGAGCACGGTGATGGAGCCGAAGCGTTTCAGAAGCCCAAGCGCCTGTTCGCTGTCGCTCGTGCCCCATCCCCACTCCGGATAGATCAACCACAGCGGCATGTGTGCGAAGAGCACAATCGGCGTGCTCGACTTCAGGTGATGTACATCTTTTTCGAGCCACGCGAGCTGGTCCGGACCGAGGTTGCCAAGGCCGCCGGCTTTCAGGTTCATTACGTTGACCAAGCCGATGAAATGTGCGCCGTCCGTGTCGAAGCTGTACCAGCCATCTCCGAGGGTGTCCTTTGCGAAGCGCGCGCGATAGGCCGCGCCGTTGTCGTCAAGAACATCGTGTTCGCCGGGGACGTAGAAAATTTTGTCTGTGCGGATTTCGTTCAGTGTTTGTTCGAGCGTATCAAACTGCTCAGGCTTCGAAAGTTGCGAAAGATCTCCCGTATGCAAAACAAATGCGGGCGGCGTTGGCAGCGCATTGATCTTGGCGATGGCTGCCCGCAATGTGGCAACCACGTCTGGGTTCGCGGCCTTGTTGAAACCGATGTGGCTGTCGCTGATTTGAACAAACGCCAATTCGCCTTTCACCTTGGGCACTCGACGCAGCGCTGAGTCGCCTAAAGCAAACGACTTCAGCACTCCGCCCTGCAGCACGCAGAACGCGCCGGTGCCCGCCCAGGCCATGCACTTCAAAAATCCGCGACGGTCGACTCCGTCCCGGTTCAGATTTTCGGTGATGATGTTTCCTTTTGCCATCACACGCCCTCCTTGTGTTCCGTGCGATTGGGTACATCGTTGCTAACTGGGCGCGTTCGGATTTATTCTCGCAAAAGCGTCTTTTTCTTTTTCCACACATCAAAGAAGTCCGGCCTCCTACGAATTGCGGGAATAAAGGGACAAGAGCTTGGTTATAACTTCAGGACAAGTGACTGCGCGGAGCGAAGCGTTCGCGGAGCTGGCATTGCCGCTCTTCGATTCTTTGTACAACTTTGCCTGTTGGCTGACGCGCGATCGCGCGGAGGCTGAGGATTTGGTGCAGGAATCCTACGCAAAAGCGCTAGCGGGATTTTCCTCGTTCGAAACGGGGACAAATTTTCGCGCGTGGATGTTTCGAATTCTGCGGAACACGTTTTTGAATTCGCGTTCCGGGTTGGCGGCCACGCGGACGATTGTCTTAGCCGATGATGAAGCGGCGGAAGCCGAGTTAGCGCAGGTCACCGAGGAAACTCCCGAAACGATCCTGCTGGAGCACGCGAACCAGCATGCCGTTCGAGAGGCGATGGAATGTCTGCCAATTCCCTTACGCGAAATACTGCTGTTCGCGGACGTGGAGGAGTTGTCGTATCGCGAAATTGCGGAAGCGCTCGCGATCCCAATCGGAACGGTAATGTCCAAGCTGGCGCGCGCGCGAAAGGCTTTGCGAAATCAATTGCAGGGAAAAGTGATGAGGACCTAATGGCGTGCGAACTGTGGCTCGATAAGCTCAATGCATTTGTCGATGGCGAACTTTCCGCGGAGGCGCAGCGGGAACTCGATGTGCATCTGCGCACGTGCACGTCCTGTGCCGCAGAAATTGCAGGCCACGCACAATTAAAGAGCGCCGTGAAGCGCGCCGCATCGCGCCGCTACGTTCCAAGCGCAGAATTCCGTCGCAGAATCGAATCACAGGTGCCGCCGCGAAAGCGCGGAACACGCACACGCTTTGCGTGGACTTGGGCTCCGGCGCTCGGTCTGGCAGCCGCAATTTTGCTTGCTGCCGTGTGGCTGGCGCGGCGCCCTGCAGGAACCGGCGCGGCGACCATCGGCGAGTTGGTGGATATGCATGCTGCCGCGTTGGCCAGTGCAAATCCCGTGGATGTGATTTCGACGGATCAACACACGGTGAAGCCATGGTTCGAAGGCAAATTGCCCTTTGCGGTGGATTTGCCGGACTTGACGAAGACGGAATTCACACTGCTGGGCGGGCGCGTCACATATCTCGGCCAATCTGCCGGTGCAGGACTGCTGTTTCAATTTCGCAAACACAGACTGTCGGCCTTTGTTTTTCAAGATCGCTCCGAATGGAGAAGCCTAGGCGCTGGATCGGCACCGGAACGCCAGGCGTCATTCTGGGTCGAGACTTGGAGCGCGGCCGGGCTGCGTTATTTCGTCGTCGGCGACACAAGCGGTGCAAATGTAGCGCAGCTAAGCAATTTGATGAAGAGCGCCGCCGACGCCGAATAGCTTTTCGCAATCCCCGTCGTCAGTATTCGCAAAAGCCGCGGGCGGATTTGCCGCCCGGGCCAGTCTTCGTTTTCGGTCAGCAGCAACATACGACGCGCTCTATAGCAAGCAGCCTAACGCAAGCGTCGAAAATGTCTAAAGCTTGCTCTTCTCCCACGCGCCGGATCTGTTTCTCTTAGGCCTTCACGAATTGAGCCTCGAGAGTGATGGTGACTTCCTCACCGACGAGCACGCCGCCTGTCTCGAGAGCAGCGTTCCAGGTCAAGCCGAAGTCCTTTCGGTTGATCTTTGTGCTCGCTGAAATCCCAACTCGAATGTTGCCCCAAGGATCCTTGGTGGGCGGGGTGGGACCTTCCACCGAAAAGCGGACCTTGCGGGTTACGCCGTGGATCGTGAGGTCGCCTTCGACCGACAATTCTCCGTTGCCGACGACGCTAACGCCAGTCGATTTGAATTGCAGAGTCGGAAACTTTTCCACATCGAAGAAATCCGCACTCTTGAGGTGAGCATTGCGCTGGTCGTTGTGTGTGTCGATCGAGGCGGCTTCAATCGAGGCCTCGACACGGGACTTCTGCAGGCCAGACTCATCCAGTTTCAGCACTCCCGAGACCTTGGAGAATTGGCCTTTTACGTTCGCAATCATCATGTGCTTGACCTTAAACTCGGCGATGGAATGAGCCGGGTCGATGTTCCAGGTAGTGGCTGACGTTTGCGGTGCGACTGTTGCTGTGGTGTTCATTTTAGTCACCCTTTCGTTGATTGGAATTCCGCCTCTTTTGATGCGTTGTGACGATATTCGTTGCAACGTATATTTAGGCCAAAGAAAGAATCACGACAGTCCAGACCGGGCGGCAGCCAGGAGCTTCGCGAGAGCTTGCAGCCGGTCCTTTCCCATGTGTCCGAGCTGCTTCCTGTGGATCTGCAGGACCGGCTCGTCCAGGCAGTTAACGAGTTTCAGCCCCTCGGGAGTGAGGCGCGTCAGCACCAGTCGCCGGTCCTTGCTTTCGCGCGCGCGGGAAATCAATCCACGCTTCTCCATTCGATCGAGAAGGCGCGTAATGTCAGGATCGCGAGTAATCATTCGGCTGGCGATCTCGCCGCACGACAGGCCCTCGGGCGCCCCTCGCAGGATGCGTAGGACGTTGTATTGGGTTTGGGAGAGATCCTCAGCCTTAAGCACCCAGTCCGCGCCGCGCGTGAGCGCATCGGCAGTGCGAAGCAAATCCAGGAAGGCCTCTTCCTCGGGACTTTTTTCTTGTCGAGCTTTGACCACCGTAGTCACGGCCCTACAATATTCGTTTAGACGACTATTGTCAAGACATATTTATATGGACTCGCCACGTCGCCGTTAGTCTATTCCTCTGGTCAAACCTACTTGCCGCGGAAAGAGGCGGCGCGTTTGGCAATTCCTTTCCCGAGGAATTCCACGAGCTTTGCGTTCACTTCGTTGGCGTGAGTCCAATTGATCGCGTGCGGGCCGTCTTTGATTACGGCGTAAACCGCGTTCTTGATGAGTTTGCCCGTGCGTTCGCCGGAAGCGGTGATCGGCAGAATGCGGTCGGCGTCGCCGTGGAGAATGAGCGTGGGAACGTCGATCTTCGCAACATCCTTGCGAAAGTCTTCATACCATGTGGGCACGCACGCGAGACTCGCGAACGCGGAAGCGCCTGCGGCGAGATTCCAGCTCGCGCGGACGGCTTCTTCGCTGATGCGTTTGCCGAGAAAAACGTCAGTATTGTAGAAGTTCTTGAAAAATTCGGTGAAGAACGCATAGCGGTCCGCTGAAATGGCCTTTTCGATACCGTCAAAAACG
>DATFQU010000050.1:0-10886 GCA_035264005.1 Candidatus Acidiferrales bacterium
GAAAACGAGTTGCGGGCGGGTGATACGTTGGTTTTTTACACGGATGGAGTCACCGAGTCGTTCAATGAGGAGAGAGAGCAATTCGGCGAGGAGCGGCTTGTCGCGGCGATGCGCAGACATCGCAAGCTTCCGTCCTCGGCGTTGCTTCGCTCGCTGGTGGAAGAGGTTCGACAATTCAGCCCGCACCATCAGCATGATGACATCACCGTGATTGCGGCGAAGTGCCGGTGAGCGAGATGCGCTCTTTGGGGCAGGCGTGTCTAACAGGAGATGGCGCGGTCGAGAAGTTCGACGACGTGCAAAACTTCCTGATGCGTGGCGTGGAGTTTGGCGCCAGCGCGCAGTTGCAGGATGCATCCGGGATTTGCGGTGACAATGAGCGGCGCGCCAGTGGAGTTGGCGTGCTGCATTTTTTCCTTCAATAACTGCATGGACGTGGCAGTTTCCGTGACGTTGTAAACCCCCGCAGAACCGCAGCACTGATCGGCCAGCGGCATCTCCACAACCTCGATGCCGGGAATTTCGCGGATGAGTTTGCGCGGAGCTTCGCGGATTTTCTGGCCGTGGAGCAAGTGGCAGGAATCCTGATAGGTGACGCGGAGCTTCATTTCACGAAGCGGCGCGGTGAGGCGGAGGTCAGCGAGAAATTCGGTTACGTCGCGGACGCGGGAGGAAAAGTTCGCGGCGCTTTCGGCATCGCGAGAGTTTGCGCGGGAGTCTTCTGGCGCGTGGGCGTTTTCTGAGAAAAGATGCGGATATTCTTTGAGAGTTGAGCCGCATCCGGCGGCGTTGGTGATGATGGCGTCGAAAGGTTCGCGGAGAAATGCTTCCATGTTCTTGCGCGCAAGATCGCGAGCGACATCGCGAACTCCGGCATGCGCGGCCAGAGCGCCGCAGCAGAGTTGGTCGACCGGAACGACTACTTCGCAGCCATTGGCCTGGAGGACGCGGACCGTGGCGTCGTTGAGTCTGGTAAAAGTGACTTGGGCGACGCATCCGGCGAAAAACGCGACGCGGGCGCGGCAGGGGCCTTTCGCGGGAAAGGTTTGGCCGAGGCGCGAGAAGAAAAAATCGGAGTCGATGCGCGGAAGAAGCGCGGCGCGCTGCTGCATTCCGAAAAGGCGCAGGATGCCAGTGCTACGCGCGAGAGCTTCGAGGCCGGTGCGCTGCGTGAAACGCACGAGGCGAGCAAGACGCGCGATGCGGCGGGGATTCGGAAGCAAGCGGCGATAAACGAAGTTGCGAATGGCGCGCGAGCGTCGCGGACGCTCGAAATTGCGGGCGATTTGCGCGCGGGCGAGTTCGACGAGTTTGCCGTATTCCACGCCGGAAGGACAGGCGGTTTCGCAGGCGCGGCAGTCGAGGCAGCGGTCAATGTGCGTGACGAAAGTTTCGCCAAGTTCGAGGCGGCCCTGATCGACGAGGGCCATTTGGCGGATGCGGCCGCGTGGCGAATCGGCTTCATTGTGCCAAAGACGATACGTGGGGCAGGCGTTTAGGCAGAGGCCGCAGTGAATGCAGCGGGAATAGTCGGCGTAGTCGGGCTTGTCGCCGGCGGTGAAGCCGCTAAGAGTCTCGGCGAATTCGCGCTGCGCTTCTTCGTGAGTGATCGGAGGAAGGGCGGACATGGGTTCAGTATGAATCCGATGGTTTCAAGCTAGTGTTACGAAAATCTGGACGGCTAGGTTCAAAAAACTGAGAGGGCACTAGAGGCCTCCGACGAAACGGCCGGGCGCGAAGATGTTATGCGGGTCGAAGGTGCACTTGACGTGTTGGTGGAGGATGAAATCTTCTCGGGGCGGGCCCCAGACGCTGAGTTGGCGCTTGAGTTCGAGAGGGCAGTAAGGAATAGAGGCGAAGGTGCTGTTGTTCGCGGAGAGCGCGAGGAGTTGCTGGGAACATTCTTTGAGCTGGGCGGCAGCGCTGTTTTGCGAAAGAAGCGCGCAGTAGCCGACGCCAACTCCGTGAAAAACGTGAGCGGTGGCAATGGAGTGTTTTTCGGCGATCGTGGTGACTTGCTGACAAAGAGGTGCGATGGAATCGGGAAGGCAGCTTAGTTTGACGACGACGGCGCGGTTTGTAGCTGCAGTTGCTGGGAATTCGCGAGCGGCGAGGTAGAGGGACTCTTCGGCTGCTGCGCCGAGGCGCGCGAAATTGCGAAAGGAATTAGGCGCGACGTTGCGGGCCATCGTTTCCAAATCGCGATGAGCACGCGCGATGACGGCGTCAGTGCCAGCGATGGAGACGGCAACGGACCAACCTCCGTTGGTTGGCGCGTCGAGAATTTCGGCCGCCTTCGGGGAAAGAATTTCGACGGAGTGGCAACGCAATGAAGATTTCTGTATGAGTGAATTGAAATTTGCAGCGGCAGTTGCGTCCGCGAAAGACGCGAGAAATGTCGCGGACGCGCGCGGCAGAGGAAAAGTTTTGAAATCGACGCGGGTGATGAGGCCGAGAGAGCCGATGGAGCCGAGGAAAAGTTTGTGCAGGTCGTAGCCGCTGACGTTTTTTACGACGCGGCCGCCGCTCTTGGTGAGCGCGCCGTCGCCGGAGACGAATTCCATGCCGAGGACGAAATCGCGTGCGGTTCCGTAGGCCTGGCGAAGAGGAGAATCGACGCCACTTGCAAGAGTGCCGCCGACGGTCGCGCGGTCGTAGAACGGAACGGCCAGTGGAAGAAATTGGTTGTGCTCGGCGAGGACTTGGGCGAGGCGCGAGAGCGGAATGCCGGGTTCGACGCTGAGAGTGAGGTCACCCGGGTCGTAGGAGATGACGCGGTCGAGGCGTGTCATATCGATAGCGAGATCGTAGCGGGAGGGCGGCATGCCGACGCCGAGCTTGGTGCGCGCGCCAGTGGGGATGACGGCGAGTTTTTCGGCGGCGGCGAATTTTACGAGTTCAGAAACTTCTTGCGCGGATGCGGGGCGGGCGGCGATTTGGGGTGCGAGGCCGTCGACGGTGTAGGCGGCGAGCGCGCTGGGTTCAGTGATGACGTTGGTGGCGCCGACAATGTCGGCGATACGTGAGAGCGGAACTGTGGCGGGGGCGTTCACGAGGAAGTTGATCCCGATTGAGTTGAATGCATTGCGGTACCCGCGAGCGGCATGGGACGGATGCGAACTTCACCGCAGCCTTTGCCGGTGGGGAAAATCTTGCCAGGATTCAGGCGGCCGGCGGGATTGAATGCGTCGCGAACGGAACGCATGAGCAAAAGATCGGCTTCGGAGAAAAGCAACGGCATAAGGCGATCTTTTTCCATGCCGACGCCGTGTTCGCCGGTAATTGCGCCGCCCATTTCGATGCAGAAACGAATAATGGCGTCGGCGGTGGAGACGGCGCGATGAAATTGTTTCTCATCGCGAGCGTCGAAGAGAATAATTGGATGCAGGTTGCCGTCGCCAGCGTGGAAAATGTTGCCGATCTCGAAGCCGTTCTCTTTGCCGATGCGTTCGATTTCGCGGAGCGTTTGTGGCAATTTGGTGCGCGGGATGACGCCGTCCTGAACGTAGTAAGTAGGTGAGAGGCGGCCGACGGCCCCGAAGGCGTTCTTGCGGCCCTTCCAGAGAAGGTCGCGCTCTTTGGCGTCGCGGGCCACGCGAACTTCGCGCGCGCCGTGGAGTTTGCAGACTTCGGTGATCTGCGCGGCGTGCTCTTCGGCGGCTTCGCGCAGGCCGTCGACTTCGATGAGAAGAACGGCGGCGCTGTCGAGAGGGAATCCGGCGTGAACCCAGGCTTCGACGGCGCGAAGCGTCCAGCCATCGAGCATTTCGCAGGCGGCGGGAGTGATGCCGCGAGCGGTGATTTCGACGACGGTCTCGGTGGCGCCGTCGACGCGATCGTAAATGGCGAGAAGGGTTTTGACGGCCTCGGGTGAGCGCGTGAGACGCACGGTGATTTCGGTGACGAGAGCGAGCGTGCCTTCGGAACCGACGAAGAGGCCGCAGAGATCGTAGCCGGGCGCGTCGAGAGACTTGCCGCCAATGCGAATGAGTTGCGCGTCGGGCAGAACGAGTTGCAGGCCGAGAATGTGGTTCGTGGTGACGCCGTAAGCAAGGGTGTGCGGGCCGCCGGCGTTTTCGGAGACGTTGCCGCCGATAGTGCAGGCCTTTTGGCTGGAGGGATCGGGCGCGAAGTGAAGTCCGGCGTGCGCGACGGCAGCGGATAAATCGGAGTTGACGACGCCTGGTTGAACAACGGCGCGCTGATTTTCGATGTCGATTTCGAGGATGCGATTCATGCGCGCGAAAGAAACAATGATGCCGCCGTGTCGCGCGAGCGCGCCGCCGGAGAGGCCGGTGCCGGCGCCGCGTCCTACGATGGGAACGTCATGGTGATTGGCGATTTCGACGATGCGGACGACGTCGGAGGCGTCGCGGGGAAAGACGATGCAGTTGGGACGAGCAACTTCGACGGAGCCGTCGTATTCATAGAGGAGCAAATCTTCGGGGCGGCTCAGGACGTGTTCGCGTGTGAGGAGATGTTCGAGATCGGCGATGAGGCGCTGATTCATGGTCGCTTAGACGTGAGAGAGTGAATATAGTCGCGGGAGGTAAGGGACGTCAAACGGGAGGAGGGGTAGTAGATAGGGGCATGCGAAAGTACCCGACCCCGAAACGTCGCTGTTAGCTCGCATCGCGAATAACTTTCGTCGCTATGTGTTTTCTTAACCAACCCTTACCACTTGGGATAGTATGTGTCTTGCGTAAGATTATGAACCATGCCTTTCGACTCTTTACCGGGTATTCCCAGTGGAGCGATGACGAACTTCTACACTTGGCAACTCAGCGACATTCGTTGACTGCAGAAGCGGCAGCGGCTTTAGACGCCGAATTGTCTCGCCGTAAACTCACCGAGTCCGACCAAGTTGAATATCAAAAATTCACCAAGAGGCAGGAGCAACGCGAGTGGAGAAAAGAGCGACGCGCGAAAATACCAACTCCTGGCCTTAAACGTCAATTAACCGGGCGTGAGATTTTGGAGGCTTTGGCAACGATGGCTCTCATTTCAGTCACATATATCGCGCTTCCAAGCCGCTATCATTTGCGCCCCGATTGGCAGGAGGCGGCTGTAATGGTGATGATGACATCAGTCATGGTCGCCTTCTCTGCCATCTCGTGGCGAAAGATCGCTTTCTGGATATCGCTGCTGATCTCATCCGGTCTTCAGCTTGTCCTTCTCCATGCTATAACGCGAGGGGCTCCAAGTCTTAGCCGCGGTGAGGCGCGGGGAGCTGCTGTTCTCGGCATTGTGCTGTTCATTGTCGTCTATAGCAGTTTTAGGTTCGTGCAACGGGGTTCCACGACACAGGTTCGGCTTCAAGTACATGAATATACGACCACGCACTTGTCAAGCTGTCAGTGTTAAGTAACGGATGGGGTACTTTTACGCGTCCCTATCTAATACCCCGTCAAACGGGAGGAGAGTGAGGTTTAATTTCTGTAACAATTCCGAAGGCCGTGGCACGCAACAATGGTTCGCGGTAAACTCCGCGCGCCATGAACAACATTTACAGTCGAACGCCATTTGCATTCTTCATAGCTTTATTTTTTCTTTTCGTGCCGGGGCGTGGTTATACGCAATCGGTTCCCGCCGCCAAGCCCACTCGCCCAGCGGTTCGCAATTCAGCCGCATCCACAGCCGCCCCTCGCCTCTCCCACGCCCAAGAGGCGGCCCTGCTTCGGCACAAAATCAAATACCTTTTCGTGATTTATCAGGAGAATCGTTCCTTCGACTCGTACTTCGGGACCTTTCCCGGCGCCAATGGTTTGTTTTCTCATCCGGCCGCGCAAACTCCCGGTTTTTATGAGCCGCTCACCGACACGAGCGGCTCGACCATCACCATTCATCCCTTCCGCATTGGTCCCGAGCAGTTTGCCGCGGACACAGATGATACCGACCATTCGCATCCCATGATCGTTGCCAAAATGGACATCGTTTCCGGCACGCCTCGCATGGACCGTTTTGCGATGAGCGAAGAACACAAGCGAGTCAAGCCCGGCCAGAATCCCTCGCTGGCTGCTAAGCAAATGGGTGAGCTGGCGATGTCCTACGAGGACTGCGACACGGTTCCGCTCCTCTGGCGCTATGCCCAGCGTTTTGTGCTGTTCGATCACATTTTTCAAGAAATGACTGGCCCGTCCACTCTCGGAAATCTTGCCATCATCGCCGCGCAAACTGGTCAAACGCAGTGGGCTTTGCATCCTGATGAAGCCTACAAAGGCAATGGCGCGCGCGCGGCCGGCATGCCCGTTGTGAATGATTCCGATCCGTTCTGGGGGTCTCAGCTGGACCCAACTCAACAAGACGAAAAAATGCCAGTGGCCCCGAACGAACGCGAAAGGGAGCCTCAACTGAACTTAACCTTCGCATCGCTCCCACTCACTCTCCTGGGCGGGGATGCCGAGTCGGTCACCAAACTCGACCGCGACCCTTCTAAAGATCTCGCGGACGTTCGCAACGATGTTGCTTACATTCCCAAACACAATCCCGCGACGATTCCTTTCGGTTGGTTCCAGGAGGGCTACGATGCGGAGTCCTCGCCAACCGAACCGCCCGACAAGGACGATGATCCGGTGGATGCCAATGGCCTGCACGCCTCCTACATTACTCACCATAATGGGCCGCAATACTTCGGCTACATCGCCAACAATCCCAAAATGCGCGAGGAAATGCACGGCATGGCCGATTTCTTCCGAGCGCTCGACTCGCACTCGCTTCCTTCGCAAGGCGGCATGTTCTTCGTGAAAGGCGGCAGGACAAATATCTTCCATTTGAAGCCTTCCGATCCGGATTCCGCTGTGCAAAAGAGATTCAACGGCGATGACGACCACCCTGCCTATTCCGATTCGCAGATCAGCGAAGCGCTCGTCGCCGAGGCTGTGAATAAAATCGCCGCCAGTCCTTACTGGGCCCAAAGCGCTATCATCATCACGTGGGACGATTCCGAAGGTGCCTACGACCACGTTCCTCCGCCGGTGTACTCCTACGGTCCCGACGGCTCGCCTATCAGCGACGGTCCGCGCGTCCCGTTCATTCTCATCTCGCCCTATGCGCGCACTGGCTACGTCGCGCACGCCTCTGGCAACCAGGCTTCGGTGGTGAAGTTCGCGGATTTGCTCTTCAACCGCACCCCGCTGGCGCTGCTGCCCGATGAACGGCGCGCCCGTGCTCTCGGCGAGAAGGAATTTCATCAGAAGAATCTCGGCCCGGAGGATGCGCTGACTCCGAATGTCACTGACCTTATTGACGCCTTCAGCGTCGAGCGGCTGCTCGGGAAGACGCCGCCGCTGTCATCTGATTACGCTGAAATTCCTGAATCGCTCGTGCTTCATCTGCCGGCTGAAACAAATTATGGCTGCGCTGCTCTGAAAATTGTGCCGGTCGATCGCGCGCGCCACATCTCGAACGCCATACCGTCCGACTTCAACCCGCGTCCGCTTACTGACCCGACAGCTCCGTGAGGCGACCCTTCTGGCAAAGCTCACCGCCCATGTATCAGACGCTGACCTTCACGTTGGCGCGTTCGGTTTCCTGCGCGGCGAACATGGTCGCTGGTGAGAAGCCTAAGATCTCCGCGAAAAGATTGCGCGGAAATGTCGCCTGCCTCGTGTTGAATTTCATCACTTCGTCATTGTAGAACTGGCGCGCGTAGGCGATACGATTTTCCGTCGAAGTGAGCTGCTCCTGCAGCAATTGCACGCTCTCGACCGCGCGAAGCTGCGGGTACTGCTCGGCTACGGCGAATAATTTGGAGAGCGAGCCAGTCAGCGTGGATTCCGTTTGTGCGCGATCGGCCACAGTCCCATTAGCCGAAGCGACCGCTTGAGCGCGCGCCTGAGTGACCGCTTCGAGCGTCGAACGTTCATGCGCCATGTAGCCCTGCACGGCGGAAACGAGATTCGGAATCAAATCGTGGCGGCGCTTAAGCTGAACATCGATGTCTGACCAAGCGTTCTGCACGCGAACGCGCAAAGCCACAAGCGAATTGAAGATCGAGACGAACCAGATCACTATCGCGGCGGCTATCGCAATGATTGCAATCGTGGAAAGATTCGGCACAGTGTTGCACCTTCCTTCAGGACGACGCTCGCGCTGCTAGTGATGCAAAAGGATGACAAAAACCTGGTGAATCACAGCCATCCATATCGCCAAAAATGCGAGACTGGCCATCATCATGATGGCGATGAGCACCAGCAGGAGCGCGGCCGCCACCAGGGCGAACGGCCCGAGCACGACCGACAACGCGGTCACGACAATCCACGTCTTGCGGTCGCTAGTCACGAGTTCGACGTGCGCGCCCATCCGATCGAGCCGCTTAAGGCGTCGCTTCAGCGAAGGGTGAAATCCCGCAAAACTGCTGCTCGTACTTTGCGACGTGCTTGTTGAATTTGAACCAGTGCTGCCCGTCTCGCTCGCATTCACTTTTCGACCGAACTGTGCCAGATGTTGAATCGCTGTTTTGTCGCCGCGTTGCGCTGCAGCGATGTCTTCCAAGCTTGGCAACTCGTCCGGGCTTTTCCCGAGTGCCGTTGCGGCAGCCTGTCGAAAAGCCGTCATGCGTGCCAGCGCGTCTTGGTTTCCGGCCATTGCGGCACGGCTCGTAGCCAAAATCTCTTGGGTGATGAATGGCGTGCTTTGGGGATTCGGAGCGGGCGCGGCGACGTTCGCACTCGGCTGGGACGCGGCCCATATTGCCGCTAGTTGCTGCCGATGCGCGGCTTCTTCCTTTGGATCGTTCATGCGGTCGCTGCCCGCCGGATTCACCAGGAAAAGATGCGAAGCCCAAGCGCCGCCAGGAACGGGAGCACGCTGGCTGTTGAGTTTGCGCAGCGCCTCAGCGAGACCGTCGGGATTCCGGGTCAGTTGCACCGCCGCAGCATCCGCCAGATAGACTCGTTTGCGCCACAGAAGCGCCACGCTGGGTCCAAGCATGCTGAACGAGAAAAACCACAGCGTGAGCTTGATGGCGACATTTGTGAAAAAGATGGGGAAGAGCAGAAAGTTGCGAATGGAACGAAGTACGGATTTTTTCTTGGCAGTTGTATCAAAGAAGTTGTCGATGTCATCAGTCTCAAGCCCGGCTCCGCGCGAGAGCAGATCGGCTACGGCGGCTGCCTCCGAAGGATCGCCGGCACCTTTTTTGAAGCTAAGTCCGTAACGCACGACGCGCCATAAAGTGCGGCGCGAGCGCGGCCCGAAGGGCGAATTGATCAGTGCCAGCAATAGTCCGTAAGTCTCAAAAACGCTGGCAACGCGAAATGCGATTCTGAAGTCGCCATTGCCGATGGACGCGACGAGGTGCGCCAGTGCTCCTTCCAGTTCGTCGCGCGTCAGCCTATCGAGCATCCCGCGCGTAATAACAATGCGCGCATCGTTGGGCGAATGTCCGATCGCAGCTGCGTTCGCTGCTGGAGCATCGATCAACATGATTTTCGGCGCTGGCAAACCTGCGGCAATCGCCATTTCCTGCAAGACGTCTGACAGTTGCAATTCCTTCAACTCTGACGCGCTCGGTTCGCGTGCCTTCAGCGCCAGCAACGCGCCGCCAACCCCTGCGCGGCGAAACAGAGAGTTGATGCTGATCCACAGTCCGATGGAGAGAATCGAGCCGGGAAGAAGCAGGACGGCAATGCCTTCCACGAGCGCCTGCGGATTCGGCATCTTGCCGCCGGTCATCCACTGAAAAGCCCTCAGGCCATAACTTGCGAGTTCGCCGGAATGCTGCCAAAAACTCGCAGGCAGCGGCATCCAGATATTCACAATCTCGGCGACGATTAAGCCTGCCACGTAGAGGAGCGGCGTCACTGTGAGCGCGAGCGGAATGCCCATTACGAGTGTGGCGACTACTGAAACGGCGGACAGCCGCCACGTCGCATGCCGGTTGCGACGCTGCGCATCGAAGAAGCTTTCGCGATCGCGCGGGCCGGCGATCGACGCACTTGGACTTTGAGTGGCCATACTATTTCGTAATTGCTAAGGTTAGTTCGACGGCTGCAGAATTTCGATCGGCTACGCAATACCGTTCCGTTGCGCGAACGGCGATTTGTTCATCAGTTTGCGGAGTGGTTTGTGGATTTCGCACAGGCGTTTTTAAACTCCGAGTAACTCCCCCAGTTCAGGCTGATCGAAGCGTGATCAATGTGCAAGCCGGAGCGGAACGGGTGTCCTAGTTCGCCGTGATCCCCACGCTCCTCCATAACCAGTTTCGGCCCTTGCCATCTCCCTGCGAGATCGAAGAAACCCCGGTCTTGGCCCGTATTGATGATCCTTGCTTCGAGAAGACGGAAGGCCGTCAGGCTGCCGTCAGTGCTCCGCCATCCGCCATAGATCGTGCCGCTCAGAGTGAGACGCTGAGTGATACCTGGCGACGTGCAGATCCAGCCGGCGCCCTGCAGGCCGCCAGTGGGACGCAAGCCCTCACGATGAAGTTGGGAAAAGTGGGAAGACGGGAAAAAGGAAACGTACAACGGATAGTCAACTCCGCCGCTTGTAACCAGTTGGCCGTATCCGTTCCAGGTCGCAAACGGCGTCCAGCGCCCGCCGATGTGAAGTGACCAGGGAGCGCTTATCGCGAGAACTCCATACAGCACGGCAACTCCGAATACAGCAACAGCGAACAGTTTGAAGAGAAGCTTGGCAAGGCACCCACGCCCTTGGCGGCGAACCGGAGGAAGTTGCCCGGCCATATAGTCCCTGATGAGTTGTCCTTCTTGTTCTGGCTGCATGGACGCTCACCGCTCCTTCAGAGAAAAGCACTTTGGCCGAGTGAACGTAACAAATAGCCCGTTACTCCTAGACGCGACTTGAGAAAGAATTTCAGTGGCGGGAACAGCGGAGAATTATCAGAGGTTTCCGTGACTGTCAACCTCAAAAGCGTAGGCGCCGCC
>DATFQU010000051.1:0-13497 GCA_035264005.1 Candidatus Acidiferrales bacterium
GTTATCCTCTCCGCTTAGCGGATTTTGCCCGTGTTCGAATTTTTCGCGAAATCCGTGGCCTTGTGTGCGCTCGTTTCTTGTGCTGCCGGATAGCAAATCCATCCACTGCGCCGCGGAGGCTGCGCGGCTTTTCGCCTACGAGCTTCCAGAGCGTGTCGACGTTCCTACGGTCGTCACCGGGTCGGTCGATGGGCGTCTCCAGAATAAAGGCACGTCCTGCAAGCTGTGGATGGTTCAGGACCCTGCGGAAACCCTCCAGACCGATTTTCCCTTTGCCAATATGCTCGTGACGGTCGAGATGCGAGCCAAGAGCGCCTTTTGAGTCGTTCACATGAATAACAAAAACGCGCTCAAGACCTATCGTCGTGGAGAGTTCGATGAGTGCGCGATCCAATCCTTCTGCGCGACGAAGGTCATGACCAGCGGCAAACAAGTGTGCGGTGTCCACACACACGCCCATAGGCAGTTCCGCGCACAAATCAAGAATTGCCTGAAGTTCAGCGAAGCGCGAACCAACCGAAGTACCTTGGCCCGCAGTATTTTCGAGCAAGATTCGCAAGTTGCCAAACTTGATGCCGCGCGCAGCCTGTTTTAGGCCATTCGCGATGGCTGCGATCGCGATGTTCATTTCAACCCCGCAGGCGCAGCCAGGGTGCATCACTAGAAAATCGGCACCGAGTGAAACGGCGCGGACAATTTCGTCATGAAAAGCCTGAATGGAACGAACACGCAAAACCGGCTGGCGCGACGCAAGATTGATCAAATAATTGGTGTGGACTACGAGAGGACCGAGCTTGAGTTCTTCGCGCCGCGCACGAAATCTCGCCGAAGAGGCTTCCATTGCTTTTGATCCGAGCGTGCCGCGGCTCCACATCCTGGGACTCGAAGAGAAGATTTGGAGTGCGTTAGCACCTAAGGCTTTTGCGATGTCGAGAGCCGAGCAAACGTCGCCGGCGATGGAGGTATGAATTCCGATGCGCATGCTGCCGTCGAGCCAGACTGGGAGCAGCGGCTTGGTTTCGGGTTCGGGGCGGTATTCGTCGCTGGGGATATACTGCTGAATTGAACTGTGCTGAGGCTCTTCCATTCCCTCGGGCGCGCGTTTCGTCTGAAAAGTGAAAGAACATTCTAGTGGATTCGGGCGACTTTCGCAAACAGGCTGCGAAACTATCTGTTGACTCGGAATCGGTTTGTCCATACACTATGCGCGGTATGATTCTCGCGACTGCGCAGCGATATTATTATTTTAGCTTTACCTACCGCTATCCTTACGGGGTAGCGGCCACGGTGGAGCGCGCGGGCGCGAGGAACGAAATGTAAGACCAGCGCAAAAGCTCACTGAAAGTGGCCGCAAACCCAAAACGGGGTTTGCGGTTTTTTTTTGCTTCGAACGCGGGCTGATGCGCTCGGACGACCCAGCGAGGAGACCGAAAGATGACGCTCAATGATCAACGAAGGCGAATAGATGAAGTGGACCGCGAACTCGTGCGCTTGTTGAACAGGCGCGCGCAGATGTCGATTCAGGTGGTGCAACTCAAAAAAGATGCAAGCCTGCCCATGTGGGATAAGGCCCGCGAGGACAGCATTATTCAGCACGTACAGCGCGCGAACCCCGGGCCGCTGGATGCTTCAGCTCTGGCGGCCATTTTCCAGACGATTCTCGAGGAATCAAGGCGCGTGATTACTGAAAGGCTTGCGGAAATCGAAGTTGTAAACGCAGCTGAATGAGCGCCAGGTTCGGCACGCGTGATTCGGAAGATGATATTCGGCCAATTGCGGTGCACAGGCGCCATGCAGTAAACTCCTTTGTTCGCTTCCGCTGCCGAAACTTATCCTTCGGGTACCGAAGCAAAACGAAATTACGTCACCAGGGAGACCATAGACATGCTGGTTGTAATGCAGGCTCATGCCACAGATGAGCAAGTTCGAGCTGTTTGCGAGCGCATAGAGTCGCTGGGCCTCCGCGCCCATCCCATACCGGGATCGAATCGCACTGCGATAGGTATTACCGGCAACAACGGCGCCGTTGACGTGGGCTCGCTCGAAGCGATGCCCGGAGTTATTGAATGTATTCCGGTCAGTAAGCCCTACAAGTTGGTTAGCCGCGATGCAAAGGAAGAAAATACAGTTGTGAAAGTGCCGACGCCGGCGGGCGACGTTTCCATTGGCGGGGCGAACCTGGTCATGATCGCAGGTCCGTGCGCAGTCGAAAATCGCGACCAAGCGATGAAGGTTGCGTCGCATGTGAAAGCCGCGGGCGTGCACCTCTTTCGCGGTGGCGCGTATAAGCCACGGACGTCTCCTTATAGTTTTCAAGGGCTTGGCGAACCCGCGCTCAAGATCATGGCGGAAATTCGCGATGAATTTGGCTTGGGAATCGTGACGGAAGCAATTGATAACGAGAGCCTCGACCTCGTGGAAGAGCACGCGGACGTGATTCAAATTGGCGCGCGGAACATGCAAAATTTTTCGCTCCTCAAACGCGCAGGCAAGGCAAAGAAACCGATTCTGTTGAAACGAGGAATGTCGGCTACGCTCGATGAATTTTTGATGGCTGCGGAATACATACTCTCCGAAGGAAATTATCGCGTAATTTTATGCGAGCGGGGCGTGCGGACATTTACGGATCACACGCGCAATACGCTCGACCTGAGCGTAATCCCGGCAGTTCAGACTCGCAGCCATTTGCCGATCCTCGTCGACCCCAGCCACGGAACAGGGAAAAGACACAAGGTGCTTCCATTGTCGCGCGCGGCGGTGGCCGTTGGCGCAGACGGTTTGCTTGTGGAAGTTCATCATGATCCGGATCGCGCTCTTTCGGACGGGGCGCAATCAATCGTTCCGGAAGAACTGGAATTACTGATGACCGAGGTCCGCGCAATCGCTAGCGTCGTGCACAGGACGCTCAACTAACGCAGCCGCCGTGCCGCTCACGCCTGAGTCCAAGTTGCCAAGCCGCAAATTCCGCTGGAACATTCGCCTGATTCTCGTCCTGCTTGTTTTGCTGGCGCTGGCCGTGCGCGAAATTGCGCTTGAACATCGGCCGTCCTTTCTGCGCCCGGGCCGCCATTTGTATGCCTACGTCGCAAACTCCGCGGACGGCACACTGACGGCCATCAATCTGGTGACGCTGGCCGCCACGGCGACGATTTCCGTCGGCCCGACGCCAAGCGGAATCCGGGCCAATCCAAAACGCAGCGAAATCTGGGGCGTAAGTACATCGGGCGGATACGTGTGGGTCTACGATACGAAAGCTGGGCGAGTTGTCACGCGCGTACCGGTTGGCGCAAGTCCCTACGCAGTGGATTTTTCGCGCGACGGAGCGCGCGCTTACGTTGCAGCTTCCGGGTCGGATAGTGTCGCGGAAATTGACTGTGCATCACACCAAGTGATCGCCCGCGCCCGCACTGGCAAGCAGCCGTGGATTGCCCGAGTGACGCCCGATGGAAAGCTGATTGTCGTAACCAACCGCGGAGATTCCACCGTTTCCCTTCTCAATACGTCGACATTCGCGGCGGTTGCAACGATTCGCGTAGCGTCCGAACCGGAGCAGATTGCCGTATTGCCAGACAGCTCAAAAGCATACATTTCTTCTGGCAATTCCGCCCGCATCTCCATCATTGACCTTCGCAAATCGACGTTGATCGCGAATCTAGAACTTGGCGGAAGGCCCGGCAGTCTGGTTATGAAAAGCGATGGTGGCGAACTCTACATTCCTTCGCCCGATGCGCATGGACTAATCGTTGTTGATACTTGGACCGATGATGTAGCCGATTATGTCACGTTGGGATCGTCTCCAGATAACGCGGTGCTCTCGCCGGATGGGCAGGTTCTCTACGTCTCTGATCCGGGCGCATCGCAAATCGTTCCGGTGCAGATTGGACTGCGCCAAGTTCTGCAACCCATCACAACGGGACCGCAGCCGGGAGTGCTCGAATTCGCTTCACTTGGAGACACATTGCTAGCCGTTGACGGAGGATCGGATCAAGTTGCCGTCATCCGCACCGAGGGTTGCTCTCAGGCTTCAGGCAGCCCGGCCGGCTGCCTCATCACCCTCGTGCCGGTCGGAAATGATCCTCACGGACTTGCTATTAAAGAATTTTGAAAACATGGAAAGGCAAATGACTGTGGCACGCCTCGCGGTCAGACTACTGGACTGTGATCGTTAGGTTCACGGTCCGCGACGCGCCGGAAGACGTGCCCGTCGCAGCAACAGTGTAAGTTCCCGGCGGAGTGCCATTCGACGAAGCGTTCGTGCTGCCGCCGCCGCACGAGCAGAGCAGTAACGCGCCGCCCAGCAGAAAGGCCAGCCGAAAACGCGAGCGATGCCATCTCCAACTCCAGAGCCACAGAAATGCAAATGCGAGCAGCGATCCGAGTAGAAGCAGTCTGCGACTGCCCGGAGGGATTCTGCGGAATAGCTGCGGGAGCGCGCTGTGCGCCGTGCTTGTCACGGTTACGCTAAAGCCAACTGGCTGGCTTCCGGAAACGACCACTTGTTGCGGCGAGAGTGCGCATGTCGAGGCAGGCATGGGGTCACTGCACGACATCGCAATCGTCCCAAAGAAATTGTTCACCGGCGTGGCCTGCAAGTTGAATGTCGCCGTCTCGCCCGCGGTTAGAGTGGTCGATGTGGAGCCGCCCGCTCCGACACCCAATTGAAAATCAGTCGCCGTGCCACTGACGGAAAGCTGCTGAGGGCTGTTCGCAGCATTATCCGTTACGCTGAGCGAGGCGCTGCGCGACCCTGTCGCCGTCGGAGAGAATGCGACATTCACGGTGCAACTTGAGCCGGCTGCTATCGAGACGGCGGATCCACCGGCTCCGACGCAACTACCCGATGCTTGAAAATCTCCTGGGTTGGCTCCCGTGAATCCGACATTGGTGATCACAAGCGGGCCGTTTCCGGTGTTGGTTACCTGAGCCTGCTGGCTGGCAGTCACTCCCCCAACGATGCCCGAAGCAAACGCCATACTCGATAGGTTCAAGTGTACCGCAGGCATTGTGCCAGTCCCATTTAGGGAGACGATCTGAGGTGAAGGAACGGCGTCATCGGCGACTGCGAAGGAAGCAGAGCGAGGGCCCGTACCGGCCGGGGCGAACGTTACAGCGATAGAGCAAGCCTGGCCGACATTCAACGTGGCGCTGGATCCCGGACAATTGTTCGTTTCGGCAAAGTCGCCGGAATTTGCGCCGGTGATGCCGATGCTGGAAATCGTGAGGGGGCCACTTCCGGTGTTTTGTAGCGTAATTGTCTGAGGAGTGCTGGGGGGCGTTCCGGCGTTCTGGCCAGCAAACGTCAGGCTGGAAGGCGTCAGCGTAACTCCGGCCGCCGTACCGGTGCCCGTGAGAGCTACGGTTTGGGGAGAGGCGTTCGCGTTGTCGGACACTGAGACCGCGGCGGAACGTGGGCCTGTGGCAGTTGGTTGGAACCTAACGGAAATCGTGCAGGTTCCGTTGATGGCTACGGTTGCCGGAGCAGTAGGGCATGTATTTGTTTCTGGAAAGTCCCCTGTATTTGCGCCCGTGACACTGATGCTCGATATCGCGAGTGGAGCCGAGCCCGTATTGGTAACAGTGATTAGCTGCGCTGCCGACGCGCTGCCGACGTTTTCGCTGTTGAAGTTGAGCGAAGCTGGCGCGAACACAATCGCGGGCGTCGCGGGAAGCTCCGTTCCCGAGAGTGAAACTGTTACCGTCTGCGTCGAATTGTTGACGGCATCTGCGACAGAGAGGGCATCTTGGGCCGTTAGGGACAGGCCGCCTGCAGGCGGATTCGGCTCATTCGGAGCAAATTGCACCGCTATTGTGCATTGCGTGCCCGGAGCAAGAACAGACGCCGTCGAGGCACAGGTATTGGAAGTACTCAGTTCAAAATCCGCCGGATTCGTTCCTTGGAATGGCAACTGGGTTATGTTCACATTGTCCGACCCGGTGTTCGTCAGGGTTACGGATTGAGGCGTCGACACCGCGCCCTGCGCTGTGTTCGCGAAATTCAGCGTGTTTCCCGGAGACAGTGTTACTCCCACCCCGGTTCCGGTTCCGTTTAGCGTTAGCGTTTGTGGGCTGCCGATGCCATCGTCAGAAACCTGTAGGGACGCTGTTTCCGGACCGATGATCGAAGGATCAAACGTGGTTGCAAGGTCGCAGGTCTTGCCTGGTGAAATTGGCGAACTTGCCGGACAAGTGTTGATCGTCAGTGAAAAATCAGAGAAGTTGGGCCCTGTGATCGTTACGGAACTGACGTTCAGGGCCGCGCTGCCGTCATTTGTGACGAGAACGTCCACTGGCGGTGACGTTGTTCCGTCGGCAAAGGAACCAAAATTGGCGGCGCCAGGATCGAAGTCTAAACATCCCGAAGCGCTTGAGTTCACTGTCACTTTCGTCAGCACTGCGTCGGACAACGGCGGAGTTGCCGCACAGCTCGTGCAGATCGGCTGAAAACCCGTATTCGGATTCCCCGCCAGCGGAAAGTCTGGCGAGATGGAATCTCCAAATAGAATGGCGTTGCCCACCGAGTCGGCACTCACCGAGTTTGCTTCGGCAGTGACGGTTCCGCCAAGCAGAGTTGTGCCCAAAAGCGATGCCGCGCCTGCGGCAGTGGGATTGAACTGCGCCAGAAAGGCATCTTGAGTTCCAGTGAATCCCTGCAACGAGCAGATGCTCGGGAAATTCGTCGAGGTTGTGGTGCCGGCGACGTAGACTTGCGTCGGCGAAATTACGTTGACGGCTTGAGCCACGTCTGTACCGCTTCCACCCAAGTAGGTAATGTACTGAAGCGATGGAACGCCGCCCGATTGGCTGATCGCCCCAAAAAAGCCGTTTTGAGTCGCCGCGGTCCCGAGCGATGGTTGAAACGGCGCGTTCGTGACTCCTGAAGATGGAATCAGGTCAGACGATTGAGTGAGTCCCGTCACGTAAGCATCGGCAGGATTTGAGGTGTCGACTGCAATCGAAAGAGCTTGATCCGACTGGCTGCCGCCCAAAAGACTCGCATATACAAGGCCCGGTGAACCCAAAAGAGGGGCCGGGTTGATCTCCATTACAAATCCGTCGGAGTTTCCGCCGCCATAACTTGCTTGAAACGGATTCGTCGCGGGAAACGTAGTTGGCGACGACGTAAAACCGGCAACATAAGCGTTCCCGCTGCTATCGACAGCAACGCCAGTGCTCCCAATCGTCGCCGTGATCCCAAAGTAAGTGGAGTAGAGCAAAGATCCGTTGGGGTCGAACTTGGCTAGGAAACCGTCATTATTCGGCGAGGCCGGTGGGGTACCTGTGCCCTCAAACATCGTTTGAAAACCGTTCGGCGTGCTAAGTTGTGGTAAATCAGTCGAGGTTGTGTCAGAAGTTACGAAAACATCTCCGGCGGAATCCGTAGCGATGCCACCACCGATGGGATTCGAAACAATCGTTCCAGTGCCTTGTGTGGCCTCCATTCCGCTCCCACCGTAATATTCTGAGTAGATGAAGGCATTGCCCGCGCCATTTAACTTTGAAACGGTCAGATTGACAGATCCCGCCGGAACGCTTCCAAGAGTAACCGGAAAATCTGTAGAGGTCGTCCACCCCAGGATAGCGAGATTCGGCGAGCCGGCCGGACTTGCGGACCCGGGCGAATTATCGACGGCAACCAATCCTCCTTGATCGTTCCCGCTACCGCCGATAAAGGTAAGGTATACGAGGGTCGGAGGACTCGTACTCAAATCAACTTTTGCGACAAATAGATTCGACACCGCCCCCGCGGCCCCACCCCCGCAGGTGGCGGACTTTACATCATTGCAGGCCGTCATCTCGGGAAACGATGTGATGTCAGTGGTAGTGCCGCCGACAAAAGCGTCGGTGTCCCCCGTCACTGCGTCAGAAGCAACCACAACGCTGTTTCCCTTCTCCGCGCCGTTGCCGCCAAGAAAGGTTGCGAAGGCGACGGAAATCGCGGGATCGATGACGAGCGGTAGATCGGCGCGATGCTTCGCGATGGTGAATCCAACTGTGTTGCTGCCCACAAGCCGGTATCCGCCGTTGACGTCTACGCGTGATCTGCCAACCACCTGATAAATGCTCGGGCGCTTCATCACGAGTTGACGTGCGCCGACGCGCATCATCAGGTTGCCATGCGCGTCCCGGTCGAAAGGGCCTGCTCCCTTCATTCGCAGCAGAATCCGGCGCAAATCGGCGTTAGGTGCTGCAGTCAGATCGTATTCAAGCCCCTGCGAGCCACCGTAAAACTTTGCGGCCACTCCAGGGTATAACTGTGCGTATCGAACGGCGGCATAATGTGAAATGTTCGTGTGCCAGTCGAGCGCATCGCGGCCGATGAGATAGTTTGTCTTGCCAGGAAGGACCGTTTCGCCAGTTGGCTGATTGCCTCTGTTCGCCCCGACGAATTCTAGTTCCAATGAATCCGACGTCGCCGATCGACCCTCCCTGACCTTCGATGTCGAAGCCGCCCACGAAATATCGATGCCATTGCCCGTCAAGAAGACCGTAGAGTCGTTCGCGCGCGCGAGGAATTTGACAGGAGACGCGACTTGTCCAACATTCGGTTCAAATACCCAATCCAAATTTGCAAGCCTCTGTGCGGCATTCTTGGCCATGGCGGGTGACAGTCGCACGTGCGACGCCTTTGGACCTGGAGTACCAGGATGCGCGGATCGAGGCATTCGCCACGCGAGGAAAAATAATGCCACCGCGGTCAACACAACAGCGCCGCAGACAAACGGGCCGAGTCCGTGGCCGCGCCAGGCTGGGGAGATGCGCCGCGATGAAACGACAACTCTGTCGTTCACTGTAAACTGCTTGCTCTAGTTTTGGAGTGAGAAATACGGATGGAACTATACGCGAGCGGGAAATTCTGTCAATGATTTACTTACCAGGCATCATTCTCGGCAACGAAACCATCTGCACGGGTTCAATAGGCCACGCAAAAGAATCCTCACCCAAAGGAAAGTCGATAAAGCCTTCCCGTGGCGCCAAATCGAGAACCAATCCGTCGCGCCACAGGGAAACGCTGAAGCGAATCGCAGTTTGCCCGGCCAGAGCGAAAACGCGCTGGGACAGACCTACTTCGACAATTTTTCCCGTGGCGACGGAAAAACGTGAATCGCGACTCTCCAGTTCACATCCACCCTGCGCGGCGGAAAAGCCGACGAGCTTTCCGTCGTGTACACGCACTGAAATGAGAAGCGCTGTGCCGGCCTCAAACGTGAGGCGGAATTCACAATTCTTAAGCTCCGCAAAACTCTCGCGCAACGAGTCGATGCGCACGAACAGATGCTCTTGATTGAAACCGTAAAAAATCTCGCCGATAAATTGCATCTGGCCGTACATCGCGCCGCCGCGCCGGCTGTTTGAATAGTATCCAGCGCCCAGCCACTCGAAATACGAACTCACGCGGCCGTCCACCTCCACTCTGAGCCAATCCGTCGGCGGAGCGACCTGAGCGACAGCGACCGTGCGCTTGATCGGTTCTCCCACATTGGCCGGCACATCCAAGCCAAGCGACGTGTATACCTCCGTCAAATGTTTGCGGTAAAGCTCGTCGAATTCTGCATCCGTCGACGAACTATTCTCCGGTCCGTACCACCAGCACCAATCGCTGCCTTCCGCGAGAAGCGCTTCGTACGCTTGGGGGACGTCGATCTTGGCACTATTCTTGTTGTGTCCGCCCGTTTCTTCGGCCTGAACCTTCGCGTAAACCTCTCTTGCATCTCGCAGCAACTCCCATGCGCGTATGTCCTGCGAGTGCCCGATCCAGATATCGAAATTTGCGTTGATCCAGGACGCGGGGAAAATACCTTCGAGCGTGCCAACATCGCCCGCCTCGGCGATCGCCTCGGTTGCCGTGAGCGCGCGAATCTCCGGATCGCGCGCGATGCGGCCGTAAAGTTGCCGCAAGAACTCGCGGCCATTTCCCGGATAGTATTCCCACGCATTCTCACCATCGAGAATCACCGCGACTGTGGCTGGCCTTCCCCAGTGCGCGCGATCGCCAATCAAGCGCAGCCGCCGGTGAAAATCCTCTGCGGCTTCGGCGGCGCCCATCCGCGAATAAACGAACCCGATTAGGTCAGAAAGATAGTGGTCGCGGAAGAAACCATAAATCTCCCGTCCGCCAATTCTGAATTTCCAAGGCGAGTAGAGTTCCGCCGCGTTTTCTGGAACGCCATCCGCGTCGCGCCAAAAACCGATGTTGCGCGTGCGGCCCAAGACGCCTTCATCTGTCGCAAACCAGCGAAAGCCCAACTCTGCGGCGATTCCCAGCACTTCATCGGAAACCGATCCCTCCGACGGCCACAGCCCTTGGGGAACCTTGCCAAAAAGCTTCGAGTGATAACTCTGCGCTCGCGCGAGCTGCTCTTTCGCATCTTCCGAAAATCGAAACGCCGGCGTTAGCGATGGGCTGTGGGGATTAGCGACCCGCGCGACTTGCGAATCACACAGCAACGGCAGAATCGGGTGGTAGAACGGTGTCGTGGAGATTTCGACCTGTCCTCGGTCCGCTGCGCCCCGATACTCCGCCAGGACTCGCTTTAGCAATTCTGCCTGCTTCGCGCGCAGACCCTCTTTGTCCTGTTCTGAAAAATTCGAGCCTTGTCGCGCAAGCGAAGAGACAACCGGGTCGTTCGCCAAATACTCTTCGTCCATCCATGCCAACTGCGACAAAAGCTGCAGATCGCGCCAGTCATGAGCCCCGAACTGCTCAGAGGCACGGTCGTTGCCCAAACGTTGCGACCATTTGAAAAGCTCGACGAAGCGAGGCCACCGGGTCATCAACTGCTCGTGATTCAACTGAAAGGCGCGATGGAGAATCTCATGCTTTTCCGCTACGGTTAATTCACCAGCAGGCTTGAACGCGGCGTCGAACCATGGGTCATTGAATTCGCCGCTGGCGTATTCTTCAATCTGCGTGGCAAGCGATGGGACGACGTTGAAAGTCGCATGGACTTCCGGTGTTGGTTCCAGAACGCGCACCATGCCCCAGTAGTCTTTGAGACTATGCAGCCGGGTCCACGGCAAGATGTAGCGATGAGTCGCAGGGTCGCGATACTGGGGCTGGTGCATATGCCACAGCAGAACCAAATGAACACGACTCATGCTGAACGCCTCTCCAATGGGCCGCTATTGCTCATGCTAGAATGCCTTGCGCTCTATGCGCATCCTCGATCGATATATCTGCCGCGAAGTGATCGCCGATTCGTGGCTCGGCCTCGCCGTCTTTACATTTGTGTTCTTTGTGCCACAGCTCGTCCGGCTAATGAGCCTGGTGGTGCAGCACGCCGCAACTGCAAAGGAAACCGCGCTGCTTCTTCTCTGTTCTCTTCCGCCCGTACTCATATTCACGATCCCAATGTCGATGCTTGTAGGCGTCTTGATTGGACTGGGGCGGCTCTCTGCGGACAGCGAAATCGTTGCGCTCAATGCCAGCGGAGTGAGTCTTCGCCGCCTTCTCTTACCTATCGGCGGCATCGCCTTTGCGGCTACGATATTGACGTTCGTCATCACCCTTTGGCTTGGCCCGCTGTCTTTGCGAACTCTCACGTCACTCGAAGACCGCCTGCGCGTTTCCCAGGCATCTCTAGCCATCCAGCCGCGTGTTTTCGACGAACGTTTCCCTCACATCGTACTCTACGTGGAGGATGTTGCCGCGTCCGGCATGCGCTGGCGAGGTGTCTTCCTGGCGGATTCCAGTTCTTCCACAGTCTCGAAACTCACCGTGGCAAGAAACGCCATTGTAGTCGCCGATCCACGAACGGGCAAGCTGAGCCTTCACCTGGATGATGTATCAAGCCACGAATACGACCCACAGAATCCCGACCACTACGATCTTTCGACCTCTGCGGTTGAATCCATGGACTTGCCTTTTTCTGGCTCTGGCGGCGTACCCAATGGTCCTCGATCCCTAAACGATCGCGAGCGCACCTTAGGTCAATTACTTTCGACCGCTGGAACGGGGGCACGTAACGCGCACACTGAGCTTCAGCAGCGCATCGCGCTGCCCATTGCGTGCCTGATTTTCGCTCTCCTGGGTGTTCCCGTCGGTGTACGCCCACGCCGCGGCGGGCGCGCTGCTGGTTTCGTGATCACAATTTTGCTGATTTGCGGCTATTACCTGTTTTTTGTAACCGGCGTTCACTTCTCGCAGAATGGCGTTCTTTCACCCGTGATTGGCGTGTGGACTGCAAATATCGTCACGCTCGCGGTTGCGCTGATTCTGCTGCGACGCATCGAGCATATTCATCCTGAGGCGCGCTGGCTCGACCATCTGCGCCGCAGCCTTTTGCACCAGCAAAAGATGCCGCGCTCCGCTGCACAAACACCGCCCGCGAATTCGACGGCGATTGCCCGCGTGACTCTGCAAATCGCGCCTCCGCACAGGAGGCAGTATCGCACATGGGCCTTTCCTTTGATTTTCGATCAATACATCCTCGGCACATTTTTTTATTGGATTGTGCTGATGCTCGCCAGCTTCATGGTCTTGTTCGATGCCTTCACGCTGTTCGATCTTCTCGGTGACATTGCCAAGAACCACATACCTCTCGCTGTCGTTGTCAGTTACTTCGCGCACTTGCTACCCATGATGGTTTACCAGCTGCTACCTCTCGCCGCATTAGTCGCCACCCTGATCACGATCGGACTGCTCGCGAAAAACAATGAAATTACAGCCTTCAAAGCGTCCGGTATCAGCTTGTTTCGTTTGGCACTGCCATTGATTCTGGCCGGCGCGCTTCTGACCGGCGGCATGTTTCTGCTGGATGATTCAATCTTGCCTTATGCAAATCAACGCCAGGACGCGTTGCACTCCCGCATCAAGGGGCGCCCCGCCGAAACATACTTTCAACCGACTCGCCAGTGGATATTCGGAGGGCACGGCAAGATTTACAATTACCAGCTATTCGACCCGTACAATAATTCGTTTGGCGGCCTGAATATCTTTGAACTCGATCCCTCGACTTTTCAGGTCCGGCGGCGCATTTACGCAAACCGTGCTTACTGGGAGCCGAATTTGAATTCCTGGATATTGGAACAGGGCTGGGTACGCGATTTCTCGAATTCGTCAGTTAACTCATACACTCCGTTCCGCGTTGATTCGTTCGCCGAAGTTTCGGAGCAACCATCTTATTTCAAGCGTGAAGTTTTCCAGTACAACCAGATGAATTGGTGGCAGCTTCGGAGTTACATCGGCAGCTTGCAGAAGGCCGGATTCGAAACGTCTCGCCTGTCTGTCGAATGGTACAAGAAAATTGCGTTTCCGTTGATCGCCACGATTATCGTATTTCTGGCAATACCGTTCTCGTTGCTTGTCGGTACGCGGGGAGCAGTCGGCGGAATCGCGCTGGCGGTCGGTATTGGAATCGCCTATTGGTCAATCGCAGCGCTTTTCGAGGCGTTCGGTGCGGTGGGACAATTACCGCCATTCTTAGCGGCGTGGGCCCCCGATGCGATCTTTGCGTTTGCCGGGTTGTACTTCTTCTTGAAGATGCCTACTTAGGGCAG
>DATFQU010000052.1:0-3076 GCA_035264005.1 Candidatus Acidiferrales bacterium
CCACGCGAACGTGCCGTACGCGCAGTGGACTGTTATCGGCATCTGCGGATGTGAGAGGTCGCGAACTTCGAGTGTGTCGCCGTCGACAAAGTAGGCCACTTTGTTTCCGGAAGGGGAGAGCGTCAGCTTGCCGAGATACGCGGTCAGGTCAACGAGCGGTGTGTCGGTTTGATGAATCAGGTCGAGGCGGACGAGCTTGATGGGAGCGTCAAAGTTCTTGTCGCGTTCGATGGCGATGGCGCTGTTGCGCGCGGCATCCCAGTCGACAGCGGTGAACAAATGGCCGCTGAAAGTAACGCTGCCCTTGCCTCGCTCGGGATGTGTGAGTCCGATTTGAAAAAGCAGGTCGGATTCGTCCGAGGGCAGTAAATAGACGACGGTTTTGTCGTCGGCCAGCCAAGTCGCCTGAACTGCATTTTCGATAACGCTCGTCTTGGTGCCTGCGACGGGAACTTCTTTGCCGTTGATGTCCATTAGATCGACGAGCTTGCTTTCCTGAATGGAGTCGTTTCCGCCGGGCATTTCCGCGATGTTCATCTGCAGAGTCAGCAGTTTTCCGTTCGGAGAAAAACCGATTTGCAGAATTTTGAAACTGAAGGGAATCTCCGTTTGGACCAGCTTCACGCCGTCGACAATTTCGCGGCGCTTTTTGTTGTCGGCGGTCACGGTCCAGACGTTGTCGCGCTCGATGGTATTTTTCTTGAAGCCCAGCTGATGGAAAACGACGCATGCCGTAAGGCCATCGGATGAAATCGCAAAGGCGCGGCAGTCGAGAGTGATTGTCGCGAGCGGCTTTTGTTGGGCGCGCGCGCGTACCGCGAAAAGAAATGTGAGACATATTGCGCTGAAGAGGAAGGGAAGGGAAATTCTCTGAAATGTTCGGGAGCCAGTTGTCAGGGTGCTACGACGCGTCATCGGTTCGGTTCCTTCAGGTGTTCATCCTTGCCCGGTGAAGTTCTAGCGGGCTTTGATTTGATGCGGCGAATCTCTTCGAGGCGCTGGCGAATCCGCGCTTCGAGGCCCTGATCGGTTGGATGGTAATAGACGCGCCCAGAGAGGCTTTCGGGCAGACAGGTCATGTCGGTAACTTTTTCCTCCGCGTTGTGAGCGTATTGGTAGCCCTTGCCGTATCCGAGATGGCCCATCAGTCCCGTGACTGCGTTGCGAAGATGTAGCGGCACAGGCTCGACGATTGTGCTCTGCAAATCTTCGTGCACGGCGCCAAAGGCCGTATATACGGCATTGGATTTCGGCGCGAGCGAAAGATAGACGGCGGCTTGCGCGAGCGCGAGGTGTCCTTCCGGCGTGCCGAGGAAATCGAAAGCATTCATCGCAGCGAGCGTTACTTGAAGCGCGTTGGGATCGGCGAGGCCGATGTCTTCGCTGGCCATACGCACCATGCGGCGCGCGAGGTATAGAGGGTCTTCGCCCGATTCGAGCATGCGCGCGAGCCAGTAAAGCGAAGCGTCCGGATCGGAATTGCGCACAGATTTGTGCAGCGCCGAGATGAGGTTGAAGTGCTCTTCGCCGGCTTTGTCATACGGCAGCAATTTGCGCTGGAGGACGTCTTCGAGGTGCTCGAGCGTGACGATGCGGCGACCATTCGCAGCGGGCTCGGAGCCGAGGATCACAGCTTCTAGTGTGTTGTAGGCGGCGCGGGCGTCTCCGTTCGCAATTTGCGCGATGCGTTCCAGAACTTCGCCGGGGATTTCGATATTTTCGTTGCCGAGGCCGCGCTCTTTGTCTGCGAGCGCGCGTCGCAGAAGCGAAACGATCTGCTCGCTCGAAAGCGCTTGCAGAACGTAGACCTTCATGCGCGAAAGAAGCGGCGCAATCACCTCGAATGAAGGATTTTCGGTGGTCGCGCCGATGAGAAGAATCGTGCCCGCTTCGACATAAGGAAGGAAAGCGTCCTGCTGGGCCTTGTTGAAACGATGGATTTCGTCGACGAAAACCACGGTCCGGCGGCCATAGCGGCGCGCGCCTTCCGCCGCGGCCATCACTTGCTTGATTTCCTTGATGCCGGACATGACCGCGCTGAAAGGTACAAATTCCGAGCGCGTTGTCCTGGCGATGAGACGCGCGAGTGTTGTTTTGCCGCAGCCGGGAGGGCCCCAGAGCAGCATGGAGACGATCTCGTCATGCTCAATCTGAATGCGCAGAGACTTTCCGGGCGCGAGCAGACTTTCCTGACCCATTACTTCGTCGAGCGTGCGCGGACGCATTCGATCGGCAAGCGGTCGTGGAGCGGAGCCCTGCGGTTCGTCTTCTTCGGGCTGGATGGAGCGAAAAAGGCTCATGTGTTTTTGTAGAGCTTACGCATTTGAGCGACGCTGGCGCGCAGCTTCATACAGGATGAGCGACGCGGCCACAGCAGCATTCAGCGATTCCACCGGTTCAGCAAGTTGGATGCAGACAAGCGCGTCGGCGCTGCGTTCGACTTCTGCTGGAAGGCCAGCGCCTTCGTTGCCGATGAGCAGAGCGAACGGCGCGCGAAGGTTCAGTTGGTCGGGACGTTTTGCGGCGGCGTTTGGCGCCGAGGAAGCGGCGAGGACTTGCAGGCCGGAGACGCGCAGTTGCGTGAGAGCGATTGGAGCGGCCAAATCGGCAATCACGGGTAGTCGGAGGGACGAGCCGGAAGAAGCGCGCAATGCCTTTGGCGAATAGGGATGGGCTGTGCCGCGGGTCGCGATAACCCCTGTAGCGCCGAACGCTTCGGCGGAACGCAGAATCGCGCCCACGTTGCCCGGATTCTGCGCAGCGACGAGCACAACGACAAGTGAGTCGGCGCTACCTAGCAGGTTCTCAAGCGTGTATTCGGGCGCGCGGGCCAGCGCGGCGATGCCTTGCGGCGTTTCCGTTTCGGCGACTGACGCGAACAGCTTGTCGGTCGTGCGCAAGATTTGCGTCGAGGGGTCCAGCTTTGATTGCAGGACGGCGAGATGCTTTTCCCCGGACGCGCTAACGAGCATGGCGTCAATTTTTAGGCCAGAGCGTATCGCCTCGGTGACCAGATGGGTGCCTTCCAGCGCGATGAGGCCTTCCTCCGGCCGCGATGCGCGGAACGCTGCGCGAA
>DATFQU010000053.1:0-8030 GCA_035264005.1 Candidatus Acidiferrales bacterium
GCGCGCCAGAGCCGCTGAAATTGCGCGTTGCGCGAATACGCTCGCCATCGCGCGGCGGTATTCCGAGGATGCAAAAATGTCTGAAAGCGGATCAACTCCCTGCGCTGCCTTCGCGCAAGCCGCAGTGATCAGTTCGCCATCAGCCTTTTTGCCTCGCAGCGCCTTCTCGACCGCTGTCGCGCGATACGCCTTCGAAGCGACGCCGGTCATGCCCAGAGCGATGTCCTCTATTTTTCCGTCTTTGGATGTCACCACTCGAGCTGCTGCGCCCACAGTCGCGAACCCTGACGCCGGTTGATGGAATTTGCAGTACGCACTTCCTTCGCCGGACCGCTGCACCGGCACGCGAATCTCCGTGAGAATTTCGCCGGGCGCCACTTGCGTCTGCATCAGATCCACGAAAAATGCTCCCGCAAGAATCGTGCGTTTCCCCGAACCGGACTGGACGACTAGCTCGGCATCCAGTGCGAGAATCGCTGCGGGGTAATCCGCTGCGGGATCAGCGTGCGCGAGGCTCCCACCGACTGTGCCGCGGTTGCGAACCTGCATGTCGCCAATCTGCGCGGCCGTCTCGGGCAGTAAAGGACATTTCTCGCGCAGAAGTTCAGAAGCCGCGATTTGCGCGTGCGTGGCCAGTGTGCCGATGAGGATATGGTCGCCATCCTCACGGATGTAATCCAGGCCCCGCAAATGCCCGATGTCAATGACGTATCGCGGGGCCGCCAGCCGCAGTTTCATCATCGGCAGCAAACTGTGGCCTCCCGCGAGGATTTTCGCTTCGTCGCCGTGCCGGCCTAGGAGCCGCAGCGCTTCATCCAGGCTCTTCGGCGCTTGATATTCGAACGGTGCGGGAATCATGAGGCCCTCCCCGATTTCGCTTTTCCGTTGCCGGAATGTTTCTGCAGAATGCGCCAGATGTTCTCGCGCTTGATCGGCAAATCAACGTGCGTGATCCCCAGCGGCGCCAGCGCGTCCACTACGGCGTTCACCAGGCACGGCGTCGCGCCAATCGTTCCCGCTTCGCCCACACCCTTCACGCCCATCGGATTCACCGGCGTCGGCGTGACCGTGCGGCCGGTTTCGATGCGTGGAATATCCGCCGCGTGCGGAAGCGCGTAGTCGGTTAGCTCTCCGCTGATTAGCTGGCCGTCAGAATCATAAACAGCCTCTTCGAATAGCACTTGCCCGACCGACTGCACGATCCCGCCGTGCAGTTGGCCATCGACCAACAGGGGATTAATGACGTTGCCGCAATCATCGAGCGCAACGTATTTCAGCAGCTTCACTTCTCCCGTATCGCGGTCGATCTCCACCATGCAGATATGCGTTCCAAAGGGAAACGTAAAATTTGTCGGCTCGAAGAATGTCGTCGCTTCGAGTCCAGGTTCAAGGCCGGGAGGCAGCGTCTTCGCTACGTAGGCCGCCGTCACCACATCGTTGAACGTCGTGGACTTTTTCGCGCTCGCCGAGAAAATTTTGCGATCCGCAAAGTCCAGCGTGGTTGCATCGACTTCCAAGATGTGGCCCGCGATTTTCGCCAGCTTGTCGCGCAGCTTTTCGAGGCACCGATACATCGCCGTGCCGCCCACCGCAGTGGCGCGGCTGCCAAATGTTCCGATGCCATATGGAACCTGGCTCGTATCCCCGTGCACGACCAAAACATCGTCCGGCGTAAGGCCGAGCATGTCCGCCGCGATTTGCGCGAAGCTCGTCTCCTGCCCCTGCCCGTGCGGCGACGAGCCGGTCAGCACTTTCACTTTGCCCGTAGGCTCAATGCGAACCGTCCCGCTCTCCCATCCTCCCGCCGGCATCGCGCTCGATGGCCCCATAGCGCAAATCTCCACATAGCTCGAAACGCCAATGCCGACGATCTTGCCTTTCTTCCGCGCTTCGGTCTGCTGCTTGCGCAGTTTCGCATAGCCCGATTTTTTCTCCGCCTCACGAAGGCATGTCTGGTAATCCGCCGTGTCGTAAATCAATCCGGTCGGCGTCGCGTAAGGAAAGTCCTTCGGCTTGGGGAAGTTTTTTCTGCGAATCTCCAGCGGATCTTTTTTCAATTCGGCGGCAACCACGTCCATCGCGCGCTCGATGAAATAAGTCGCTTCGGGACGCCCTGCTCCGCGGTACGCATCCGTCGCCATCTTATTCGTCAGCGCTCCGATAATTTCAATGCGTATCGCAGGGATTTTATAGGCTCCGCAGAGCATCAGTCCTGTGAGCGTAGGAATCAGCGGCGTCAGCAACTGATAGTACGCGCCGAGGTCGGCGATGATTTTGAACCGCGCTCCGAGAAGTGTGCCGTCGCGTTCGACCGCGAGCTCTGCGTAATTGATGAAGTCGCGCCCGTGGATCGTCGCCTGGAAATTTTCCCGCCGCGACTCGATCCATTTCACCGGCTTGCCGGTTTGAATCGCGAGATACGCGCACAGTGCCTCTTCCGCGTAAACGTTTAGCTTGCTGCCGAATCCGCCGCCCACTTCCGGCGCGACCAGATGCACCGAGGTTTCCGAGATGCCGAGCATCGCGCCGATTTGCGTCCGTGCGAGGTGTGGAATTTGCGTCGACGTCCACACCTTCAATTTCGGCTCGCCCGGATCGTATTCCGCCACCACGCCGCGGCATTCCATCGGTACAGGAATCACGCGCTGGTTCGCCATCCGCTGCTTCACAATTTTGTGCGCCTTCTTGAACGCGCCCGCCACATCTCCGCCCTCAAGTTCCCACCGATAAGCCACATTGTCAGCGAAGTCGTCGTAGAGCTTGGGTGCGCCTTTCGCGATGGCCTTTTCTGGATCTGTGACCGCCGCCAGCGGTTCGTAGTCCACTTCCACCAGGTCAAGCGCGTCGCGCCCAGCGTATTTATCGGTCGAGGCAATCACGGCCACCGGCTCGCCGACAAATCTCACTTTGTCCGTCGCCAGCGGCAACCGCGTCGCGGCCTTCATGTCGGGAATGTGCGCCGCGCAGGGAACAGCGCCAATCTGTCCGGCAATGTCGTCGCCTGTAAAAACCGTGACAACTCCCGCCGCTGATTTTGCTTTGGACGTATCAATCGAGCGGATTTTCGCGTGGGCGTAAGGGCTGCGGACAACAACCATGTGCAGCATACCCGGCAGATGAATATCGTCCACGTAGTGTGCAAGCCCCTGGATCAAGCGCGGGTCCTCTTTGCGCTTCATTGGCTTGCCGATGTATTTCGCCGCTGTCGCCATTCGATTTCCTCCCCGCTACATCAAGTCGCGCCCGAATTATCGCGTCCGCGCCGCCGCCATTTTCTTCGAAGCGTACTGCACCGCATCGACAATGTGTTGGTAGCCCGTGCATCGGCACAGATTCCCGCTGATTGCCTGCCGAATTTGCGCTTCGCTCGGCTCAGGATTTTCACTCAAAAACGCCGCCGCTGTAAGAATCATTCCCGGCGTGCAGAAACCGCATTGCAGCCCGTGTTTCTCCCAAAATCCCTCTTGCACTGGATGCAGAGCGCCATTCACCGCGCCGGCTCCATTCGTTTTGCACGTGGCCGCAAGCCCCTCGATGGTCGTAATTTCCGCTCCGTCCGCTTGCACAGCAAGCACCGTACAGGACTTCACTGCTTTGCCGTTCAGAAGCACCGTGCACGCGCCGCAAATGCTTGTTTCGCAGCCAACGTGCGTGCCGGTCAGGCCCAGCGTATCGCGAAGGTAGTGCACAAGCAGCAGGCGCGGCTCAACTTGGCTTTCGTATTCTTTCCCGTTGACGCGGAGTCGAACTTCAGCGGCCATAGCGCCTCCCTTGATGGAATCGGCGATTCTTCGCAAGCGTGGGTGTGAAAAGTTACTCCCGCAAACGCGAAATATCAAGGCTCGGAAGAGGCTGACGATGACGCGCTGTATCCCCTTGTGCCCGCACAACTGTTTGGCGATTGGTACACGCCGGGCAATCGCCGGCCGCCACTGCATGAAAATGGGGCACAATGATTCCAAGGGCGGTGAATCCGGTTCTCCTATGGCAGACATTCGCAAAGGATCGCTGCATTTGGTGCGTCTGGCTGGAATAGACGTGTATCTGCACTGGTCGTGGTTTCTCGTGGCAATGTACGAGATTGGTGACCGCGCGCACACTTATTCGGCAATCGAGTGGAATGTACTGGAATACTTGGCGCTGTTCCTAATCGTGCTGTTGCACGAATTCGGCCACGCTCTTGCGTGCCGGCAGGTGGGTGGCACAGCGAATCGAATTGTGTTATGGCCACTAGGCGGCGTGGCGTATGTAAGTCCCCCACCGAGACCTGCAGCGACTCTGTGGAGCATTGCCGCGGGGCCTCTGGTGAATGTGGCCCTATTACCAGTCTTGGGACTCCTGAGAGTTGCCAGCGGGTCATTCGGCTGGGCATTAACGATGCCGAATCTCGACCTCATGCTGCACGCGCTATGGATAATTAACCTCATTCTGCTGATCTTCAATCTGTTGCCTGTCTATCCGCTCGACGGCGGCCAGATTCTTCGCTCATTGCTTTGGTTTGGATTGGGACGGGCTCGCAGTCTAATGGCCGCCGTGATTTTTGGTTTCTTCGGAACGGCCGGCTTGCTCGGACTTGCCTACTGGGCGCGATCCATTTGGATCGGGCTTATCGCTGTATACGTTTTGATGAACTGTTGGACAGCATGGCAGCGCGCGCAAGCTTTATTGAAACTGGAAAAGTCATCGCGCCACGGCGGCTTCGCCTGCCCTGACTGCAAAGTAGCCCCGCCGGTGGGAAATTTTTGGATTTGTGGCAAGTGCAAAAAAACCTTCGACACTTTTCTGACCAGGGCTGTTTGCCCAAGCTGTGCTGCACAATTCCCGGTGACAAGGTGTTTGGAGTGCGGGAACGTGCGGCCAATGAGCCAGTGGGAGCTTGCCGCCGCATCCCAAACCACGTAGCTTTTGGTGGAGCATACGCCCGAAACAAACTGCTTCTCGACAGACTCCGGCTGCACCAGAACACTAGCGCACTGCCGGTTGCGGTCTTGCGCGCAGGCGCAGTACTTTGCGCTGATTAGCTTCCAGAATCTCAAACTGCAAGCCGTCGTAATTGATCTTCTCTCCCGGCTCCGGGACGTGTCCTGCGACGTGGTTCAGCAGACCGGCAATCGTCGCCGCCGAAAAGTCGGCTTGATCGTCCTGTAATTCCACGCCGAACAAATCTTTCAGCTTTTCAATCCCTGTACTTCCGCGAAGCACCATGCTGCCGTCGCTCTCGCGCACTACGTCCGGTGCCGGATGCCGGTCTTCTTCGCCGATCTCACCAACAATTTCCTCCACCAGATCTTCCGCTGTCACTACGCCTGCCATCGAGCCGTATTCGTCGATGACGATCGCCATCTGCTGATTCTTCCGCTGCATCTCCCGCAGCAAGCTCGAACCCATCTTCGCTTCAGGAACGAACAGCGCGGGCCGCACAAGCTGTCGCACCTTCTGTTTGGACGCTTCGCTCTCCGGAATCTGCAGAATGTCGCGCGCGATCACGATGCCGATAATTTCGTCGAGGCTGTTTTCGTACACAGGCAGGCGCGAAAGTTTAGTGTCGACGAACACACGCCGCAATTCGTCGATCGTGGCATTTGCGGAAATGGAGACGACATCTGGCCGCGGCGTCATGACTTCGCGAACGCGCTTGTCGCTGAATTCCACGACCTGCTCGATCAGCCGCGCCTCGTCCTGTTCCAGAATGCCTTCCTCCGTCGCCGCATCGACGATGGCCTCCATTGCTTGTTGATCGCCGGTTGGAGCGTCGCCGGGCTCATCTGAGATGTGCAAGATCGAAATGGCGAAATCCAGCACGGCCTGTACCGGCCAAATAAGCCACGCGTAGCCGCGCACAATCGGCAGAACTGGAATCATCCACTTGCCGCTCGTTCGAGCAAGCAGCAGCGCGGGCAGGAATTGCATTCCGACGATCACTTCCAGCCCGAGGAAGAAAATCATTTCCGCGACGATGCGCCATGTTTCGCCCGCAAACAGAATCACGGCGCGCGCTGTGAGCACCGAGACCACGACAAGCCAGAGCCGCGCCAACAGATTGAACGTCCCTGCGGCACGCACGCGGTTGATGCGAACGCGTGGCTCGATCTCTGCAACGAAAATATCGAGATTCGCGTGTGCAGGCCCTGCGACCACGCGGCCAAGCTGCCGGTAGATGCGGTCCAGGTAGGCAAAAATCGTCAGGAACGCTGCAAGGATCAGAATCCCGACCGTGTAGGTGACGGCGCTGTTCACGGGGCGATCCTCAATTTCTTGCGGAGCCGCATCTCAATTCGTTCCATCGTGCCATCATCGGTTTCGTGATCGTATCCCATTAAGTGCAGAAGGCCATGCAGCGCCAGTATCTGCAATTCTTTATCAAGACTGTGACCATCCTCCCGCGCAGTTCGCCGCGCCACGGCCGGAGCGATGGCAATGTCTCCAAGATATTCTTCACGCGCCGCGCGCACAGTTTCACCTGATCGTACGCGTGCTTCGCTGCCATTTCGCCCATCGTCTGCCGTGGGAAACGACAAAACGTCCGTCGGTCTGTCCTTGCCGCGATACGCTCGATTCCATTTCGCGATCTGCGCGTCGGTAACCAAAGAAATCGTAGCCGAATCCGCCGGCAAACGAACAAGCGCGGCTGCGCGATGAAGAAATTCATCCAGCGCACGAACCTTGACGCGCACGCGCTTCTGCTGGTTGATGACCATGAAGGAAAATTACTCCGCGAGAGCGCCGCGGTCGGCATCGCGGGACTGTTTGCCAACGGAATTGCGTGCGGCCGCGCCCGCACCATGCTCATCGTAAGCCTTGATGATGCGTTGCACTAAGCTGTGCCGCACAACATCACGCTCGTCAAAATGCACGAAGGCAATCCCCTCAATTTTGCCGACAATGTCGATCGCTTCCACGAGCCCCGAACGCCGCCCGGCGGGCAAGTCGATTTGCGTTACGTCGCCGGTGATCACCGCTTTGGAGTTGAAGCCCAGGCGCGTCAGGAACATCTTCATCTGCTCGCTCGTCGTGTTCTGCGCCTCGTCCAAAATGACGAACGAATCGTTCAACGTGCGTCCGCGCATAAACGCCAGCGGCGCCACTTCGATGATGTCTTTTTCCAGAAATCGTTCGAGCTTGTCGGCCTCAAGCATGTCATGCAGGGCGTCGTACAGCGGGCGCATGTACGGATCCACTTTTTCCTGCAGTGTGCCCGGCAAGAATCCCAGTCGCTCGCCCGCTTCCACGGCCGGCCGAACCAGAATAATGCGGTTCACTTGCTTCGTCAGCAGAGCGGACACGGCCATCGCCACCGCAAGATACGTTTTCCCCGTCCCGCCGGGTCCAATCGCGAAGACCATGTCGTAATTTTCCAGCGCCTCCATGTAATGCCGCTGGTTCGTGCTCTTCGCGGTGATGGGTTTTTTCCCGTACGACCTCGGGCGTGCGTGCTCCATCGCTCCACGAAGCGAGAAATTTGGCTCGTCATTGGCCATTCGCAGCATGGACTTTACCTGGCTGCCGTCGAGCTTCCGCCCTTCCCGAAAAAGCTCATTGTATTCATGCAGGAATTTCGCGGCCCGATTGACTTGCGCAGGATCACCTTCGATTTGCAGGTCGCTGTCGTGCAGTTGAGTGGTAACGCCGAGGCTCGATTCCAGAAGCTTGAGGTTTTCGTCGTAGGTGCCGAAAAGCTCGGCAATACCCCCCGACATCCTGACGGTTTGTCTCATCTAGATTGTGTGGAGAACGAAAAATACCTCGCCAATTACATTACCGTATGACCGCCTGTTCGGTCAAGTGAACAGGCGTTAAGTCCAATGTTACTAGAATCTTAGGAACATCTAGGCAGAGTCTCATTGTGGCTTCGCCGCTGCGGGAAAATCCACTTGCGGGACCGCACGAGACGCTGGCGTAGCCGCGAAATAGGCGTCGTTTCGCTGAAACCCAGCCCAGTGCGCGTACATGCTGTTCGGGAACGTCCCGATGTAAGTGTTGTAGTCCTGAATGGCATCGTCGTAGCGCTTCCGCTCGACGGCGATACGATT
>DATFQU010000054.1:0-4510 GCA_035264005.1 Candidatus Acidiferrales bacterium
TCGCGGCAATACACCGGGCGCCCTTGCGTCGGCTTGAACGGAACCGTCGTTTCTTTCCCGCACTGCGAGCAAACAGTCTTCGTCTCGACGCGCTGCACGTTGGCCGCAACTCCTGTGCTCGGGCCTCCCTGCGCGCGCGCCGTTTTACACGGTTTGCACCGTTTCGGCTCGTTCTTGAAGCCTTTGTCGGCGAAGAACATTTGTTCGCCGGCGGTAAACACAAACTCCGAACCGCATTCGGCGCATTTCAGAACCTTATCGTGGAATTCCATGGATCGCTCCGGGCCTTAGCCTGAACAGCGTGTAAAATCACGCCGCCCTGAATCGGATGATGCCGAGAATGATGGGAACTCCCTGCTTTTCCCGACGGAAGATCGGTATGAAGCTGGAACGAAGTGCCCAAGGATTTCCGCCTAAATTTAGTCCTGCTCTCTGCGCTGCTTTTTACGGAGACGCTTGCGTGATAGCGCTTCTTTGGCCCGGCGCTTCTCTCCAGGTTTCATGTAGTAGCTGTGCCGCTTGATTTCCTTGATGATGTCTTCGCCCTGGACTTTTCTCTTGAACCGCCGGAGAGCATTCTCCAAAGATTCGCCCTCTTGGATTACGACTTCTGCCACGCAATTCACCCCCGTTCGGAAACAGTCTTATTCGATAGTTGCTGAGTAGGGACTAATCAGAATTCCCGCCACAGGACAACATCTTATGGCGTTTCTAACCAACCCCCTCAGGTAAGTCAAGCACTATATTTTGTTCGACGAACTACATGCGGTAGTTCTCGTGCCTTCCCTCTATTTTGCGGTTTAGTACACTTTTTCGCAAGTTTTTCGGGCCTCCGGTGGTGGGCCAGTTTGAATTTTATTGATCGTGACACAAGGAGTCAAAATTCAAACTGACCCATTACCGGCTTTACGCGCGCTCCTGCTCGCGCGGTCTTTTTCCGCGCAGAATGTCCCGCTCGCGCCGCCTGCGCGGCTTGAAACCTTTCTCTCTTTTCTTCGTATTAGTGTTTGAAGGGAAGCGCGTGCAGCGCTTGACTATCTAAATCCGTAGGCGCCCGGCTACCGGTGAAGTACTTGCAAAAGACTCGTTCAACCCGCAAAAGTATGAACTGGAAAAAGGCCGCCGTCCGCCTGGCGCGCGCCATCATCCTTTTTGAACGCAATGAATGGCAGCGAGTTCATACGGACGGCATTGTCTCCCTGGCCTCCAAAATCTTGCGAGCCAGAAAGTAGGCCCCCGCTTCGGCTGGCATGGCCCACATTTGGTCGCCCGAAACTCGCCTGGAAGCTCTACTAACGCCTGGACATTGAATCTCCACTTCACTTTGAGTTCCCCAATCATTTGAGACGGGCGGAAACTCTCCCGCATCTCTCGAATGTTGCTAGAATGGTTCTGTAGGCTCGCGGGCATCGGACATGTCTTTGATGAAAAACGCGATCGGCGTGCTCATGGCTGGCGGACAGGGCGAGAGACTCTGGCCTCTTACCCGCGACCGCGCCAAGCCCGCCGTTCCCTTCGGCGCCATTTATCGCATCATCGACGTCACTCTTTCCAATTGCCTCAATAGCGATCTCCGCCGCGTCTTCGTTCTCACGCAGTACAAAGCTCTCAGCCTCAACCGCCATATCCGCCAGGGATGGTCCTCGCTCATGGGCGTCGGCGACTTCATCGAAATTCTCCCGCCGCAAATGCGTGTCTCCGCCCACTGGTATCTCGGCACCGCCGACGCCGTCTATCAGAACATCTATTCCATCGGCAGCGAACAATCCAGCTATGTCATCATTCTTTCCGGCGACCACATCTACAAAATGAATTACCAGAAAATGCTCGAGCAGCACGTCGAAACCGGCGCCGACGTCACCGTCGCCACGGTCGAGATGACTCCCGAAGATGCCTCTCGCAAATTTGGCGTAATCGAAACCGACATGGAAGGCCGCATCCTCGCCTTTTACGAAAAACCCGCCAACCCAAAACTTTCTCCGCTCCATCCCGGCAAAGTCGACGCTTCCATGGGCATCTACATTTTCAACACCCAGTTCCTCCTGCCCACGCTCATCTCCGATTCCGAAGACCCCAATTCTTCTCACGACTTTGGCCACGACATTCTTCCCAAGGTCATCGGCAAATTCCGCGTTTACGCTTACAACTTCTACGACGAAAACAAAAAAGAAAATCTCTACTGGCGCGACGTCGGCACCATCGACGCCTATTACGATGCCAACATGGATTTGGTCTCCGTCTCTCCTGTCTTCAACCTGTATGACAAGAGTTGGCCGCTCAAAACGTGGGAGCAGCAATATCCGGCCGCAAAATTTGTCTTTGCCGATCCCGAGCGCACCGGCACCGCCGTCGACTCTATCGTCGCCGCAGGCTCCATCATCTCCGGAAGCCGCGTCAGCCACTCCGTCCTCGGCTACGATGTCCGCGTCAACAGCTTTTGCCACGTCGACGACTCCATCATCTACAATCACGTGAACATCGGCCGTCATTCGCGCATTCGCCGCGCCATCATCGACCGCCACGTCAGCCTCCCCGAGCACACCGAGATCGGCTATAACCTCGACGAAGATCGCAAGCGCTATCACGTCAGCGAAAACGGCGTGGTCGTCGTCGTCCGCGAAGAATCCATGCTTGAAGAACCCGAGTAGTCCAGCCTTTTCGTTTCACGCTGAGGACAGCGGGGACAGTTTGAATTTTCTTGATCGTGACACAAGGAGTCAAAATTCAAACTGACCCCGCTAAAACGCCAGGAACAGAGCGTGCTTTTGTAGCGGCGGGCTTTACGCCGCGAGCCTTTGACTTTGTTCTCGGCCGTAGGAGGTGGCAGCTTTTAGCTGCCACCTCGTATAGAGAGCAGGGGCTTCAGCCCCTGAGGAACGCAGTCGTTTCGCGAGCGTGTAGCATCCATACTCACAGGAGTTGGCGCAGCGTTTTGACGATGTCTTCTGAGTTCCAATCCAGATTCGGCCACATCGCCGAAGAATTCGAGCGCTACCGTCCTGATTACCCGCCTGAACTTTTCGAGCACATTCTCGCCGCAGTTCCCGCCGACCGTCGCGAATGCGCCCTCGACCTCGGCGCTGGCACTGGAAAATCCACGCGCGCGCTCATACCGCATTTTCGCGAAGTCATTGCCGTCGAACCTGACCCCGGCATGTCCGCAAAACTGAAACAGGAGGCTCCTTCCATCATTGTCCACAGCATCACCGCTGAAGATTTTCAGCAGCCATCCTCAACCGTCGACCTCGTCGCCGTCGGCAACGCTTTGCACTGGATGGATCTCCCGCGCGTCTTCGCCAACGTTCATTCCTGGCTGCGCTCCGCAGGAATTTTCGCCGTCTTCGACCGTCCGCTCCCCAAAACTACGCTAGCCATCGACGCCATCACTCTCGCCGAAATGCGCGGCCCGTGGAAACCCTACCGCGACCAGCGCCTCAAGCACGACAAAAACTGGGAAGAGAAAGTTCGCGCCGCTCCCGGCTTCCAGATCGTCGAAAGCACAAAATTTTCTTACATCGTTCCGATGTCTCCATTCGACTTCACCGGCTTCTGGCGCTCCACTTCCTACGGTAGCGCCTACGCCCGCTCTCTATCTGAACCCGAAACTTACTGGCGCAACCTCGAATCGCGTTTCGCCGAAGCCGCCGCCGGCGCCGCCATTCCCGTCGACCTCAGCCCAACTCTCGTCATTTCCCGCAAGACCTGACCCGAGATGCGACCTCAGCTAGCTCGGCCCGGTGATTGAATGCGAGAAAGCATGCCACCACCCGATCGCCGTCCTCGGGCTTGTACTGATCGGCGCAAGCGGAGCACTGTTTATTCACACCCAATTCAAAATGACCCGAACGGCCTCCGTATCAAGCTACAAGTCGCTGAAGTACACATCCGGTCGCTTTGGCAAGGACGTGCCTCCGAACTATTTTCAAATCGCCAGGAAGCACCGATGGGCCACATGGCCCGCCTACCTGATGTGGCTCTGCCTATTCGCTGGCATTATCATGTTGTTAATTGATCTGCTCTTTTTGTAGCGAAGTTTCCTTTCGTGCCAAGGAGAACCGCAGTGCCGCGCTCGCGTGTCTCCACAGTCTCGTCCCAACGGTGGCAGAGGCTTCAGCCACGACAAAAGTCACGTCAATAAAATTTTCCTGTCGCGCGCTTCATCCGCGCGAAGTCTTCCGTAGTTCGCGCTCCGCGACAGACCCATTCGTTCACGCTGAGGGTAGAGGGTCAGTTTGAATTTTCTTGCAAACGGGGCCCACAGATTCCCGACTAGGGGAGTCTGGGGGATCGGTGCACAAGGATTCAAAATTCAAACTTGCCCATTCTTACTCTGAACTCTCGCGAAGAGTACCTGGCGAACTACACCTCGAAGTCTAGCGTGTTTTTTTCTAGTCACTAGCTGTCATGTATCAACAGGTTGTTCCGATCCAGGCCGGAACGGGAGATGGGCGGAGCGCCGCCGAGACTAGCATGAGGGCGATGCCAGTTGTAGTCATGCAGCCAGCGTGGC
>DATFQU010000055.1:0-3368 GCA_035264005.1 Candidatus Acidiferrales bacterium
AATTCTGGTCGTGTCGCCGTGGTTCATCCGCAACTATCGTGTGTTTCACGAATTCATTCCGTTTCGCGACGTTTTCCCGCTGGCGCTGCGCGTCGGAAATATCGGCGACACGCGCCACATGCTCACACCCCAGGCCGGCCCGTGGGCCTCGAATCCTGCCGAATGGAGTGAATTTCAGAAATATGGCGAAATCGCTTATATGGCAGAAAAGGGCCGCGCCGCGCGCGCTTATATTTCGAGCCATCGCGGCGAATACGTTTACAACTGCCTGCGCCGCGTGATCTATCTCTGGACAGGCTTTTGGTACCTCGATCCGCAGAGTTTGCTGGGGTTTCCCCCCGAGCCCGCGGATATTTTTCTTTTCACCGGTCTGAGCATTCTCGCGCTGATGGGTCTGCGCGACGCGTTTCGCGAGGACGCCGCCGGAGCCACGCCTTACGCGCTGGTCCTGATTTTTCTCCCGCTGGTCTACTACATCACGTCGATCGAACCATGGTATCGCGTCCCCATGGATCCAATTTTCATTGCGCTCGCGGCCTATGCCATCACTTCGCGATTATCGCCAGCCGGCGGTGCACAGGCGGCGGAGGTATTCGCAGCAGGGAATTCAGGCTCGATCGAAGCGCTGAATCGCCGCGTATCAGTCGAAAGCGAAACATTAGCAGCGCCGGCGCATCTAAATTAGCGCCTGTGCGGGAGGCTCCTCTCCTCGCAGGCTGCATTTTGATCGTGCCAATGTCGAACGGAAACCGCGAGCTTCGTCGCAAACTCTTCTGGATGTTCGCCGTCGCTCTGGCGCTGCGCCTCATAGTGATGGCCTATACGTACCCGCTCGAACTTGTTCCCACGCGAGATCATTGGGCGTTCGCATACGAGACGGGCCGCATCGCGCGCTCCATCGTGCAAGGTAAGGGTTTCAGCAGCCCGCTCTTCGGCGATACCGGCCCAACGGCATGGATGACGCCTGTCTATCCTTATATCCTCGCTGGCGTTTTCAAGCTCTTCGGGATTTTCAGCAGGGCCTCTGCTTTCGTCATGCTTTCCTTCAACGCTCTTACCTCCGCGCTGACTTGTCTCCCGATTTTCTTTTTTGCACGCAAAAGCTTCGGCGAACCTGCAGCCGACTGGGCAGGCTGGATTTGGGCCTTCTTCCCCTATGAAGTCTACTGGCCCGTGGCGCGTATTTGGGACACTTGGCTGGCGACGCTTCTATTGGCGATTCTGTTCTGCATTGCTCTGCGTCTCGCTGAGTCTAACCGAGTGCGTGATTGGGTCGGCTTCGGTGTATTAAGCGGAATCGCTGCCCTCACCGAACCCGCAGTTCTCGCCGTGCTTCCCATTCTCGCGCTGTGGGCGCTTTGGCGATTGCACAAAACAAATCAACGCTGGCTGAAGCCGGCTGTGGGCGCAGTATTGGCCGTAATTCTGGTTGTTTCGCCGTGGTTCATCCGCAATTACCGCGTGTTCCACAAGTTCATCCCTCTTCGGGACGTTTTCCCTCTCGCCCTGCGCGTCGGGAATGTCGGCGATCAATTCAATATGATTACGCTAACGATGGGTCCGTGGGAAAGTGACGAGCAATGGAAGGACTATCAAAAATCCGGCGAAATGGTCTACATGCAGCATGTTTGGTCTCATGCCACGGGTTACATCGGCGACCATCCCGGTCAGTACATTTTCAGTTTTGTGCGCCGCATCATTTATGTTTGGACAAAATTCTGGTATCTCATTCCGACCAGCCGTTACGGATACGAGCCGGATCCCGTCGACGTTTTTGTTTATACAGGGCTTTCCATCCTGGCGTTCCTCGGTTTGCGCGGCGCGTATCGCAAAAGTGCCGTTGTGGGCGCGCCGTACGCCATCGTGTTGATTTTCTTTCCGATCATCTACTACGGAACTTCCATCGAGCCTTGGTACAGCGCCCCCATGGATCCATTTCTGATTGCACTTGCCGCCGCGGCCATCGCCTCCCGGGAACTCCGCCAGCGTCCCGCAATCTTCGATCGTTTTATAAGACGCACTTCCGAGGACGAGTCAGCCGCGCCTGCGGAGGAATTTGCCGAGCGCTGAACGTTACCTCCCCCATTGCTGTAGATGATTTCCCTGAGCCCCCTGGAGCGATTTACGTAAACGTCTAAAGGATGTTTTTTGTCGACGCGTTCTGACCGTTTGCATCAAACTGTTTTTGTTCGACTGATCGAGCGGGAGCTGGAGGACTAGAAGACTAAAACACTGTAAGACAAAGCCCCCGCCTTTGTCGTACGCACAAAATTCAAGCAAATCTTCAGGGCTATACCCACCTCAGGCCCAAGGTACAAATGCCAGATCAAGATCGCCAGTTTTTAGGGACATTTCAGGATCGCCTCGCTATCTCCCGAGAGAGTGCCGCAGTTACGTATCCTGGGCTGCTTTGCCCGTCGAAGGCAAAGGGGACACTTCACCCTGTCTTTCCGCCGCCGCGGCGCAATATTCGGCGGCAGCTGTTCTGGATGGTCCTGGTCGCGCTTTTGGTCCGTTTGATCGTAGTCGCCTTCATTTATCCGCGCGATCTTGACCCGAGTTTCAACCATTGGTTTTTTGGATTTGAAGAAGGCCGCGTTGCTCGCGCCATTGCCACCGGCCACGGTTTCAGCGATCCCTTATGGGGACACACAGGACCTACGGCATGGTACGCGCCCATCTATCCATACATTCTCGCCCTCGACTTCAAGCTCTTCGGAGTCTTCACAACGTCCGCCTGCATCGCGATTCTCTGCTTTCAGTCGCTCGTCTCAGCATTGGCTTGTTTGCCGATTTTCTTTTTTACGCGACGCAGCTTCGGCGAGGGCGCTGCTCTAGCCGCAGGATGGGTGTGGGTGGTCTATCCGTATTCCGTATATTGGCCGATTGTTCGGATTTGGGAGACATGGTTGGCCATGTCCCTGCTTGCTGTTCTGTTCTTGCTCGTTCAGAAACTCGCGCGCTCTTCAAAACTCAGCCATTGGCTCAGCTTCGGTTTGCTGTCGGGGTTTGCGGCTCTTCTCGATCCGGCCCTGCTTTCCGTTCTGCCGTTTCTTGCGCTGTGGGCGGTTTGGAGGCTGCATAGTCAGGGCAAGCGCTGGTTCGCTCCAGCCGTAACGGCCGTACTTGCGGTGATCCTCGTCCTGTCGCCGTGGATGATTCGCAACGCTGTGGTCTTCCACAAATTCATCCCGATTCGCGACAACCTCGCCCTCGAATTTCGCGTCGGCAACGACGGCAATGCCAGGGAGACGATGGACCTCTATGCCGGACCGTGGCTTCCGTGGGTTAACGACATCGAATGGAATCAATACCAGCGCATGGGTGAGATTGCGTACTTCCAATTGAAGGGCCATCAGGCTTTCAGA
>DATFQU010000056.1:0-4152 GCA_035264005.1 Candidatus Acidiferrales bacterium
GTGCTTGGTTTTCTTTTGGAGGTAGTCCATCAACAGGTACTGGCCCAAATTGTAGGGCGTTGTGAAGTAAGCTTTACCGCGGCAGAGTTCGGTGACTTTTTGAACAAAGTGCACGAGGCTGTAGTCGCTGGCGAGCATGAAAGTGTTGATCAGGATTCCCGCGCGGCGGCATTTGGAAACTTCTTCCAGCGTTTGCGTGACGACGAGAGGATCGAGGCCGAAGGCGTTTTTGTAGATGCGTCCGTCTTCGAGGGTGAGCGCGGAAGGCTTTCCGTCGGTGATCATAACAATCTGGCGCATGTCTTTCTTCTGGCGGTTCAGAATGCGCTGGGCGACGCGGAGCCCTTCGCGAGTGTTCGTGTAGTAGGGGCCAACCTGGACGCGCGCGAGTTTGCCGAGAGGGATCTCCTCGGCGCTGTCGTGGAAAAGGACGCAATGCAAAGAATCGCCGTGATATTGCGTCCTGATGAGATGGGAGAGAGCGAGCGCGACGCGTTTGGCAGGAGTGAAGCGGTCTTCGCCGTAGAGAATCATGCTATGGCTGCAATCGAGCATCAGCACGGTGGCGCAAGAGCTCTGGTATTCGCACTGGTGGACCATTAAGTCCTGATAAGCGATGTCGAGCGGGAATGGCGGCGCGTGCTCGGAGGTTTGGCGGCGTAGGGCGTGGAAGAGAGTCTCGGGGATGTCAAGATTTAGCGTGTCGCCGAATTCGTAAGGTTTGGACGAGCCGCTGGCTTCAATGCCGGTAGCCAAGTCACGTGTATCGTGACGGCCAAAGCTGCTCTTGCCGAGCGAGGCAAGCAAATCGCGGAGCGTTTTGAATCCCAGAAAATCGAGGGCTTTGTCGGTGATTTCGAAGCGCGCGTGGATGTCCTGTTTGCCGGGAGCGCCGGCCTGGCCGCCGGGAGTTTCCTGTGGAGGTGGAGTCACGTGCGGCGGCTGCGGCGAAATGTAGCCTTCCTGATTCATGCGCTCGATGAGCTGGTCGATCAGATCACGGAGTTTCTGATTTTGGTCGAGATCGGGGTTCTCGAGAAGCTGTTCCATCATTTCCGGCGGCAGAAGGTCGCCCTCTTCGAGCGCGCGGAGAATTGCCTGCCGAAGCTGCTCCATTGACCGCTCCGGGTCCATTTCATGAAAGCCGTAGTATTGCGAGGCGAAGCCGCTCTGCAGGAGAAAATCGGAGAGACGATTCATCAATTCCTGCAAGTCGATGTCATCGGCTTCCTGACCCGTATGCTTTTTGTAGCGAATGTATTTCATGGCCGGAGGGATGCGGCGCCGGAGTTTGTTCGCGGCACGCGTGGGAGCCAACGCGCGACGGTGGATAGATAGTTTTCGTAGGGGCCATCGAATTTGCGCTTGAGGGTGGGTTCCTCGTACAACACAACCAGTAGATGAACTATTGGCACAACGACGATGGTCATTAACAGGATGGAAATCGAGCGAAGCGAAAAGGCGAGGCCGAGAAGGAGCGCGAAACCGCCGACGTACATTGGATTTCTGACGTAGCGATATGGCCCTGCGGCGACGAATTGGCGGGGCGGATCAAAAATCGCGGGCGTGCCCCGGCCGCGCACGACAAAAGTTGCGATGCATGAAATGGCCAGCGCTGCCCCGGCGAGCATCACGATAAAGCCGACAGAGATCAACGAAGTAGGCAAAGTAACACTGAAATTGCGGTCGAGACTGCGCAAATCGAGCGCAATCCATGCAAAGAACGCTAAGAAACCGCAGGCGTAGAGCGCCGAGCGCAGGCCGTTGAACCAAGTTTGCGTAAATAGCGGCTTGGTTGAGGCAGGCATGGTTTTCTACCTCCTTAGTTGAACTGGCGGCGCGGCATTCTGCTCTGAGTTTCGCGCGGTTCCGGCACTTTGCGCGGTTCGGCGAAGAATCCGCGTTCTTCGCTCCGACTGATGCGTTTGTGGGCCCACAGTCCTTCGAGAACGAATTCCGCCGCGGCAACGTGAACGCCGGCTTCGTCTTTGACGTTTGCACCGAGGGCCGCCGTATGGTCGAACAAACCTTCGACCTTTTTCAGTTCCGCGAGATGTTCAGCCGTTTTCCCGGACGCTGCGAATTTCAGCTCGCCGCCGCCTTCGAACCACTGGACGATGGACTGGAGATTCGCGTCGCTGAAATAGCGCGTGAACGTTTTTCCCACCGCGGAGCGAATCAGCTCTCGCGCGATGTTTTCCGCCCCGCGCAGCTCGCCTTCGTACTCGAGCTCAAATTTTCCGGTCATCGACGGAATGGCGTTATAAACGTCGGCGACGCGCGCGATGGCGTTCTTTTCGCCGCAGCGAACGGCGCGTTGCTCCGCGCTACTGACGACGTTTTCGAGGCACGAAATCGGCAGGCGCTGGCTTACGCCGGAGCGGCGGTCGATGCGTTTGTCTTCGCGGGCCTGAAAAACGATTTCCTCGACGACTTCGCGAATATAGGGCGGTATTTCGATGGCGTGGCCGTCGCGGCGAGTCCACGACTCCTGCGAGGTGATGGCGATGCCTTCTTCGAGCGTGGACGGATAGTGAGTGCGAATTTCGGAGCCGATGCGGTCTTTGAGAGGAGTGATGATTTTTCCGCGTGCGGTGTAGTCTTCTGGATTCGCAGTGAAGACGAGCAAAACGTCGAGCGGAAGACGCACGGGATAACCTTTTACCTGAACGTCGCCTTCCTGCATGATGTTGAAAAGGCCAACCTGGATTTTTCCGGCGAGGTCCGGCAGCTCGTTGATGGCGAAGAGTCCGCGATTGGCGCGCGGCAACAGGCCATAGTGGATGGTCAGCTCGTCGGCGAGGTCGTGTCCGCCCCTGGCGGCGCGAATCGGGTCCACGTCACCGATGATGTCCGCGATGGTGACATCGGGGGTGGCCAATTTTTCAACGTAGCGGCGCTCGCGGCTCAGCCAGGCGATGGGGAGCGCGTCGCCTTCGGATTTGACGCGGTCGCGGCAAGCGCGGCAAATCGGGCGGTAAGGATTGTCGTTGATTTCGCAGCCGGCCACGACGGGAATCTCCGCGTCCAGGAAGCTGACGAGGTCGCGCAATATACGCGTCTTGGCCTGACCGCGGAGACCAAGCAAGATAAAGTGATGGCGCGACAGAATGGCGTTTGTGATCTGAGGAATTACGGTGTCATCGTAGCCGCGAATGCCGGGGAAAAGTTCCTCGCCCGCGCGAAGTTTACGCAGCAGGTTTTCGCGAAGCTCGTCCCTCACAGTGCGATGAGCAAACTTCGCTTCGCTCCATTCGCTTTTTCGCAATTCTCCGAGCGTGCCTGGTTTTGCGCCCATTTTATCTAAACCCTTTTCTGGAGTGCGTCGCGTCGCTTCATGGGACACGAGGGAATCTCCGCTGCGATCGGTCGCTGGAGGCCATTATAGTCCTGTGCGCTCGTGCGCGCTAATTGGCCGAATGACCATTGCCACGAGCGCGGGTGCGGCGTTGGTTCAGATAAACCAACTGCGGCAGCCACTCCTTCAATTGTTCAAGCAATTGCGACTGCCGCTCGGCCTCGTCCCGGTTCTCAAGGAGCAATTGCTTCTGCTCGGGCGGTAGCGGCAGCGAGCTTGCCATGGCGTACGCGGGAGCGACTCGGACTCTGCCGCGCGGCTTCTGCGGCCCCCGATTGAATAGCAGCCAGTGGCATTGCTCGTAAATCTCCGTCAATTCTTTGGATGCTGTCGGATAGGATTCGCTGGACTCCTGAAAGCACTCGATTGCGGCTTCCATATAGGGTTTGTCGTCGAAAACTTCTTTGACCGTAAAAGGCAATTGGCCGCGTGTGAGAATGTCCATCTTGCCGTCGGGATACTGTTTGACAAGCGAGATGATGGTTGCCGTGCATCCGACAGTGGCCATACCGTTTTTCTGGGCCAGTATGACGCCAAATTGGAGCCGCATGTTCAGGCAGCGGCGAATCATCAGCTTGTAGCGGGATTCGAAGATGTGCAGCGGCAAAGAAACGCCCGGGAAGAGAACGACATTGAGGGGAAAAATCGGAATACGTTTGGGAATCATCGCAGAAAGCATAACAGAATCTAACAAGCGGCCGTGACGAACGACGGAGAAGGCGCAGAGCAAAAACGAATCCAGCGCTAGGAGAAGGCTCAGGATAGTTCGTCGAGAGCTGCTTGTAGTTCCTGAC
>DATFQU010000057.1:0-2443 GCA_035264005.1 Candidatus Acidiferrales bacterium
GCAGCCGTTCAAGCTCCTCATTCGTCTTTGGGTAATCCGTCAGCGGCAACAGCGTCACGCGCTCCAGCGGATTCGTCGACCGCTGCGTATTCGGATCGAATTCGCGTATCGATTCGAGCGTGTCGCCCAGCAATTCCAGCCTCACCGGGTGCTCCGCCTCGGGAGGAAATATGTCGATGATCCCCCCCCGCACCGCGAACTGCCCGGGCATTTCTACCGTCTCTGTGGACTCGTATCCCACGCCAGCAATGTGCTCCAGAAATTCCTCACGCGGAATGTCTTCGCCCCGCGTCAGCCCAAGCGCGAGACTGCTGTAGAACTGCGGTTCGCGCAACCGCCAGATCGTCGCCGCTACCGGAGCAATCACCAAATCCGCTTCGCCGCTCGTCAGTCGCCACAGCGCCGAAGCACGCGCTTCTGAAATCTCCGCGTGCGGAGACTGATGGTCGTACGGCGTCACTTCGTGCGCCGGCAACGCCATTACCTGCGCGTTCGCTTTGCCAAGCGCACGCAGAAAATACTCCGCCAGCGGGCAGAGCGCGTCCGCCCGCTCGTTCGTGTCCACAAGAAAAACGCCCGGCTTGAGTAGCGACTGGACCGCCAGCGCGCCGATCAGCGCCTTTGCAGGATCGGTCAAACCGGAAAGCGTAGCGATGCGTCCGTGCCGCAAACGGTCGAACGTCCCCTCGACCTCCGGCTGCCGCCCAATGCGCGCTAGCAGCTCCGCAACTACAGGCAGAATCATGATGGGATCTTTAGAACGCGCTCGATAATTGACGACGTGGAGTATCCGGACTCAAAAGGAATGGAAACGACGCATCCGCCGGCAGCTTCGACTTCTTCGCGCCCGATGATTTTGTTCGGGCCCCAGTCGCCGCCTTTCACCAACACGTCGGGGAGAACTCTCGCAATGATTTCGCGCGGCGTCGGCTCGTCGAAAAGCACCACATAGTCCACCGCCGCAAGCGCAGCAGCCACTTCCGCGCGTTCGTTTTCGTTGATGATGGGCCGGCCCGCGCCCTTGTTTTCGCGCACGCTGCGGTCGCTGTTCAGCGCCAGGATCAAAATGTCGCCAAGTTCGCGGGATCTGTCTAACAGGCGGGTATGTCCGGGATGCAGCAGGTCATAACATCCGTTCGTAAACACAACTCGGCGCCGAGCGGCCTTTGCCTCGGCCACCCTGCTCATCAATTCTTCTTGCGTGACAACTCGTCCCAACGATTCCCCAGCGCGAACCTTCTCGCATTACGTCACGTTGCCAATTTTACCACGTGCGGATACCGGCTCTTCATCCCCGAGCTGTCTGAGTTAGTATCAGGTGCGAACAGCGAAATTTGCAGGCGATAAGATGATGCTATACTTTGAAGTTCGGACGGACGGCCAAATCTCGTCTGTCGGTAGCTTTCAAATAAATGAAGCAAATTGCCATTGTGGGAGGCGGGCCTGCTGGGGCTCTCTGCGCCGAGAAACTGAGCAGTGCCGGGTTCGGCGTCACTCTCTTTGACGAACATCTCGCGTGGGAAAAGCCCTGCGGCGGCGGCCTGACGCACAAGGCCATCGAAAAGTATCCGTTCCTGCTGGAAGGCCCCGCCGCAAAGAAGGAAATTCACAGCGCCGAGCTTATTTCCAGTCGTGGCCACCGCGCCCGCTTCGAGATGTCCCGCCCGCTCGTGATTTATTCTCGCGCTGTCCTGAACGGCCTCTTGCTTGACCGCGCTGAAGCCGCCGGATGCCAAACGGTGCACGCGCGCGTCACTCGCGTCGAGACCTCGTCCCAACAAGTCCAGCTCACCGCCGCAGGCAAAGAACATGCCGCCGATTTCGTCGTGCTTGCAGGCGGCGCACGTAATCAGCTGCTCCCCGGAACCACGCCGCTCCGCCCAAAGGATCTGGAAGTTACTCTCGGGTATTTCATTCCCGCCAAAGAGGAACTCGTCAAAATCAAGTTCCTGGACCGCATGTCCGGATACATCTGGTCGTTCCCGCGCACTGACCATCTTTCCGTCGGCATCTGCGCGAAGATGGCCGAGTACACCACACAAACGCTACGCGATCTGCTCGACAGCTTCATCCGCGAGGAGAAAATTCCTAACGAAGGCGCACGTTTTTACAGCCACGTTCTGCCGTCGCCCGAATTCGTCACCTTGCGCCACAGAAAAATTGCCGGATCCAACTGGGCACTCGCGGGAGACGCGGCAGCGTGCGTCGATCCGATCACTGGCGAAGGTTTGTTCTACGCCCTCCGCTCTGGCGATTTGCTCGCGGAGGCGCTCATTGCGGGCCAGCCGGAAAGTTATCCCGCGCGGCTGCGTTCGGAATTTGTCGCGGACCTGGAAATCGCCACGCACCTGGTGAGCCGCGTCTTCCGCGGCACCTTCCTGGGAGGCGCCGTCACCACGCGCATGGTTCAGTTCGCGCGACGCAGCGCGACGTTTCGCGACCT
>DATFQU010000058.1:0-9715 GCA_035264005.1 Candidatus Acidiferrales bacterium
TCGCACCCTGTACTGATTGCCGTGGGCGAAACCGCGAAGAAGCTGGATATTCCGATTGATCCATTTCGCGATTTGCTGATTGCGTTCAGGCAGGACCAAACGATTCACCGGTATGCAACGTGGGACGACGTGATTGGGTATTGCCGTTACTCGGCGAATCCGGTCGGACGGCTGGTTCTTTGTCTGATGGGGTATCGCGATGAGGAAAGACAGACACTTTCGGATGCGACGTGCACGGCGCTGCAGCTTGCGAATTTCTGGCAGGACGTTGGACGGGACCTGGAGAAAGGGCGAATTTATATACCACTGGATATTGCGGCGAGCCACGGCGTGAGCGACACGGCCATTGCGCAAAAACGATTCGACGAACGATATTTGAGTTTGATGAAAGACTTAATCACGAGGACGCGCAGCCTTTTCGATACCGGTGCGCCGCTTGCGAATCGCGTTTCGCGAGAGTTTCGAGTGGACGTGGAGCTTTTCACGCGCGGAGGGTGCGCAGTGCTCGACGCCATTGAGGCGATGGGCTACGACACGCTGAATGGGCGTCCGGCGCTTGACCGGCGAGTCCAAGCGCGTTTGCTGGGACGCGCTCTGATTTCGCGAATCGCGGATTCGTTTCGGTCCCGTCACGATGACGGACAGAAGCCCGAAAGCGCTTCACTTGCCGGGCGACATGCCTGATCCCTCGGTTGTTGCTGCCTACCTGCATTGCCGTAAGGTCGCGCGTTCGGCGGCACGCAATTTCTATTATGGATTTGTGCTGCTGCCCGATGCGAAACGCGACGCGCTGTGCGCGCTCTATGCGTTCATGCGCGGTGTTGACGACATTTCAGATGAGCCGGGCGAACTAGAAGCGAAGCGGAGCGGACTGAGAGAGCTGCGTGGCGAGTTGGATCGCACCCTGGCCGGGGAGAACACAAATGATCCTGTTTGGATCGCGCTTCGTGATACGGTGTCGCGTTTCCGAATTCCGCACCGTTATCTGCAAGATGTGATTTCCGGCGCGGAGATGGATTTGACGATTTCCGGGTACGAGACCTTTGAGGATCTAAGGAAATATTGTTATCACGTGGCCGGTGCGGTGGGATTGTGCTGCTTGTACGTGTTTGAATTTACAGACGCGAAGGCTCCGGAGCTTGCGGAAAAACTCGGCATCGCCTTTCAACTGACGAATATTCTTCGCGATGTGCGCGGCGATTATGCGATGGGACGGACATATCTGCCGCGTGAAGATCTGCTGAAATTTGGCTGCGATGCGGAGCGCGAATTCAAGCAAGGAAATGCGAGCGGATGCGCTGCGGAACTGCTTCACTTTGAAGCGGACCGGGCGTGGCAGTTTTACCGCGAGGGCTGGAGGCTGCTGTCTTTGGTGAATGCGGATAGCCGTGCGGCCTTGTGGGCGATGGCGCGGATTTATTCAGGCATTTTGGGGAAAATCGATAAGCGGTGCATAGCGGTTCTGAACGGGGAGCGCGCGCGGCTTTCGACTACAGAGAAAATGTGGATTTTAATGCGCGCGCGGCTGGGATGGTTCAAGGAAAACGATGGCTTGCAAGAGCGTGATCGTGATTGGCGGCGGACTGGCGGGGCTGTCGGCAGCCACGGCGCTCGCTGAAACGGGAATTCGCGTACAGTTGTTCGAGAAGCGGCCGTATCTGGGCGGCCGCGCGACTTCTTATGTTCTGCCCGACGGAAGCCACATCGACAATTGCCAGCACGTAACGCTCGGCTGTTGCACGAATCTCGCCGATTTTTACCAGCGGACCGGTGCGGCCTCGGCGATTCGGTATTACAACCGGTTATATTTTGCGGACAAGCAGGGACGTGTCAGTTCGATCCACGCATCGGCGCTGCCAGCGCCGTTTCACACGAGTTTGTCATTCCTGCGGTTCGGCGCACTCACGTTTGGCGACAAGAAAGCGATCGCGCAGGCACTGTTGACTATTGCACGAGCTGGAGGCCATCCTGAGATTGCTCCAGGGGCAAGCATGCTGGAGTGGCTGCAGCAGAATGGGCAAACGAGGGCGGCTATCGAGCGATTCTGGCGCGTCGTTTTAGTCAGCGCGCTCGACGAGGAGCTACATCTGACAGACGCGACTTACGGAATCGACGTATTTTGGAAGGCGTTTTTGCGAAATCGCCAGGGATATGTTCTGGGAATTCCGTCTGTACCTCTAGGGGAGTTGTACGCGGAGTGCAGGCTGGGCATTGAGCGGCGCGGAGGGGAGATTCGCCCGCGGGCTGCGATTCGGAAGCTGCGATTCACAAACGGGCGGTTTGAATCTGTGGTGCTGGACGACGGAAGCGAAGTGAAGGCGGATGCGTGCGTCGCGGCAGTTCCGCACGACGAGTTGCTGGAAATCTTGCCCGAGGAGATTATCAATTGCAGCGAGACATTCAAGAATTTGAAGTGTCTGCAGACATCGCCGATCACCGGAGTGCATCTGTGGTACGACAGGCAAATCATGGACAAGCCGTTTCTTACGTTGCTGGATCACACGGTGCAGTGGATCTTTAATAAAACTTGGCTGTACGGTTCGCGAGACGGCGGAAGAAACAGCGGGAAGCAATATCTGCAGCTGGTGATCAGCGCGTCGTATGAACTGATCCCGAAGAGTCGGCAGGAGATTATTGATCTGTGCACAAAGGAACTGAACGAGATTCTGCCGGCCACACGCGGGGCGAAACAGCTCAAGGCAAATGTCGTGAAGGAAGTCCACGCGACATTTTCGCCGCGGCCGGGTTCGGACGCATGGCGGCCGCGGCAGCGTACTGAAATTGGCGGATTCTTTCTCGCGGGCGACTGGACCCGAACGGGATGGCCTGCGACGATGGAAGGCGCCGTGCGGAGCGGATATTTGGCTGCAGAAGCTGTTCTCGAGGCTGCAGGAGTGCCGCGGAAGGTGCTGGTTGGCGACTTGCCAGCAGAAGGATTCTGTAAGTCTTGGGAAAGGCAACCGGTATAGCGGAATGCGCGCCTATTTTAACGCTTGCCCTGACGGGCCATTAGCGGTATACAGGTTTGAGAAGCTGAGCCGGTCCTGTTTTAAGAGAACCTCTGGCCTTTCCCAAACGCAACGCGTGTTGAGCTGAGTTGCGCGAAGCGAGATAGCCCGGTTCGGAGACCCTGCTGGGATTTGCTTCAGCATGAAAGCTGCGCGTTTTTTTTCACACTGAAAGGTGAGCCTGCGAATTACTGATGTGTTTCTTCGCCCGTGTTTTCCATGGAAGTTCAGGCGCCAGACGCGGACGTGATTGACGTGCGTGCGGAGCAAATTCCGTTCCTTTGCCGCGTGGCTGCTGACTTGCGGGTACGGGTCGTGTGGAGCGCTGGGTGAATTAGTCCTTGGAGGAAATCAATGGACCGGAAGTATAAACACAAAGGATATAGCGAACGCGATCGCGAAGATAAGAAGCGTGAACGTCCGCCTGAACCGAGGCCGCGGCAAGATCAAATGGGGCCGCGTACGCCGCGAATGGTGGGAACCGTGATGCGCGCGCGCTGCTCGAATTGCGGAACGATCCTGGCGCCCGGTTTTGATAAAAACGGAAAGTGTCCCAAATGCCAGCTTGAGTTGCATTGTTGCAAACAATGCGTTCATTTCGATACAGGCGCGCAATTTGAGTGCACACAGCCGATTCCGGAGCGGATTCCGCGAAAAGATGCGAAAAACGAATGCACGTTTTTTGAATTTCGGATGACAGTTGAGAAAGACACTTCACCGGTCAACTATCCAAGCAATCCGGCGCCGGCACCCGCTTCCGTCGGCCGGCCTGACGATGCCCGCAAAGCGTTCGAGGACCTCTTCAAGAAATAAGACAGCAGCGATCTGTATTACCATCCATTTTGGCCCTCTAGGTCGGTTGTTTTCCTGTTGTTGAGACCGCATCCTGTCGGTCAATATAGGGCGCATGCTGCACGATAGCGTCAATCCTGAAAACGTAAAGCGTGTTAACGAACTCCTTCGACCGTACGTACGGCGAACTCCGGTCATTGAAGTTGACGGCAAGGATTTTGGGCTGCCGTCGGTGCAGATATTTTTGAAGCTGGAGTCCCTGCAGCACGGCGGGTCGTTCAAAGCGCGCGGCGCTTTTGCCAATTTGCTGTCGCGAGAAATTCCTAAGGCGGGCATCGTTGCTGCGTCCGGCGGCAACCACGGAGTTGCGGTAGCATTTGCTGCAAAGGCGCTCGAGAAGCCGGCGAGGATTTTTGTGCCCAATATCGCTTCGCAGGAGAAGATTGAGCGCATTCGAAGTTACGGGGCAGAACTCGTCGTTGGCGGCGACCGCTACGCAGACGCGCTTGCCGCGAGTGACAAGTGGGCATCGGAGAGCGGTGCGCTGCCTGTGCATGCCTACGATCAGGTGGAGACGATACTGGGCCAGGGAACGCTGGGCTTGGAATTCGAGGAACAATGTCCGCAGCTCGACGCGGTGCTCGTAGCGGTTGGGGGAGGAGGGCTCATCGGAGGTGTTGCGAGGTGGTACGAGAACCGAGTCAGGGTGATTGGCGTTGAGCCAGAAGCCGCGCCAACGTTGACGCACGCGCTTGAAGCAGGCACTCCCGTTGACAGCCCGGCGGGAGGAATCGCAGCCGACTCGCTTGCGCCGAAGCGCATCGGGCAACTGGCGCTGCCAATAGCGCAGACGTACGTGAATCGGGTGGCTCTTGTACCTGACGAAGCGATCCAGGAAGCGCAGCTCGCGCTGTGGAAAGTGCTTCGAGTTGTGGCGGAGCCGGGTGGCGCTGCGGCGTTCAGCGCGCTACTTTCAGGGCGATACAAAGCGGGCGCAGGAGAACGCGTTGGCGTCGTGATTTGCGGCGGCAACACAACTGCTGTCGACTTTGAGCATGCGAATTCCAAGAAAGCTTCTTAGGCATTTCAAGAACGGCTGCCTCGATGGGCGGGGAAAAGCGTCCCTTGCAGAGCGGGTTCATCAGCAATTTGTTCAAGCCGCGAATAGTGTTCGCGTAACGGCTCCGGTACTTTTACTTTTGCGCGGCCGAGCAGATGTAGCAAGTCCAGCGCGTTTACAACGCCCTTCCCCTCATAATGGTTGTTAGTGATGACGAATGTAGACTTGGCACGCGCGGCGACGTGTTTGATTCGTTCCGCCCAGGGACGAAGCTCCTCGACATCGTAGAGATAGTTGTAGCGTTCGTGGCGAGGCAGCTCAGGATCGTCTGAAAACCACGTGTCGTATCTTCGGCCATGCAGGCGAACATATCCGACTTGGGAACTGGCGCGTTCGGCTGGGCGCACGGAATGTCCGATCACAGGCTGATCGATATTACAAAAGCCGAGGTTTAGGCTGCGGAATTGATGGTCGATGTCTGAGCTGTTCCATGAGGAATGCCTCACCTCCACGACTAGAGGGTATTCGCGAAACTGCTGCGCCAGGCGCTCGAGGTGCGACAAGTTTTCGGGCGTGTTATGAAAAGAAAAAGGAAATTGCAGTAGAACCGCGCCGAGCCGGCCAGCGTTGCGAAGAATATCGAATCCGGCCCGAACACTCCGGATGTCTTCTTCTGAAACATCTGTTCCGTGGGTCAATTTCTGCCACAATTTTGCAGTGAACTGAAATCGATGGTTCGAGGCAACGCGTTCGACCCATTGAGCTGCCAGGCTTGGACGTATCGGCTGGTAGAAGGACGTATTGATTTCGATCGTGTCGAAAAACTGTGCGAGATAAGCAGGTTCGTCGAAGTCGCTAGGCCGTGCTGATGGGTAAACAATGCCTTCCCAGTCGCGATACGACCAGCCTGCGGGTCCGACCCGAATCTCGTGGGCGTCTTCCATCGGTTTCGCAAGCGGACAGCTGATACGACCAGCGTAGGCTTAGCGCGCAACACTGTCAATCATGTGGGTTGCCGCGACGGGAACCGGCTGCTATGATTTTAGTGTTCGACCATGCGCTCGCGATTCTTTCTCCTTCTGCGTTTTCCCCAATTAAGGAGGTACCTTGAAGACTTCATTTAGTTACAAGCAAGTCGAGTTGCGTCAGGAGACGGAAAAAGAGGTAAACACAAATGCGAAGAGGCTGGAGAGATTTCTGAAACGTTTCGCGCCGGATCTGGTCCAACTGCACGGCGCGTTTGAACGCATCCCACATAAGAACAGCTTTGCGCTGTCTTTGAATCTTTCGCTTCCAACGGGCACTTTGCATGCCACGGGCGAGGGCAGCGACGCTGCGGGAAGTGTGCGCGTGGCCTTTGCTGAAGTCTTGGCGCAGCTGAAGAAGCATATGGGCAAGCTTCGCAAAGACTATGAGTGGAAGCGAAAGCGCGTTCGAAGGTCTCCCGCTACGGACGGGAACCCCGTGTTTTGAGGGTTGGTCTTGGTGGACGTTACGGCCTTTTCTGATGTTCGCCAATAGTTTCCGATCCGGCGATCGTACAAGAAAATCGCGCATAACTCTGCGAGGGTACGGTAGACTATGCCCGCTCCCGCCTTTTCTTTCGGAGTCGGTCTTTATGCCGGGGTTCAACTTCTTTACGATGGCGTATGCGCTGTCGGCTTTGGCTCTGGCGCTTGTGATCCTGTATTTCTTTTCTTGTGCGCTCGTGCTTCGGCTCTTCGAACCGCAAAGTGTTGTTGTCGCGCGGTACGAACCGCCTTCTAATGTGTCGCCAGGAGTAGCCGCATGGCTGCTCGAACGAGGTGCGCTGCCTCGCGCCGTGGCCAGCGCACTTGTGAATATGGCGGCCAAGTCCTACATTAGGATCGAACAGCGAGGGGATCTTTATTCCGTCATCCAGGCTGGACCCGATGTGTCGCTCTACCTTGAACCCGAGGAAGACGCTCTGGCGCGGACGCTATTCAAGGGTTACGACTGCTTCGATTTCGACGATCCGACTCCTCAATTGCGCGATGCACTGGCTGCTTTCCACACTGCCTTGATGGATACGACGTACTTTTCCGAGAGCAAACTTCTGTACATTCCGGCGTGGCTTCTCTCCGGTGCGGGAGTTTCACTGGCGCTTGTTCGCGGAAATTTTCTGGCGCACAGCGATCGCCTCACTGTACAACTGCTCATAGCCGCCTTTGCTTGCTTTGTAGTCGCGGTTCTTACGTTGCCTGGCGTGCTGCAGAAGATCGCCAGTCGATTTCCGGGCAGCACCGCGCCGAAGCGGCCGTGGTCGAGCTCGGACAGCATGATGGTTACGTTTTTCGTAGCCGCGATCGGGGGCGTTGCATTCCTGGCGCTGAAGTCCAGCTTTGCGGCGGCGCTGCTGACTGCCGCTTTTCTCGCGGTCAACACGATTTTCTCTCACACGCTGGAAGGACCTACGCGGACGGGGAAGAAGGCTGTCGCGCAGCTCGTCGAATACAAGAAGTTTCTTGCGGAGGTCGACGCGGATCCGATCAGCCGCACGCGCGTCTGCGAGACCGTGCCGTCCGAAATAACGAAAAAACATGGCTATGCCATCGCGTTCCATCTCGATATGGGGTGGGGCGAGCAGTTTGTGGACGCAGTGGCGGACGTGATTGTGCGAAGCCAAGTGATGGGCAACGTGATAGGGGAACAAACCGCGTAGCCGTGTTGCGCCGCGCAGAAGATTGCGAATTCCGTTCGGCGGCGACTGGCTTGCCGAGTCAGGTCCTTGCGCTTCTAGTTGATTTCCACACCTCTTTGTGCACTTCTTCCGCGTTAGACAACGCGGGCGAGCGTAGCGGGGACACGCAGAAGGCAGTCCATAAGGCCGCGGCTGTTTTCATGCGTATTTGCAGCAGGGTGTGTACCATAATAAACTGCTTCTCTTGCCTTAGGGGCGTAGCTCAGTGGTAGAGCAGCGGCCTTTTAAGCCGAAGGTCGTGGGTTCGATCCCCACCGCCCCTACCAACCACACAGGTATAGCAGATGACTGCACGGCGTTGACTTCGAACGGTCGTCGCTCATAGAATCACGGCCACGCAGCACTGAATGGTGCGTTTTCAGCTGCGCGACAACAAAAACCGAATGAGTCAGAACGCAGTCCGGCCGCGCGTCGGAATCGTCGATGATGATGAAGATTTGCGGGCGCGCATCCATGCGTCGCTGCACAGCGATTTCGAGATCTTCGACGGCAGCGACTACGACGATGCTTATCGCTTCCTGCAGGAATCCGAACTCGACGTCTTGCTGCTTGGCCTGCCGCTGCCTTCCGGCGCGCTGAGCAAATGCCTGGAGTTGCTGGCGCGACTCGGTGCCACTCCAGATATCGATACGTTAGTGATCGTCCTCAGCAGCGAGGACAAAAAAGCCACGGCGCTGAAAGTCATCGACGCTGGCGCATATGATTATTTTCTGAAGCCGCTCGATACAGATGTCCTTCGCGTACTCATCGAACGCGCCATCGAAAAGCTGCGGATTCAGCGCGAAAACCGAATTTTGCGCGATGAGATTCAAAGGAAAAGCGGTCTAGGCAATCTGCTGGGTTCGACGGAGGCCATGCACCACGTTTTCGAGTCCATCCGGCGTGTGGCGCGTTCGTCGTCGACCGTGATTATTCGGGGCGAAAGCGGCACGGGAAAAGAACTGGCGGCCCGATCCATCCACGAGAACAGTCCGCGGCGCACGCGTTCATTTATATCCGTGAACTGCGCCGCGTTGCCAGAAAGCCTGATGGAAGCCGAGCTCTTCGGTTACGAAAAGGGTGCGTTCACCGGTGCGGTGGCTACGAAGGAAGGGCGTATCGAAATGGCGGATCATGGCTCGCTCTTTCTTGACGAGATCGCAACATTGACGGTTCCGCTGCAGACCAAACTCCTGCGCGTTCTTGAAGACCACGCCGTTGTGCGGCTCGGCGGGAAAAAACCCATCAAGGTGGATTTCCGCTTGATTACCGCAACGAATGAAGACTTGGAAAAAATGGTGCACGAGGAGCGCTTCCGCCAGGACCTCTACTATCGCATCCACGTTGTGCCAATCTTTCTGCCTCCGCTGCGCGATCGCGTGGGGGACATTCCTCTGCTCGCAGACTATTTTGTTCAGGTCTACTGCGCGGCAAATCAACTCGGGAAAAAGCAGATCTCTGAGGACTCCCTTGCTGCTCTGAAAAAATATTCGTGGCCAGGCAATGTGCGCGAGCTGGAAAATGTGATTCAGCGCCTCGTGTTAATGTGCGACGGGGACGTTATTGAGCCCCACAACCTTCCGAGAGAGATCGCTTCCTCCAATCACACGCCCGCCCAAGGGCATCTGCGCCTTCCAGTGTCAGGGTTCAGGCTGGATCAAGAGCTCGAAGAGTATGAGCGCAAGCTCGTGGAGACAGCGTTTCAGCAGAGCGGTCAAGATAAAGCAGCTGCCGCAAAGCTTCTGGGCGTGGACCGCAACCGCATGAACTATCTCCAGCGGAAGTTCAGCCTTTAGGACCGCGAGAGGGTGTTTTTTCAGTGGTGTTGCGTTGAATAATTCAACGACGCGTTGAGAATCTCAACGTACGAGGTCGGGAACGCTCCCCGTTGTGCAGGGCCAGAAATACTAAGGAGTGTGAAATCAATGACTTGGAATTTTGCTTGTCGTGCTCGAAGTTTGGCGATGCGCTTGCACTACAAGAAGACGTCCGCTTAGAGGGACAAAAAAATTCAAGAGGAGAGACGAAAATGACCACGAAAACCGCGAAGCCGATTCAGAAGAGCAAGAAGCTGGCAGCTGTGAAGCCCCTGAACAACGTGAAGGCCCTGAGGAACAATAAGGCGCTCACCAGCAAAGTCCGGCCGCTCATGAA
>DATFQU010000059.1:0-3053 GCA_035264005.1 Candidatus Acidiferrales bacterium
GTGCGGCGTACTGCGCGTCAAAGGGAGGCGTGACACTGCTGACGAAAGCGATGGCGCTGGATCACGCGGCAGAGAAGATTCGCGTGAACTGTATTTGTCCGGCGCTGGTCGAAACGGAAATGGCCCTCGGCGCGATGCAGCGGATGCCAGACCCGGCGGCGTATCGAAAATTGCGCGAGTCGCAGATCCCGATAGGACGCGCGGGAACGCCGGAAGACGTGGCGCAGCTGGCTGTGTTTCTCGCGTCGGATGAATCCGCGTGGATGACGGGAAACGCGATTGCGCTCGACGGCGGGACAACGGCCGGATGACGCGCGGCATGACTCGGCATATGATGAAGCGCGCAGCGAACGTCTGTAAACCGCTCACGATCGAGGCGCTGGGGCGGAAATTCCATTTCAGCAACACGGCGCGGCAGTTTGGATTTCGGCTGGAGAATGCGGAAGTGGGCCGGGCGAAACTGCGAATGAAAGTGCAGCCGCGGCATATGCAGATTCATGGAGTGGTGCACGGCGGCGTGCTGGCGTCACTGGCAGATACGGCGGGAGGCTTGGCGCTTTATCTGGCGCTGCCGCGCGGATCGCGAGCAGCTACAGTGGAAATGAAAATGAATTTCTTGGAACCGGTGCAGAGCGGGACCGTGTTTGCGGAGGCGCGAATCCTGCGGCAGGGAAAATATCTCGCGGTGCTGGAATGCGATTTGACCGATGATCGCGGCAAAATGGTAGGCAAGGCCCTGATGACGTTCTCGATTGGACGCGCGAAACGTGCCTGAGGGGCCCTCTGCGGTTTGCGCTATGAAAAACACTCCAAACTGGCGTCTTAAATGGCTTCGGTTGAACCAACGAATAATTGAAATGTTTGAGTGGATGACATCTTGCGGCGTGCGCCAAATGTGGGCACCACCATGAAAACCGGGACTGCAAGTGCGGTTGTCTGGCGAAACAATTCGTTTACCGGACGTGGGGCATCTAGGGTGATAGTCCAGGATGTAGACGAGCTAAGGCGAGTGGCGTTGCGCGCGCTTTACTTCCCTGCACAGATTGGCTAAGTTGAACCGAATACCATGCAATCGCCTGTCTCCGGCAAGGAACTGCTGTTCACATTGGTGCTGAAGGTGGGCTTTGCGGCGTCTTTGGCGGCGCTGCTGGTGCGGTTTGCGAGATTCCGGCGGGTGCTATTCACGGAGACGCGCGACTCAGACCAGAAAGTTCTTCTGTTGCTTTTCCTGGTGCCACCGCTGGCGCTGGCCGTTGTGCTGCGGCTCGTTGGATACGAGTTTTTTGACCTGACGCTCGCAGGCTCGTTTCTGCTGGGATTGGTCGGCGGGCGAATGGTCGGATTGCTGGGCGCCTCGATGTTGAGCCTGCCGGCGCTTGGGCACCATGAGTGGCTAGTCACGCCGGTGGCGGCTCTCGTCGGACTGATTGGCGGGATCATCCGACAGGGGATGCCAAATTCGGAAGATATCTGGCATTTTGGCCCTTTTCTTTTTCTCAATATTCCGCAATCCCTCTGGAAACTAGTGCGGCGCGGCCAGATCAATTGGGCGATGCTGCCGCTGGGAACATGCGTCGTGCTGGAGTTTGGGCGCTACGCGCTGGCGCACGCGGTTCCTTCTCGCTGGCTGTACTCTCTGCCTTATCCCGCTTGGCCGTGGTTGCTGCTGATCGTGCTGGCGACGGTAATGTCCGTCGCGATGCCGATCAAAATCTGGAACAACACGCGCATCGAGATGAACCTGGAGCAAAACGAGCAGCTTCTGCTGAAGGCGCGCATGGATGCACTCTCGCGGCAGATCAATCCGCACTTTTTGTTCAACACGCTCAATACGGTGTCATCCCTGGTGCGATACGATCCCGACATGGCGCGCATTGTGGTGCTGAAGCTGTCGAATATTCTGCGGCGCTTGCTGCGCACGCATGAGACTTTTGTGCCGCTGCGCGACGAGCTCGATTTTATCGACGACTATCTAGATATCGAAGTAGCGCGGTTCGGGCGCGACAAGCTGCAGTTTTTCAAGGAAGCGGACGACAGCACGCTTGACGCATTCGTCCCGAGCATGCTCTTGCAGCCAATTGTCGAGAATGCGATACGGCATGGACTCGCTCCCAAGCTCGAAGGCGGGGAAATCCGGCTGTGCACGAGAATGATGGACGGACAGCTGACCATCGACATCAACGACAACGGAATGGGAATCTCCAGCGAGCGCCTAGCGGAGATTTATCATGAGGGCATCGGCATCAGCAACGTGCGCGAGCGGCTCCGGCTGCTGTACGGCGACCAGTTCCGCATGGAGATTAAGAGTCAGGAAGGTCAAGGCACGCAGATCCGCATCGTGATCCCCGAATTGGTTGAATCGGCGACAACGCTGACCTAGTTCGTCGAACCTTCCCGCGGACAGTTTCTTTTTGACTCAAGCGCTTTCCTGTTGACATGCCACAGGAGATGCTGGATACTCCTGTGGACATGCCACAGGACGAACGCAGCTCGAAGGAGGAAGTGTGACGGAATCGAAGTCGGAAATTCTGCAGGGAACGCTGGACTTGATGGTGTTGAAGACGCTGGCGGCGATGGGGCCGTTGCACGGCTACGGCATCGCGCGACGCATTGAGCAAATCAGCGAAGAGGCGCTGCAGCTAAATCAGGGAACGATTTATGCGTCGCTGGTGCGTTTGCAACAGAAGGGATGGATTAAAGGTGAATGGGGCGCGTCTGACAATAACCGCAAGGCGAAATTCTATTCGTTGACAGGACTAGGCAGGAAACAGCTTTCGGCGGAATCCGAAAACTGGAAGCGCATCGCGAGCGTGATTGGCCGCGTGCTGAGGTTGCAAGAAAGAGGGTAGAGCTATGCTGAGCTCGCTTCGGATGCTTTTGGCGCGGATGCGAGGAATGTTCTCGCGGCGGCACGAGGATAATGAATTCTCGGATGAGCTTCGTGAGCATCTGGATCTGCTTACGGAAGAAAATGTCCGGCGCGGCATGCCGCTGACCGAAGCACGGCGCGAGGCGAAGATTCGGCTGGGAGGTACGGCGCAACTTCGCGAAAC
>DATFQU010000060.1:0-2097 GCA_035264005.1 Candidatus Acidiferrales bacterium
GTTAATTTGGATTTTGCTCGCTGAGCCCGCTCGTCGGTGCGCCGGAGTTGCGCTGGCCGTCCAAGAAGAAACAAATGCCGAGGCGAGATTCCCCGCAAGAGCGTCCGGGGCGCAAAGCGCGCGCTTCGTCGCATAAAACGCCCTCCGGAGAGGCGGCCGGAGCGCACAGGGCGCCCTCAGAATGAGAACAAAGGAAGTCCCTCATAACGAGAGCGGCCATGGGAGTGACCCGCCCTCGCCAACTTTCGGCTTCGGCGGGCGGGCACACATCCAGGTCATTGAATGGCGCCGTGGGCGAGTTCCGCTGCTCAGCTCGCGGTCCGACGCGCCTTACGCCTCTCACGGCGCGACCGTTTCGGCAATTCCCTGCTCGGCGGCGGGTTGGGCGACGGGCTTGCGGATGAGGATGGAGCGGTTTTCGCGGGTCAGATATTTTTGGGCAACGGCTTGGACTTCGGCGGCGGTGACGGCGGACAATTTGCCGAGAATGGTGTTGATGCGATGCGGGTCGTTGTCGAAAAGCGTGAAGCATGCGAGAGCGTGCATCAGGCCGAAGCGGGGCACACCGCCGTGGCCGGATTCGAGCATGGAATAAAAATCGGCACGCAGTTTTACGAGCACTTGCTGGAGTTCGTCGTCGCTGATGCGATTTTCGCGCAGGTCGTCGATCACTTCCTGAAATGCAATCACAGCGGCGTGAGCGGAATACTCGGGTTTGTAAAACATTGTGGTGGTGAGAAGAGTGGGGCCGTTGTAGTCGATGCCGCCGCCGGAGTCGCCGTTGATGCCGCCGCCGGTGTCGAGCGCGATCTGTTTTTCGAGAACGAGGCTGCGGTAGATGCGTCCGGCGCGGCCTCCGTGGAGGACGCTGTCGAGAATGGCCATGGCGTACCAATCGGCGCTTTGGCGTGAAGGAGCGTGATAGCCGATGGCGAGGGCAGGAATCTGCGCGAATTTCTCGTCCACTTCGCCGCGACGCTCTTCGAGTTGCGGGAGTTCGGCGGTGTCCGCGACGGGGAGGACGGGCTGGCGCGGAATGTCGTCGAAATATTTGTGGGCAAGAGTGAAAGCTTCTTTCGGGTCAACGTCGCCGACGACGAGGAGGACGGCGTTGTTGGGCGCGTAGTAAGTTTGGAAGAAAGAGCGAACGTCGGCGAGAGAAGCGGCGTCGAGATCGGCGAAATCGCCGTAGAAATTGTGTGCGTTGGGCCAATTGCGGAAGGCGACGGGCGGAAGATCGAGCCACGGAAAACCGCCATAGGGCTGATTCAAAACGTTGACGCGGACTTCTTCTTTGACGACATCGCGCTGGTTGCGGAGATTCTCGTCGTCGACTTTGAGAGCGCGCATGCGGTCGGCTTCGAGCCAGAGGACGCGTTCGAGAGCGTTGGATGGAACGACTTCATAATAATTGGTGAGGTCGTAGTGCGTGGAGCCGTTGAGGACGCCTCCGGAGGAATTGATGAGGCGAATGTGTTCCATTTTTCCGGCGTGCTCGGAGCCCTGGAACATCATGTGTTCGAAAAGATGGGCGAAGCCGCTGCGGCCGTGGGGCTCGAGGCGGAATCCGATTTGATAGTAGACGCCGACTGTGGCGATGGGCGCGGAATGGTCGGGCGAAACAACGACGCGGAGGCCGTTCGCGAGCGTTTCGGTTTCGACGGGAATGTGCAATGGCGACAATGTTCCTCCTGATGATTCAGGTTCGAAGATGAGCATACCAGTTTCATACCAAGCGGCGCGCGATACAAGTATTCGTTGCGAGGAAGGCTCACGAAATGACGGAAGGAAAATTCGAGCGGAGACACACCCACGCTCCAAACACGAGCGTGGGGCACCCGCAAAAGCAGGTGCGTTCCGGCTATCTCGATAGGCCGACGGTGAATTGACTTTTGGGGAACGAGAAGGCAGAGTTATGCACACATCGTCGGTGCGCCCCCGGCCCGATTCGGTGAGAAGGAGACAGATCAACATGGCAAAAGGCTCAGTGTACCTGTGTCTCATTGTGTTTCTGCTCGGCGGCAGCGCTGCCGCTCAACAAGGCGCAAAGAAACTGGCGCGCCAACCGATCGCGATCACTCCTGGATTTTTCGCGTC
>DATFQU010000061.1:0-26012 GCA_035264005.1 Candidatus Acidiferrales bacterium
GAATCTTTCGGGCAGCGGCACACCGGAGCGAGTCTCCATCGCCCGCATTTCGGCAAATTTATTCCCATTGCTGGATGCCTCCCCTGCCGTCGGCCGCATTTTTCAAGACGGAGAAGATCAGCCCGGCCATTTCGTCACCGTTCTCAGTTATGGATTGTGGCAACGGCGCTTCGGCGGCGACCCGAGCGCTGTTGGCCGTTCGATCACGCTCAATGGGTATTCGTACACCATCATCGGCGTGATGCCGCAGGCGTTCGAGTTTCCTCCGCGCGGCTTGTCGTGGTACGGAACGGCGGACCTCTGGATTCCGATGGCGCTCTCCCACGACGAGTTGACCGACCTCGGCGACAATTTCGACTGGGGCGTTGTTGGACGACTGAAAGCGGGCGTTACGCCCGCGCGGGCGCAATCCGACATGAATGTGGTTGCTGCGGACGTTCTCAAAACGTGGGGCCTTCCTCCCACCATGAAGATCGAATTGGATCTTGTCGTCACGCCTTTACGTGAAGTTGTCGTCAGCGATGTGCAAACGCTCCTGTACCTGCTTCTCGGAGCCGTGGACCTGCTCCTGCTGATCGCGTGTGCGAATGTGGCCAACCTCCTCCTCGCACGCACGTCAGCGCGCCGCAGGGAAATGGCCATGCGCACCGCGCTGGGCGCAGCACGCGGCCGCGTGATCCGGCAGTTGCTGACAGAGAGCATCTTGCTGGCTTTCGCTGGCGGAACTCTTGGTGTGTTCGCCGCCGTATGGGGCACGAAACTGCTCGCCGCTCTCGCTCCCGCCAATATCCCTCAGGTTCAGGGCATCGGAGTCGACCGCACTGTTCTTCTTTTCGCCGCGCTCCTCTCGGCTGTCACAGGCGTGCTCTTCGGGCTGGCTCCTGCATTTGCAGCCAGCCGAACTGACGTGAACGAAATTCTCAAGCAGGAATCGCGCGCGAGCGCCGGAGGCAGGAGCAGCGCTTCCGCGCGAAGCGCCTTTGTCGTCGCGCAGGTCGCTATCGCGTTCGTGCTCGTCATTGGCGGCGGTCTCTTGATTCGCAGCTTCATCGATGCGCAAACCTCCAGCTCCGGGGTGCGAGCCGAGAACGTCTTGACCGCAACCATTTCGCTTCCATCCGCGCAGTATTCGCAGTCCGTTCGCGCAGAAGAGTTTTTCCAGCAATTGACCGAGCGCATGGAAGGCACGCCGGGAGTTGAGTCCATCGGATTTGCCTCCGATCTTCCTACCGAAATGGATTGGGATCACATCTTCGTCGTCGAGGAGCATCCGACTCCTGCAAAAGCGCAAGCCCCCAGCAGCGCAAACAGCGTCGTGCTCGGGAATTATTTTCGGACGCTGGGCGTGCCGCTGATCCGCGGCAGATTCTTCGCTCCTGAAGAAGAAAAAGGTAACGCGAACGTTCTCATCATCAGCGCCGGAATGGCCAGGCGATACTGGCCCGGCGAGGATCCCATCGGCAAGCGAGTGAAATGGGGATCTGCAGAATCCACTGATCCTTGGTTGACTGTCGTCGGTGTCGTCGGCGACGTCAAGGACGAGGCGCTCGACCAGCCCGTACTTCCGCATACTTACGAGCCGTATCTGTCGGCCTGCTCGCAGAAGGACGCCATGCAAAGGAGCATGTGCAACACCTTGAACGTTGCCGTGCGTTCGCATGTTGCGCCGGCGAGCGTGCTTTCAGGATTGCAGGGTGCGTTGCACGACATCGATCCGGCGGAGCCGCTGACGCGCGTGCGCGGTTTGCAGGACGTTCTCGAAAGCTCCATCGCTCCGCGCCGGTTCAATACTTTCCTGCTCGCCATCTTCGCTTGCGCTGCTCTCCTGCTTTCTTCGATTGGATTGTATGGCGTGATTTCCTATTCCGTCGGGCAGCGCACCCACGAACTTGGCATCCGCATGGCGCTCGGAGCGCAGCCCCGCGAGATCTTGCGCGTAATTCTCGGCCAGGGATTGAAATTGTTGGTCATCGGCATCGCAATCGGCTTGGCCGCCTCGCTGGCGCTTACGCACTTGATGGCCGACTTGCTGTATGGCGTAAGCGCGACGGATCCGCTGACTTTCGTCGCCGTCGCGGTATTGCTCGTGCTCGTCACTCTGCTTGCCTGCTACATTCCCGCCCGCCGCGCGATGAAAGTCGATCCCATGATCGCTCTCCGCTACGAGTAGGCTTTGAGTCAACGGGCTGAATGTCCGCGTATGGTTATTGCGCAGAAAATACGTGATTTATGTCGGAGCTCCTTGATTCAACTCCAACAATAATGATATTTTTTCTTCCTCTGAAGCCCGCTTTCATTCAATGAATTCGTCATCCACATCCCAACGCTCCTTGGACTTCGCCGCATCTCCTTCCTTGGCGAATTCTGCCCCAAATCCCACGTTTTGGCGCATCGAAGGCAGTCTGCTGAATTTGACGGCGGTGCGGCCGGTGGCGTTTTTCACGTGGAACGCGCAAACATTCTTGGAGCGCTGGGGACGCCGCGGGACGATGCTCGCGCTCGCGATCGCGCGGCCGTTTCTTTATTTAACGAACCGGGCGGTGGCCACGCGTTTGCTCCACACGGTGCTGCGCGGAGTCAGTCGCGACCGTCTGGATCTGCTTGGCGAAGAATATTTCGAATACCAACTCAAGCCTTCGCTGAAACAAGCCGGAGTGGATGAACTGAAAAACGCTCAGCAAGGCGGGGAAGAAATTGTTCTCGTGAGCCAGGGTTTGGATCACGTGATGGTTCCGCTGGCTAAACATCTTGGCGTGAACCTCCTGGTCTGCAACCGATTGGATTTTCGCGACGGCATTGCCACGGGACGTTTGCTCGGGCCTGTGATTCGGCCGCGCGGCCCGCTGGCGCGATTTATCGGAAGCAATCCCGATGGACGCGTCTCGCGCGAGCAACTTGCAAAGAATCTGGGATTCGCTCAACGCGCAGAAATTCTCGACGCTGCGATTCGGCCCGCGGAGCGGAGCGCGGTTCAAAACAAAGTTCAAATTGTTCAATTTCACGACCAGAGAAATGGGCGATTTTCCGTGCGCGAGGCCCTGCGCGGGAAAAACATCTTGCTGGCCGGTGCTACGGGATTTATTGGAAAAGTGTGGCTGTCCAGTTTGCTCGAAGATATTCCGGACGTCGGAAAAATTTATGCTCTCGTACGCAGGCGGCGCACAACGACTTCCGCGGCGCGTTTTCGCAAGACGATTGAAGAATCGCCGGTTTTCGAAAAACTAGCGACGCGGCATGGGCCGAAGTTCACCGACTTTCTATCTGAGCACATCGAGGTCCTCGACGGCGATCTAAGCAAGCCGATGCTGGGACTGGATGAAGGAACCGTCGCGAAGCTCGCTCGTGGTCTAGATTTGATTATAAACAGTTCCGGTTTGACGGATTTCAATCCGGACATACGCGACGCGCTCAGCGCAAACGTGGACTCGGCCGCGAATGTCGTTGATTTTCTGCGCAAAACGGACCACGCGGCGCTCTTGCATCTCTCCACTTGCTATGCGGCGGGCGATCGCGACGGCCGCGTCACGGAAGCTCTGACGCCGAATTATGTTCCAGTGAACACTGCGAATTTCGATGCGGAAAAAGAAGTACTTTCGCTGCGCGAGATGATTCGAAAGACTGAAGCGAGCGCGGAAAGTTCTGCTGTGCTTGACACACTGCGCCGCGCGGCCCTCGAAAAACCAGAAGCGGCAAAGAAACTGGAAGGCGTGGCGCTCGATAATCAAGTTCGCAAAAACCGCACGCGATGGCTGCGGCAAACTTTGATGGAAGCGGGAACGCAGCGGGCGCGCGAACTCGGTTGGCCGAATACTTACACGTACACAAAGGGCCTCGCGGAATCGCTCATCGTAAAACGCGGTGCAGGACTGCCGATTGCGATCGTCCGGCCATCGATCGTCGAAACTTCGCTCGAAAAGCCATTTCGTGGATGGAATGAAGGGGTCAATACGTCGGCTTCGCTTTCCTACCTTCTCGGAACTTATTTCCGGCAGCTCCCTACAAACGCCCGGAAGTGCCTGGACATTATTCCTGTGGACGAAGTAACGCGTGGAATGACTCTCATCAGCGCCGCGCTGGTCGAGCGCAGGCACGATCCGCTATATCAGCTCGCGACTTCCGTGACGAATCCGTGCAACATGCGGCGGTCCATTGAACTGACCAGCCTGGCGCACCGGAAATTCTATCGGACGCAGGATGGATTCAATCACTGGCTACGCTCGCGATTCGACGCGATTCCAGTATCGAAATCACGCTACGAAAAACTTTCTGCACCGGCGCAGAAAGCGATTGTGCAGGCGATCAATCGAGGCGCTTCCAGCTTTGGTCTGAAGACTGCGCCACTCACGCGGCGAGAGCGAGAACTCGAACGCGTGATCAAGCTGATCAACCTTTTCGAGCCTTTCATTTTGCACAACGCGTATACGTTCGAAGCGATGAACGTGGAGCGATTGTCCGCCGCGCTGCCACCGCAGGAAAAAAAGACGTTCGGCTACGATTGTCGCTCTATCGACTGGTGGGATTACTGGATCAATCTGCACATCCCCGCGCTGCGGAAGTGGTGTTATCCTCTCATCGAAGGCCGGGCCGGAGAAACGCGCAGCCCCGGGGGAACAGCGCAGACCGGCGAACCGCCGGACGCCCCCACAGCGCAGAGCGCGTCCGTCACTGCCTCCTGAGATTCCAATACATGGCTATTTTTGTAACCGGATCCACCGGATATATTGGCGCGCACATCGTCGCGAACCTGCTTGAAGAGTGCGGCGAGCCCCTCAATTTGCTTGTCCGAGCGAAGAATACCGAGGAGGCGCGCGAGCGACTTTGGCAGTCGCTGCAACTGCACATGGACTTTCCTCGTTTTCGTTCGCTTCTCGATTCGCGCATACGCGTTTTCCTCGGCGATTTGACGGGCAAGAACTTCGGGATTGAGGACGATGAATACAAAACGCTCGCGCGAACGACGGATTCGGTTATTCATTGCGCGGCGTCGCTGAATCGCAAATCGGAAAAAAGCTGCCTCAATGTGAATCTGCGCGGGACGCTGCAAGTGATCGAGCTGGCCATGCGCGCGAAGGCGGATCACGGGTTGCGCCGATTCAGCCACGTCAGCACCGTTGCGGTTGCCGGGCAAAGGCAGAGCGAAGTAGTACAGGAAGATTCAGCGATTGAGTGGGACCGGTCCGATTACGACCCCTACGCGCGCACGAAGAAGTTCTGCGAGCATATGATTCGCGAGCTTCTGCCCGACGTGCCACGCACGATTTTCCGGCCGAGCATCGTGCTGGGCGACAGTCGCCGGCCAGAGACGAATCAATTCGACATGGTGAAGGCTTTCGTTTTTCTCGCTTCCCTTCCCGTGCTTCCTTTCCGCCCGAATGACAAGGTAGACATTGTCCCTGTTGATTACGTCGCCGGCGCGATTTCACAACTGCATTTGAAAGAAACACCGCAACGCGAGATTTATCATTTGTCTTCGGGAACGGATTCGGAAACTTATAAGGAATTGACCGCAGCGCTGGCCGCCGCGCAAGGCAAGCGGCCGCCGACTTTTGCGCCATCGCTCGAAAAATCGACATCGGGCATGGTGAATTTTCTTTCCGGGCGCGCGGGGAAAGCCGGAAAAATCGCGACGCTGCTGAAGGTTTTCCTTCCCTACCTCACGTGGAACACGGTGTTCGATAATTCGCGTGTTGTGAAGGAAATGGGAAAGAAGCCGGAGCCGTTTTCGAACTACTGCTTTCCCCTGCTGAAATTCAGCCGCGAGAATAACTTCTCCTATCCATACAAACCGTGGCCCCGCGAAGCTGATTTCCGCATCGCACAACCCGCCTCGCAAGAGGCATCGCGAGGAAGTTCGCGATGATGGACCTGTTTCTCGAAGCGTGGGTCGCCGGTTCGATCGAATCGGCGAAGGTTGCGTGGATGCTGGGTCGAGGAGACTCTTGGCGTCCCGGCGAAAAGCTGCGTCTGCTTTTCGCGTGTTACTGCGGCGCGCGAAATACCGGCTCTGACCTGCGCGTCGAAGAAATTCTGCGGCAAGTGCGGCGCGTGCTCGGCGAACAAAACGTCGATCTCGCGGTGGTGACGCAGGACTTCAAGTTGACGCGCGGATATTTTCAGGGAGTGCGGCAGGTGCATTTACCGGATCTGTTCCCTCCGTTCCTGAAGCGTGAAGTACCGAAATACCACGGCGTCGTGGCCTGCGAAGGCTCGATGTTCAAGAGCAAATTTGCGAACGCGCTCACCACGATGATGATTGGTGCGCTGGGGCTGGCGTCGGCGCAAAACCGGCTATCAATCGGATTTGGCGGCGAGGCCGGGCACATGGACCCGCTCGTAGAAAAACTTTGCCGGCGATATTGCCGCGGCTCAACGGTGATCACGCGAAGCGAGGAGTCGCAGGAGCTGCTCGGCAAACTCGGCATCGCGACCGAACTCGGAACCGACACCGCGTGGACGTTCGAGCCGCTGGGGCCGCAGTACGGACAGAAAGTTTTGCGCGATGCGGGATGGGACGGCACGACGCCCGTGCTGGTCGCGTGTCCAATTAATCCTTTCTGGTGGCCGGTGAAAGCATCGGTGATGAAGGCCGCCGCAAAGGGGGTTTTCGGCGCGTACAAGAAGAGCCACTACCGTTCAATTTATTTTTTCCGTTCGGGCCGCAAAGTGGAGGAAGACTACTCGCGATATATCGCGGCGTTTGCGCGCGGCGTGGAGAACTTTCGCAAAGAACATAAAGTCTTTACTGTTTGCGCGGGAATGGAAATGTTGGATCGCGACGCTTGTGAGCGTTTGTCTTCGCAACTTGGCGGCGTCCCGATTTTTTGCTCCGATGAGTACGACATGTATCAGATCGTGAGCATTTTGCGCGAGTGCCATCTAATGGCTTCGTCGAGGTATCACGCAATCGTCACGTCCATGCCCGCGGGTGTAGCTTCGCTGGGAATTACGATGGACGAACGCATTCGAAATTTGATGGGACAGCGCGGCCAGCGGCATTTACTGCTGGAAGTGGACGACACGGATTTGGACAACAGACTTTTTGAAACGCTGCGACGGCTTCATCGGGAAAGAGATTGCGTGCGCGACGGCATCGCCAGGACCGTGGCGCGGAATTTGCAATTGATGGCGCGAATGGGAATGTATTTCGAGCGCATGGTGGCGCAGCGGTATCCGGAATTTCCTTTTCGCCAGGGACAATTGAGTTGGGAAGACTACCTGCCTTCCCTGAGCCCGAACCTTCGCAATCTCGTCGAGAAGTACGATCCATGACTTCTGCGCCGCAAGATTTCATTTCAAATATCCTGCGCCGTTTGATGAAAGCGGAAAACGCCACCGTTGTGCAGGAAATTCGCGGAAGCGAGATCGTAAAGGTATCCGGCGCGGAACTGCTGCAAATGATTTCAAAGGCTGCGGAATTCATCGAGAGCCGCGGCATACGGCTGCGCGGCGGCGACCGTTGCGCCCTGCTCGGGCCAAATAGCGTTCGATGGATCGCGGTGGATTTGGCGCTGATGATTAAAGGGATTATCGTCGTCCCGCTCTATTCGAGGCAGGCGCCCTCCGAATTGGCGGCGATGGTGCGTGACAGCGGAGCCGCAGCGATTTTTTGCGACGGCGCGGAACTAGGAAGCTCTTTGCTCGATGCGTTACAAGAAGCGCCGACGACGACTCTGTTCGATGAAATTTTTGAAGCGAAGCCAGCTCCTTCCATCAATACGTCGCCCTCGCCATCTAGGAGAGCTACGATTATCTACACGTCGGGAACTTCGGGCGAGGCAAAGGGAGTTGTGCTGACCGAACGGAACATCAATTTCATGTTGTCGCGGACAACTGCGGCGCTCGACAAGCTGATGGGCAAGCAGAGCGAGCCGGATCAAGTGTTCCACTGGACGCCGCTGAATTTCGCGGCTTCATGGATCTCGATGCTAACGTACCTGTCGCGAAACAGCGTGATGTCGCTTTCGACCGACATTACGAAGCTGGCCGACGAAATGAAGATTGCCGCGCCGAATTATTTTTTGAACGTGCCGACGCTGCTCGAACGCGTGCGCGCGAAGATCGAAGAGAACACTCGCGGAAAGGGCGGTTGGATTGCGTCGATTTTTGAGAAAGCAGAGCGAGCTTACTTCGCGGACTGGCCGAGTCGCGCAAGTTTTTCCGACCGCGCGGCGCTCATGCTCGCGAAAAGGCTCATATTCCCCACAATTCGCAAGGGATTGGGACCGAATCTGAAGGCGCTGATTTGCGGCTCGGCGCCGCTTGCGGTTGAAACACAGAAATTCTTCATGATGCTGGGCATTTCGGTATTGCAGGCTTACGGGCTCACGGAAACGACGGCGATTTGCACGCTCGACGATCCGGAGCACGTTGAGCCAGGGTACGTGGGCGCGGCGATTCCGGGTATCGAAATGACGCTTGGAGAAAATCAGGAGATTCTGGTGCGCGGGCCGAATGTATTTTCGAGTTACTGGAACCGCCCCGAAGAAACGGAAAAAGTCTCGCGCGATGGCTGGTTCCATACGGGCGACCAGGGTGAAATGAACGCGCGTGGGAATTGGAAAATTACCGGGCGCATCAAGAATCTGATCATCTTGAACTCGGGCCACAACATCGCGCCCGAACCGCTGGAAGAAGAACTGGCGAACCATCTGCCCAGCGGGCAAGTGATGCTCTCGGGCAATGGACGCAGCTATCTGGTTGCCCTAGTGGCGGCAAATTCCGGCGTGACGGACGCGGGAGTCGCGGGCGTGTTGGAAAAAGTGAATGCGGGGCTGCCGCATTACCGCCAGATTCGGGGATTTCATCGTGTTGCCGAGCCATTCACGATAGAGAGCGGAATGCTGACGGCCAATGGTAAACTCAAGCGCGACGCCGTCGCCGCAAAGTTTGCAACCGAGATCGAACAACTGTATCGAAAGCGGAGCGCATGAAAAGTTTTCAGGGCAAGACGCTCTCGTGGAGCGCCGACGCCGGCGTGATCGAAATGAAACTGCATCGCGAGCCGGGCAACGAGATCGGCTCTGCAATGCTGGACGAATTGGAGGCTTTTGCGGAGGCGTTCGAAGACGCCGGCAAGAGCTATGGCGCGCTCATTATTTATAGCGGGCTTGCCGCAGGCTTCAGCGCTGGCGCCGATTTGCGTGAACTCTACGAGCGCTCACAAGGGCTTTCCGCTGGAGAAAGAATCGCGGGCGTGCGCGACTTTCTGCTGCGCATCCATCGGGTGCTGAATACAATCGACGGCACGCCGGTGACCACGATCGCGGCTCCGCATGGCGTCACCTTTGGCGGCGGGCTGGAGCTGGCGCTGGCGTGCGATCTAATTATCGCCGACAAGAGCGCTCGGTTTTGCTTTCCGGAGTTGCGGCTGGGTTTGATTCCCGGATTCGGCGGAATACCGCGGCTGAGGCGCGACATCGGAAACGCAGTTATCCGGGACATGCTTCTTACGGGACGCAGCTTTAATGCGGTGAAGGCTCAGGCCGCGGGATTGGTCAGCCAGGTGACAGCGGAGGGCGAAGCGCTCGCGGTCGCGCGAATGACTGCGGCGCAAATCTGCAAGTTCGACCGTGACACAACGGTCGCCGCGAAGCGATTCATCAAGCCGATACCGTACGAGGAACTGCGGCGCGAGATTGACGTTTTTTGCCAACTGTTCAGCCGGCCTGCTGTGGAAGAAGGATTAAGGAAATTTGTGACCAGCGCGGATGCAATGCCCTATCTGCCTTGAGAAAAACTTAGCCGAGGAGAGGATAAAAATGCCCACGACCCAGCACCGACCGCTCCGGCCCATGGCGATTTTGGCGTGTTTTGTTGCGATTTTCTTCGCAGGCGTGTGCAGTATCCAGGCACAGCAGAAAACCTTCCAGGTGTCCGACACGGAAAAGCTCGTCAGCGTCTCCGACCCGCAAATTTCGCCCAACGACAAATCGATCGCCGTCGTCGTTGGCCGTATCAACATGAAGGACGACGGCACTGACACCGAGATTGTGCTCGTCGACATGGCGACCGGCGCACAGCGGGTGATGACCTCGGGACACAAACATGCGAGTTCGCCGCGATGGTCTCCGAACGGGGACCGCCTCGCTTTCGTCGCCGCAGCCGGCGAGGGCAAAGACGCTGCGCCGCAAGTTTTCGTATTGCGCATGGACGGCGGCGACGCTAGGAAAATCACGGACGCGCCGGACGGAATCGAGCAATTCGCTTGGCGTCCCGACGGAGCAATGATCGCTTACGTAACGCCGGATCCTGTCGACAAGAAAGCGATTGAAGCGCATCACGACTCCTTTGAAGTCGGCGACACCGATTTCCTGGAGACGGCGGCGGCTCAATCGTCGCATGTGTGGTTGGTATCGTCCGACGGCGGCGAGGCAAAGCGCGTGACCTCCGGTAAATGGAGCCTGCCGATTGTGTTTCCTCCCTCGCCGCCATCATCACCGCTGTCATGGACGCCGGATGGCAAATCGCTCTTAATCACGAAGCAGGAAACCGCCGAACCGGGCGACGGCGACCAAACGACATTGCAGATGCTGGATGTTGATACCGGCAAGACGCGCAAGCTGACATCGCATGAAAAACTCGAAAGCGCAGGCGTGCTTTCGCCCGATGGGTCGCAGGTCGCGTATTGGTATAACAAAGACGGCGACGCAAATAATCAGGTGGAAATTTTCGTTTCGCCGACGAACGGTGGGGAAGGGACAGACGTGACGCGTTCGATTGATCGGGATATTCAGCGGGCGATCTGGATGCCGGACGGCAAATCCCTTCTCGTCAGCGGACACGATGGAACAGGCACTTCGATGTGGCGGGTCAGCCTCGACGGCCAATCGAAGAAGTTGAATCTGGGCGATCTGGAACCATCCTGGAGTTTTTGGGTCGACGCAATCGTTGGTCCCAAGGGCGACGTAGCTTTCGCCGGGAGTTCGGCTGGCCATCCCACAGAACTTTACTACATGGATTCCACCGATGCGGAGCCGCGCAAACTCACGAACTACAACGATTGGATTTCATCCTATGGGCTCGCGAAGGTCACGCCTATGGAATGGCAGGGACCGAACGGTTTTCACGAAGATGGAATCCTCGACTATCCTCCCGGGTTTTCCAGCGGCAACAAATATCCGCTTGTGCTTTTGATTCATGGCGGACCGCAGGCAAGTTCTACAATCGGCTTCGACGTCCTCGGCCAGCTGATCGCGGCGCAAGGATATTTGGTTTTTCAGCCGAACTATCGCGGCAGCGACAATCTCGGCAACGCCTACCAGCGGGCGATTTATCGCGATGCGGGCGATGGGCCGGGCCGCGATGTGATGGCGGGCGTAACTGCCGTAGAGAAAATGGGTGTCGTTGACACGGACAAGATCGGTGTTTCCGGATGGTCGTATGGCGGCTACATGACTTCGTGGATGATTGGCCACTACCACATCTGGAAAGCCGCGGTTTCTGGGGCTGCGGTAAACGATTTGGCCGCCGAAGCCGCACTCTCCGATGGCAATCGCACGGACTATGCTTCAATGGGCGGCTCGCCGTGGGTCGGCGACAACTGGAAAATCTATCGCGATGAATCGCCGATCACATACGCGGCGCAAATCAAGACGCCGACGCTGATTCTCTGCGACGTCGGCGACTTTCGCGTGCCGATTACGCAGTCGTTCCAGATGTATCACGCGCTGAAAGACAACGGCGTGACGACCCAGTTTTTCGCGTATCCGGTCGCAGGCCATTTCCCTGGCGACCCGGTTCATCGCGAGGACGTAATGACGCGCTGGATCGGATGGCTGAACCAGTATTTGAAATAACTGGCCGTCGTCGCATTATAATTTCTGCGCGCGATGCTGCGTGTAGTGCGTACGTTCAAGAAAGCAAAACTATGCCATCACTTCAGGAAGTGACTGACGAAGTTCTGCAACTGGCGGCCGGGCACTTCAAAGTGCCGCGCGCCGAGCTTGCGCCTGGCGACGATTTCTTCAAGAAGCTCGGAATCGACAGCCTCCAAGCGCTGGCGCTGCTTTCGCGAATTGAAAACCACTTCCACATTGAGCTTCCCGATTACGAACTTCAAGGCGTTACGGATTTCCGCACTCTGGCCGCGCGCATTCATGCGCGCTTGTGATGCTTGACCTTCCCGAGTATTCCTCGCTGGGCGCAGCCCTGCGCGCCGCGCTCGAACGCTGGCCCAATGAAATCTGCCTGATCGAAGCCGACCGCGAACGCGAGAATTGCCGGCTCACCTATCGCCAATTCAAAGAAAAGGCGCTGCCGTTGGCGCGCACGTTGCAGGATGCCGGACTTGGCGCAGGAACGCGCGCGGCGATCATTATGACCAATCAGTCGAAATGGCTGATTTCCGCGTACGCGATTTTCTATGGCGGCGGCGTGCTGGTTCCGCTCGACTACAAACTCACGGCGCGCGAGCATCTGCAACTCTTGGCGCATTCGAAGGCGGAATTCCTCGTCGTCGAATACCATTTGTGGCGCGCAATCACGCAAGATTCTAGCTTTGCAAGTCTACAGACGAAAACGGTAATCGTCACGGAAGCGCCTGCCAACGCCGAATTGTGCGGCGCGAAACGCTGGGAGGAATTTCGCAGCGAACGCGAGCCAGCTTTCGTCGAGCGCCAGCGCGGCGATTGGGCGTGCATTGTGTATTCGTCGGGCACGGGAGGCAGGCCGAAGGGCTGCGTGATGACGCACGAGAATTATCTCGAGCAGTGCCAGTCGCTTGCTTCGCTGTTTCCGTTCTGGCCGGGCGTGCGCTACCTCAGCATTCTTCCGACAAATCACGCCATCGATTTCATGATTGGATTCATCGGCCCATTCATTTGCGGTGCGACGGTTGTGCATCTGCGGACGCTGCGACCCGAATTCATCCGCGAAGCGTTCACGCGCTACCACATCACGTACATCACTGTGGTGCCGATGATTCTTAAGAATCTCGAGCGCGGCTTGCGCGATCGCTTTGCTGCGCTGCCACCAAAAAAACGCAAAGTGCTCGATCGCCTCATTGGCACAAATCGCGCACTTACGCGCGGCCGCCCGCGTCTTTGGATCAGCAGGTTGCTCTTGCGCAGCGTACACCAAGCCTTTGGCGGCGAATTGCGCGCGATGTTCGTCGGCGGCGCCTTCACCGAGCCTGCGACTCTGCAATTTCTGTACGATCTCGGCGTTCCCGTCGGAAATGGATACGGTCTGACAGAAGCCGGCACGGTGATTACGGTGAATGACTTCAAGCCGTTTCGCGCGGACACCGTGGGCAAGGCATTGCCCGGTACGGAAGTTCGCATCGTGAATCCCGGCGAGGACGGCGTCGGCGAAGTTGCGGCGCGCGGAAAAACGATCATGTCGCATTATCTCGACGACCCGGAAATGACTGCTGCGACGATTGTCGATGGCTGGCTGATGACCGGCGACCTCGGCAAACTGGATGCAGGTGGACATCTGCACTTGCTTGGCCGTAAGAAGAACATGATCGTCACCGAGGGCGGAAAGAATGTTTATCCGGAAGACATAGAAAATGCATTCGACTCGTTGAACGTGAAAGAATTCTGCGTCTTCGCGGCGAATTTTATTTGGCCCCAGCGAACGATGACCGGTGAGCAACTCGTATTCGTCGCTCGCGTGGATGATGCCGCAAAGGATGCGAATGACTTGTGCTTTCAGATCGTCGAGCGCAACCGCCAATTGCCCGATTTCAAGAGAATCGGCGGATATTTGCTTTGGACTCGCGATTTCCCGCGTACCGCGTCGATGAAGATCAAGCGCGAGGCTCTTGCCGAAGAGATCCGCGCCGAAACGGATCGCTCAGCGATGATTTTGCTTTGATAGTTTGAAACGCTCATGGCACCGAAACACTTTTTCGCGATCGTAAACCCGGCAGCCGGTGGAGGGCGCTGCGCGAAGCTCGCGCCCGCCGCGCTGGAGCGTTTGCGCTCCGCTGGAGTCGAAGTCGAAGTTGCGGAAACCCGCGCCTCCGGCGACGCGACGCGTCTGGCTCGCGATGCGCACAAGGCCGGCGAACGCGATTTTCTGGCCGTGGGCGGCGACGGCACGTCGTACGAAATCGTAAACGGGATTTTTCCGCTCGCAGCCGCGTCGCCGGAAAATCGTTGCGCTCTCGCTTTTCTGCCGCTGGGCACGGGAAATTCGTTTTTGCGCGACTTTCACCCGCAGCAGGCTTCGAACAGCACGGATGCACTCGTTCAGTCACTCCTAAACGGCGAAAAACGAACGTGCGACGTGATCCGTCTTCATCATTCGACTGGCGATCTCTACTACATCAACTTGCTAACGCTCGGTTTTGCCGCCGACGCTGCCGAATTTGCTAACCGTCACCTCAAAGGCTTTGGATACACAGGATATGCGATCAGCGTGCTCGCGTGCCTGGCGCGCCTGGACCGCCGCGCCTTTCCGCTTCGCGCAGACGGCGCACCTGAGTTCGACCGGCGGCCGTGCTTGTTTCTCGCGTTCAGCAACACGAAATTCACTGGCGGCAACATGATGATCTCGCCAAATGCCGATTCATCCGATGGCCTGATCGAATATGTTCGCTGGGGGCCGATTGGCCGCATCGGCCTGCTTCGAAATTTCGCCGCGCTCTTCGATGGCACCCATATCAGTCATCCGCTTGCGTCGCGCGCGGCCGTTCGAGAAGTAGAATTCTCGCTCGACGAAGCGGTGAACGCGATGATCGACGGCGAAAGTTTGCGCCTGAAGTGCGAGCGCCTAAGCGTTCTGCCCAGCGCGCTGGACGTCATCGTATGAGAGCGGCATATCTAAAAGCGCGCTCGCTTGCGCTGTGGGCAATTAGCGGCGTGCATTTTTTTGTTGTATGCACGCTGCTGGTGGGCCTGGGAGCAATCGTTGATCCGCGCAAGAACGACCGCGCGCAGCGGATTTTCTTCCGCAATATTCTGCGGCTCGCTGGCGTGAAGTTCAAAGCGCAACGTTCCAGCGGATTCGATGCGCGACGCACCAGCCTCTTCGTCTGCAATCACGTCAACATCTTCGATCCCTTCGTGATTTATTCTGCGATTCCGCAATTCGTCCGCGGATTCGAGCTCGCTTCTCATTTTAAGGTTCCGGCCTACGGCTGGATGATGGGCCGCTTCGGAAACATTCCCGTGCCCGACGAAAATAATCGGAGCCGCGAGGCCATGGCGGAAATGACACGAAAGGCCGAGCTGGCGTTTGCGTCCGGTATTAGCCTGATCGCGTTCGCGGAAGGCTCACGCACGCGCGACGGCCACGTTGGACCGTTCCAGAAAGGTGTTTTTCGCCTCGCGGTTCGTTTCGCCATTCCTATTGTGCCGATGAGCATCGTCGGCTCATACGAATTTCATCGCACCGGCCACTGGATGCTCAATCCGGGAAAAATCATTGTGTATTTGCACGATACGATCGAGACAAAAGGTATGCCGAAGGAAGACGCGGCCGAATTAAGAGAGCGCGTTCATGCCATCGTGGCCGCACCCGTCGAAGAACACATCGCGCAATTGCAGGAAGCTGCTGCTCGAAGCGGCTCTCCCGAAAAAGTGAAGGCCTGATCAAAAAATCTCGCGGTTGCCGGGAATCAAACGCCCCGCGCGAATCTCCTGCCACGTAAAAACAATGCGATGAATTACAGTCAGCGTGGAGAAAACCGCGATGACCCAAAGCACCGGCGCCATTCTCCAAAACGCTCCGCCAATGATCAGCAGCACGAGCCGTTCGGGCCGCTCCATGAAACCGACTTTGCAGAGCGGAATCAGCGATTCGGCACGCGCTCGCGAGTAGCTCACCATGAACGAGCTGGCCATCGCGACCGCAGCTAGACCCATGTAGAACGGCCGGCTGATCAACGTGTAATGGACAACAAGGCCCATGTACAGGCCCAAGTCCGAGTAACGGTCGAGCGTCGAGTCCAAGAAAGCGCCGAATGCAGTAGTACGGCCCACGCGTCGCGCCACTTGACCATCCGCCATGTCGAGAAATCCCGCGAGAAAAAGGACTGCCGCCGCACTGCGAAACGAGCCATACGCAAAAAGCACCGCCGCCCAGACGTTCACCACCATTCCGACAACGGTCAGAACGTTTGGCGTGATTCCCGTCGCCGCCAGCACTTTCACCACGCGGTCAAGCAGCCACCCCGCGCCCGAACCAATCCAGTGCGTTACTGGCTGCCAGATTGGTTTTTTCTGTTCTTCCATGTTTGAAAAATCATACGACAGACGGCAAAAAGGTCTCAAGCGCAATGCCGAAAGGCAAGCCGCGTGACTCACCCTCGAATTGTGTGGCCACCGGTTTCTGTGATTCTTACATCGAGCTTTGATTCGACGCAGCGCTCGCCGGCGGAACCACGCCGATTGCCGGAACGTTCGCGTTGCGAATCTGATGGTTCAGCTCGACCAGATCTTTCTCTTTCAACTGGCGATACGTATCCAGCTGTGCGTCGAGTTGCTTATTCAGCAGGTCAAACACGTCGCGAGCGCTCTGCGTCGGAGCCGTGTCCGCGCTGTCGACCGTGCTGGTCAGCGCCAGCATCTGATCGGCGATCATGACCGGATAGTTCAGTGGATCTTCGCCAGATGTCGACTTCGGCTGAATCAGCGCGTCTTCCACAGCTGCAAGCTTCTTGTCGAGTTCCTTGGCGGCATCATCCGCGGCTTTTGCTTTATCATTTCCGGCAAGCTGCTTTTCCAGCGCCTCCAATTGCGTATGCATTTCGCGTATCTGATTCACCGCATCATGCGCCGCCGTAATGCGCGCGTTGATCTGCTGGCTGAAATCGAACTGCTTCTGCAGGTCATCCACGGAAACATGAATGCGCGGGTCCTCTTGCACGTGCAGCGGAGCCGTGTAGTCATGCCCCGCTACGGTAAGCTTCACCTGATAATCGCCCGGAACGGCAAACGGCCCATGCTCGAATCCGCCCCAGGCCACAGCGCCGGGAACGCGCGCCGGCGCTTCGTAGCGCAAATCCCACTCGAATCGGTTCATGCCCGCTTTCGCCGGAAGAGTTGCGCCCCCGCCTCCGAAGAATGCTTCAAACGGGGAAGGCGCAGCCCCGTGCTCATTCTTGCTGGAGTACTTGCGCACCAGCTTGCCTTTCGAATCCAGAATCTGAAGCGTGATGGCATCCTTCGGCGCAGTCTTCAGTATGTAATCGATGATCGCTCCCGACGGAGGATTTTCACCCGCAGCGACGCCGCCCGGCAGCCGGAATCCAACGCCGCGGAATCGATATGCTGTTTCGGGCTTGAACAGATGCGTATCCTCATTCGCCACTTCGGCAGTCATCTGGCGCAATGGCGAAATGTCATCGAGGATCCAGAACGAACGCCCGTGCGTGGCGATGATCAAATCGTTGCCGTGAGTTGTGATGTCATGCACGGGCACCGTCGGCAACTCAAGTTGCAGTGACTGCCACTTCGCTCCATCGTCGAAGGAAACCCAAATCCCCGTTTCCGTTCCCGCGAAAAGCAATCCTTTGCGCACCGTGTCTTCGTGAATCGCGTGCGTGAAAACATTATCCGGCAATCCATCCGTGATTTTCGTCCACGTTTGTCCATAGTCGGTTGTTTTGTAGAGATACGGGTGGAAATCATCCCAGCGGCTGCGGTCGGCCGCCATGTACGCAGTTCCGGCATCGTAAGGCGACGGATCGATTAGATCGATGCGGCTCCATGCGGGAATATCCTTGGGCGTCACGTCCGTCCAGTTCTTGCCGTCATCGCGCGTGACGTGCACCAGCCCGTCGTCGCTGCCCACCCAGATCAAGCCGCGTTGCACAGGCGATTCGGCAACCGCAAAGAGCGTGTCGTAGTATTCCACGCTCGTGTTGTCCTGCTCGAGCGGGCCGCCAGCGGAACCTTGCTTGCTTTTGTCATTCCGCGTCAGATCAGAACTGATAATCGTCCAGCTTTGCCCCTGGTCCGTACTCTTGAACAGAACTTGCGCGCCAAAGTAAATCGTATGCGAGTCGTACGGCGACATCTCAATCGGCGCGGTCCATTGGAAGCGGTACTTCGTGTCGATCGCGCCGTGTCCCATCGGATTGAGTGGCCACGGTGAAATATCCTGCTCCTGGCCATTGGCTTTGTCGTAGCGAGTAATCAGCCCGCTGTAAGAGCCAGCGTAAACGACGCTTGGTTCCTTCGGATCAGGCAGCACAAATCCGCTTTCACCGCCGCCAACGTCGTACCAATCCGTTTCATCAATCACGCCGGAGTCCGTGCGGCTCGCAATGGCCACCGTGCTGTTGTCCTGCTGCGCGCCATACACGTAATAGTTGAACCGATCATCCGTCGCCACGTGATAAAACTCCGCGGTCGGCTCGGTATCCTCGGACGACCACGATTTTCCGCCGTCCTCTGAAATCGTCGCGCCGCCGTCGTCGCTTTCAATCATGCGATCTGTATTCGTAGGATCGATCCACAGGTCGTGACGGTCTCCGTGCGGCGCATTGATGCCTTTGAACGTTTCGCCGCCGTCCGTCGAGCGGTACATTCCCGTGTTGAGAATGTAAACAGTATCTGTCTCTTTCGGATCCGCGAAAATGTGCATGAAATACCATGCACGCTGCGTGTAATCGTGATCGCCATTGACAAATTGCCAGTGCTCGCCGCCATCATCCGAACGATAGAGTCCCCGCTTATCCGCCTCAATCAACGCGTAAACGCGCTCGCCATTCGCGCCGACGGCGATGCCGATGCGACCAAGCACACCCTCGGGCAGTCCGTTCCCTTCCAGATGCTTCCAGGTCGTTCCGCTATCCGTGGACTTGTAGATTCCGCTACCGGGTCCACCGCCCGAGAAGCTCCACGGCGTCCGCACTTCCTGATACATCGCGGCATAGAGCGTGTGCGAATTGTCCGCTGCGAACGTCAGGTCAACCGCGCCAGTCTTGTCATCCTTGTACAAGATTTTCTGCCACGTTTTTCCGCCGTCGTTCGAGCGGAAAACTCCGCGCTGCTCGTTCGGGCCATAGGCATGCCCAATCGCCGCCACAAAAACAATATTCGAATCGTGCGGATCGACGAGGATTTTCGCAATGTGCCGCGTGTCTTCGAGGCCGATGTGCGTCCACGTTTTGCCGCCGTCGACGGACTTGTACATTCCATCTCCGTAAGAAATATCGCCGCGCAGACAAGGCTCTCCCGTGCCGACGTAAATCACATTCGGATCGTGCGGGTCCACGGCAATCGCACCGATCGACGACACCGCCTGATGCTCAAACAGCGGCAACCAGGAAATCCCCGCATCGGTCGTCTTCCAAACGCCTCCCGCAACGGCGCCGAAATAAAAAACATTGGGATTGCCCGCCACTCCGGTAACCGCCTCCGCGCGCCCTCCGCGAAACGGCCCGATCAGCCGCCAGCGCAGTCCGGAAAGCGAATCCTTCGTCAGCGTCTGCGCCTTCGCTGGAACGCAGGCCGCCAGTGCGCCGATCATCATCGCAACAAAAACCATGCAACGAACACGCATCCTTGATCGCATGCACATCCTCCTGAAAATCATGAAACTCGAAAAGGAAACACCAGAAAATTGCCGGCGACTCAGTCTCCGCGATGCTTCGCGCCAGGAATCTGTAAGCACACGGTTCCCTGCTAGAGCCGCACAAAAGAATTGCCTTTATATAGCATTCTCGCCGAAAAATGAACGAATAATGACGCGTGTTCGGCCATGTGGCGGGACGACACCACCCGTGAAACGCGCAGCACGTCTCCCGCGTCTGTACGTGCAGTTAATGGGGTGTGGTGTTTTTCGCGTGTGACATTTTTCCTGGAGGCGTTATGGCATCCTTCAACCGCCGCAGTTTCGTCTGCCATCTGAATCGAAATGTGGGCTGGCTTGCCCTCGCCTTGTTCGTCGCCGCGCCGAGCCTCTTCGCGCAAAGCGCCTATCAGAAACCGTCGAAGGAAATCGTCGACGTCCTGCTTGCGCCCGCGCCTCCAATGGCTTTCGTCAGCCCGCAAGGTGACGAAATTCTGCTCGCGGAGCCGGTGCGCTACCCGCCCATTGCCGAACTCGCCCGGCCAATGCTGCGCATCGCGGGCGTTCGCATGGACCCGGCCAATTTTGGCCAGCACGACCCGCCGCGCCTGATACATCTCTCGATCGTCCGAGCCTCCGACGGTCACGCGCGCTCGATCACATTTTCAGCGGGCGAAGGCTTTGGGCGTCCGGAATGGGCTCCTGATGGCAAACATTTCTTCCTCACCGTGACTGCCAACAAGTCGGTCGAGTTATGGATTGGCACCGCGGTCACTGGCGCGATTCATCGCGTCGCGGGTGTCGCGCTCAACTCAACTCTCGTTTCGCAATCTCCGCGCGCCAGTGGACCTTGCTCGTGGGCGCCCAATAGCCGCGAACTGCTTTGCCGTACAGTTCCTGCGAGTTACGGCTCCGCGCCTGCTGCGCCGAGCATTCCTGAAGGGCCCATTATTCAGGAAAGTTTTGGCAAGGCCGCGCCCGCTCCAACATTTGAAGACTTGCTCGCGAGCCCGCGTGACGAACAGCTTTTCGATCACTATGCAACATCGCAGCTCGCATTCATCGACATCGCCACCGATAAAGCCACTCCCATAGGCAAGCCCGGAATTTACGAAACCGCGGAACTCGCGCCAAACGGCCGATTCATTCTCGTCTCGCGCATTCATCATCCGTATTCTTACGTCCGCACGTTTGAAGATTTTGCGCACAAAGTAGAAGTGTGGGACCGCACCGGTCACGTCGCTTACAGCGTCACTGACGTGCCGCTCCAGGAAACGATACCCATCGGCGGCGTCGCCACCGGCCCGCGCGGTTATCAGTGGCAGCCGAGCGCGCCTGCGACGCTCGTCTGGGTGGAGGCGCTCGATGGCGGCAATCCGCGCGCGAAAGCCGACCATCGCGACAAAATTATGTGGATTTCAGCGCCCTTCTCTTCCGAACCATCCGAACTCACGGAAATGCAATACCGCCTCATGGGAGTTTCCTGGGGCGAACGCGGCGATTTTGCAATCGTCAGCGAACTCGATCGCAGCCGCTCTTGGGAACGCACTTGGTTTCTGAATCCGGAGAATCCGTCGGCCAAACCTCGCCTCGCATGGGAAATGAACGAAGCCGAACGCTACAAAAATCCCGGCCTGCCAGTCTCGCACCTGCTTCCGAACGGGCATGAGGCAATCATGCAACAGGGCGACAACATTTTCCTCGCGGGTGAAGGCGCTTCTCCTGAAGGCGACCATCCCTTCCTCGATCGTTTCAACACACAAACCTTGCAATCCGACCGGCTGTTCCATTGCGACGAGAAAAGCTACGAAACGGTCGTGGCCCTGGCCTCGCCCGACGGCTCGAAGTTCATCACGCACCACGAAACAACGACTGATCCTCCCAATTATTTCCTACGTACCGCCGGAGACGACTCCGCGCAGCCGCTTTCGCATTATGCCGACCCGACTCCGCAATTGCGCAATATCCACAAGCAACTCGTCACTTACACACGCGCCGACGGCGTGCCTCTTTCCATGACCGTTTACCTTCCGCTCGATTACAAAGAGGGCCAGCGCTACCCCGCTGTCGTTTGGGCTTATCCTCGCGAATACACAAACGCACAAGTCGCCGGCGAAGTCGAGGGCTCGCCGAATCGCTTCACCGAATTTACGGGCCTGTCATCGCTGTGGTATCTGCTGGATGGCTACGTCGTCCTCGATGGTCCAACCATGCCCGTCATCGGCCCGCCGCGCACCGCGAATGACACTTACGTCGATCAAATCGTCTCCAGCGCCAAAGCCGCCATCGACAAGGCTGCAGATATGGGCATCGTCGATCCCAATCGCGTCGGCGTCGGCGGACACAGTTACGGCGCCTTCATGACCGCGAATCTGCTCGCCCACTCCGACTTATTTCGAGCCGGAGTAGCCCGCAGCGGCGCTTACAATCGCACTCTCACGCCGTTCGGTTTCCAAAATGAACGCCGCTCCTTCTGGGACGCCTCCGACATTTATTTCAAAATGTCGCCCTTTATGTTCGCGAACAAACTCCACGCGCCCATCTTGCTGATTCACGGCATGGCGGACAACAATTCCGGCACATTTCCCATTCAATCCGAACGCATGTACATGGCGCTCAAGGGAAATGGCGCGTCCGTGCGGTACGTCCAATTGCCCGACGAAGCGCACGGCTACCAGGCGCGCGAATCCATCGAACACATGATTTGGGAGATGCTTCGCTGGTTCGATACTTACGTCAAGCCGGAGTCAACAGCCGCGCCCGCTGCGGCCGCTCAATAACTTCACCGCAAACGGGCCTACGGAATCGGCGGTGATCCGTCAGGTTCCGTCCGTGCCATTTTCGGTCTGAAGGCTATTTGCACAGTTTGGTGCCCGGGGCGGGAGTCGAACCCGCACGACCTTTTACGGTCCGAGGATTTTAAGTCCCCTGCGTATGCCATTCCGCCACCCGGGCACGGCCATCAGGTTAACACGCCATTCGTTCGTGAAAAACTCCGCCGCACGCGCTCCGTACTCAACTACATTCCGTACTGCAAACAACGTGTAAGGCTCGGCTCTTTGCCCGATACGCTTTTCGTTTCCCCGCTCGTAACATCGTCTTCTCTATAAAAAATGCTCCTGCGCGATTGCGCTCGCGTCGTTAGCAATTTCAATTTCATTGAAGGGGGCCCCATGGCTGACAAAAAGATCGCGGTCTTCGGTATTTACGCAACTCGCGATGAATGCGAGCAGGCCGCCGACGAACTGATCAATTTCGGATTCTCTCCGGCGGATCTCTCCGTCCTTCTGCCGGAGAATCTCGCTAACGCCACCAACGTCGCCGTGGAGAAATCTACCAAGGCTCCCGAAGCCGCTTCCGCAGGAGCCGCATCAGGCGCCACCATCGGTGGCGCGCTCGGCCTGCTTGCGGGCTTGGGCGCCCTGGCCGTTCCCGGCGTCGGTCCCTTTCTCGCTTCTGGCCCGCTCATCGGAGCTCTCGCAGGCATCGGCGTCGGCGGAGCAGTTGGAGGTTTCACGGGAGCGCTGATCGGCCTCGGCATTCCTGAATACGAAGCCAAACTCTACGAAGGACGTCTGCAAAAAGGCGGAATTCTCTTCTCCGTCTACTGTGATTCCATCGCCCAGGTTAAAACAGCGAAGGAAATCCTCGCCCGCACCGGCGCGCGAGACGTCGCTGCGGCCAGCGAATCCAGCCATGCGAAAAAAGATCGTGAGATCGGCCGTCGCGCTGCAGGCTCAAAGTAGTTTCTGCAACTCGCGCAGAAATCTCTGCATCTGCTCTGGCTTCCCTGCCGTGATTCTCGCAAATCCCGGGCGCCCGACGGCCACAGTCTGATCACGTATCAAAATTCCGCGCTTCGCCAGCGCATGGATGATTCTTGGGTCGCGAATACCAAAATCCACCAGCACGAAATTTGCCGCGCTCGGAAACACGCGCACGCCCAGCTCATGCAATCCTGCGGCGAGGATTTCCCTGCCGCGGATAATCTCCGCCGCGGCGCGCTGTGTAAATGCGCCGTCCTTCAGCGCCGCTTCCGCCGCCGCCAGTGGAGCAACTCCAATCGGAAACGGCGCCTGCGCCCGCTTCAAGAAGTTTGCCGTTTCGCGATGCGCGAACAAACATCCGATTCGCAATCCTGCCAGTCCCGCAGCCTTTGAGAAGGTCCGCGTCACGACCAGATTCTTTCGCCGCCGAATCCACGGCAGCACACTCACGCCAGAGAACTCGAAGTACGCTTCGTCCACCACCACCAGCGTTCCGCTCACAGCATTCAGAATTTTCTGAAGCGTTCGTTTGTGGAGCAGCGCGCCCGTCGGATTATTCGGATTCGCGAGGAAGAACACTTCGGGTCCGCGCTTCAATGCGCGCAGCACTTCATCGAGCGGAAACTGCATATCATCATCGCAAAAAACCGAATGGATACGCGCCTCGCGCTGCTCCGCATGAAAGCGATACATCGGAAATGTAGGCTCGACCAGCAGCACCGTGCGTCCGCGCTCTATGAACACATCCGCAATCAGTCGCAGACCATCGTCAATACCGGCGGCGAGAACTAGCTCCTGCGGGCTCACTCCAAAAAACCGTGCGATGCGCGCTGTCGCATTCTCCTTCTCCGGATACATCGCGATCTCTTCGCTGCTCAGTCCGCGCAAAGCTGCACTCACTTTGGGCGAACAGAATCCCATGTTTTCGTTCATGTCCAGGCGGAGCATGCCTCGGCGATTTTCGAGCATTGGAGGGCGCTCGCGGAATTTCTCAATCGCTTTTCGCGGCTGGATTTTATTTTTCATGGGTTTACGCGTAGGGTAGTGGGCGGCAACTTTTCACGACGAGGAATTATGCACCGCAAGGAAGGGAGATTCTATTTCTTTGAATCGTAGAGACAAGAAAGGCGGTGAATCCTATTCGTTGGAAGTCCGCGTGAAATGCTCAGGCGATTCATTTGCCGCTGTACTTGCAGCGGAAGAATCCGTCGGCTCGGCGGCCTGACTCGCCGCAACTGGCACGGGCGCCTCTGGTGATGTAGCTGCCGTTGACGTTTCTTGCCTCGATTGCGCTTCCAGTCGCGCGGCCAGCGCTGCCGCCACCAGTTCCACCACGATTTTCGCGCCGCGCCCTTCGTAGTCGCGCTCCGGATTGTACGCTGCAATTTCCAGCGCGACCAATCGCGGCTGCTTTGCAAGCACCATCAGAGCTTCCCGCACTTCGTCGAGCCGCAGCCCGCTTTCAGCACCGGGCAAATCCGTCGCCGCAAAATCCGCGCTACAAATCACGTCCAGATCGAGATGCAACACCAATTCGTTCTTTCCCGTGTGGATTCGCTCGATGGCCATTTCCGCCGCCGCAGCCGGACCCATTCGTCTCACGTCCGCCGCGCGAAAACATCGAATCGCTGTGCTCGACAGCACTCCTTCTTCTGGCGCATCCAGCCTTGACACGCCAAAGAGCGCCACATCCGGATCGCGCACCAGCGGCGGCTCGCTCCAGAATCGCACCATCTCCGCCGCGCCGCGCCCCGTCAAATGCGCAACCACCATCCCATCCACACATCCCGAAGGCGAAGTCGCCGGCACATTCAAATCCGCGTCGCTATCCATGTAAACGACGCTCGCCCCGCGATAATACCGCCGCACTCCCGCCACCGTGGCCAGCGCTGAAGAACAATCTCCCGTCAAAATCAACGCCAGCCCGCCAGTCTTCACCGCCGCTTCCACGCGCGGTTTCAGCGCCTCGAGCGACGCAACCACTCGCTTCAAGTTTCTCGCGCGCGGACTTTCTTCATCGGGTTTGTACAACTCGACAGGATCGTCACCCATATCGGTGACGCTGTAACCGATCGACTGAAGTTTTTCTACCAGCCCTGCCTCGCGCAAGGCCTTCGGAGCTTTTTCGTGGCCTGCCGCGAACGCCGCTGCGCTCGTTGGTGCGCCGATTAAAACAATCTGTTTGGGTTGGCGGACGATGCGTACCGCCATCAAGCTCTCCTTCGTCCCGCTCTGTGATCCCCCGCCGCGCTAACGCGCAACTGGACGCCGCGCCGCCAACTCCGGTGGCAGCGTGAATCGCACGTCTTCGCGGATCAAATCCAAATCACGCTGATCGGTAAACCCAAAATTCGCAAGCCGCTGGCTCACTTGCTCCACAAGAATTTCCGGAGCCGACGCGCCCGCGGTCAATCCCAGCCGCGAAACGCCTTCGAACCACGCCTCTTTCAAATCGTTTCCGTCTTCAATCAACCGCGCCGCCACGCCCGCTCGCTGCGCCACTTCCACCAGCCGATTGGAATTCGAACTGTTCGCCGAGCCTACCACCAGAATCATGTCCACTTCGCGCGTCAGAGCTTCCACGGCTTCCTGACGGTTCTGTGTCGCATAACAAATATCATCCGAAGCAGGCCCGAGAATTTTCGGAAACCGCTGCCGCAGCCGCGTCACAATTTCCTGCGTGTCGTAAAGGCTCAGAGTTGTCTGCGTCAAATATGCCAGCCGCTCCGGATCTTCCATCTGCAACTGGTCCACTTCCTCCACGCTTCCCACCACTAC
>DATFQU010000062.1:0-3777 GCA_035264005.1 Candidatus Acidiferrales bacterium
ACCGAACGCTGCCTGATGGAGCGGAGTCGAATGAGCGTGGTCAGGGCCGTAGCGGTTCGGATCCTCTCCCGCATCAAGCATCATACGGAGAATTTCCGTATGCCCGAATTGTGCGGAGAGTGCCAGGGCTCGATGGCGGTCCTCGGCTCTTGCCGTTGGCAGCAATCGGCGCGCGTCATCGACACGCCCAAGAACTGCTGCGACGGGCAGATCAAGGCGGGCTCCCCTGCGAAGGAGCGCGTGAGCAGCTTCGAACTCGCCATGCGCGCCGGGCATTCCGCGATTGGGGTCGGCTCCGTAATCGCAGAGCAGATTGATCAGCGGAATCTGGACTCCACATTCGCGCGGCACGCGCCCAGTACAGACGAGCCCGAGAGTTTCATTTAAAATGGCCTGATCCTTTCTTGCGCCCGCCTCCAGAATTACGCGGGCAATTTCCACGATATTCGCGGGCAGCTTTCCACGCCGAACCGGATTCTCCGCCACAAACTCCAGCAGCGACGGACTCTGGAAGTAATTGCCACCTTCGAAAACGACACGCTGGTGAACGAGGTTCGGATGCGCACTGAGGTGAGCCCTGAGGCCATCCACGTCTCCCGCATCTAAGAGATCAACTGCACGGCGAAACGCGGCGTCCTGAATGCGCTCGTGGAATGGAAGGCTCAGGTCGTCTGCCGGAGTTGGCTTTTCGACTCGGCGTTTGAGCTTCGGCCAGCTCGCGAAGCCACGTTCGCGAGCAATCGTCAGTTGCGCGTCGGCTAGCTTGAACTCGGCGTCGAAGATCGTGCCATCTGCAGCGTGCTTGAACTGCGGATGAAATTCCCGAATTCGCTGCGCCGCTTGGGGGTCGTGTTCGGCACGTGCTTTGAGCAGGTCCTTCGCTTGGTGCTTGAGATGATTGAGGTCCGCGTTGGGTGGAAGCGGTTTTACAGGCATGACGAACTTCCTCTCGTAAGCCCAGGTCCGCATTTTGCGGGCAGAAAGTCAGTTCGTAAGACGGGTTGTCACGACCAGGTGGACTTCTGTCCTTTCCGCGGACGGATACGCCCTGTGCGCTCCGTTGATACTACCACGATAAAATCGGCTTGGGCGTGCTGGTTCCACACTGGCGATTGCAGCTTTTGGACGGCCCATATACGCTAGGCCTCTCCTGGAGGTTGCCATGAAATGCTGCGTTCTTGTGGTGGCGATACTTTTGATGGCGGGCTTTACATTCGCGCAAGAAGAAACTGTGCCCGAAATTCCCTACCGCTCGGTGCCGAACTTTCTGAAGCTGCCGCCCAATTTGTATCTGGGCGAAGTGTCGGGCGTGGCGGCTAATTCGAAGGGCCTTGTGCTTGTGTTTTCGCGCGGCAATACGACGGGTCCTGCGTACGGAGCGGCGGCCGCACAGTTGCTGGAATTTGATTCGCATGGAAATTACCTGCGCGAGATTGGACACAATTTGTACGCATGGTCGTTCGCGCACACGGTGAAAGTGGACGCGCAGGACAACATTTGGGTGACGGACAAAGGGTCGGATATGGTCATCAAATTCGATCCGCAGGGCCGCGTGATGATGGTGTTCGGTCGCAAACAGGAGGCGTCGGACGAGGGCACGGGGCCACTCAAACATCCGAGGCCGCCCCTGCCGCCGGTGGACGGGATGTTTCGGCAAGTGACGGACGTGGCGTGGGACGCGGAAGGCAACACGTACATCAGCGACGGCTACATCAATTCCCGCGTGGCGAAGGTCGACAAGAGCGGCGACTGGCTGATGTCGTGGGGCGAGCCGGGAACGGGGCCGGGCCAGTTCAATACGCCGCACAGCATCGCGGTGGACGCCCAGGGGAACGTTTACGTGGCGGACCGCGGTAACCGGCGGATTCAGGTGTTCAACGGCAACGGAAAGTTTCAGCGGCAGATTACGATTGATGTGCCAGCTCCTGCCGGGGCACGTCCGGCGATTGGGAACATGCCCGCGAATCCCGCGGCGCTCAAAGGCACTATGGCGCCCGGCGCTCCCTGGGCGATTTGCATTACGCCTGGGCCGCATCAAGTGCTTTACAGCTCAGACGCGTATCCGGGCCGGATTTACAAGCTCAGCCTCGATGGAAAAGTGCTAGGCATGCTGGGCGAGTCGGGCAAACAGTTGAAACAGTTCGGATGGATTCATGAAATTGCGTGCCCGTCGGAGAATGAATTGTACGTGGCGGAACTACTGAATTGGCGCGTGCAGAAACTGATTTTGACGCCGACGAAGTAGAGCTCTTTACGCACCTCTAGATCTTGACTCATTGCTATGAGTAGCCTACACTAATGGCATGGCTAAGCGTCTCCAAGTGATCTTGCGCGACCCCGAGTACCGCGAAATTCAACGCCTCGCTCGCTCCCGGCGAATGTCGCTGGCGGAGTGGGTTAGGCAGGCGCTGGACGTGGCGCGACGGCGGGAACCCATGGGCAATGCGGGCAAGAAGCTCCAAGTCATTCGCGCGGCAGCGCGGCACGACTTCCCGACTGGTGACATCGACGCCATACTCGCCGAAATCGAGAGCGGATACAGCACAAGCGCGCCTTCGTGATTTTTATCGATTCCAACATCCCCATGTATCTCGTCGGGGCGTCTCACCCCCATAAGGCTGATTCGCAGCGCCTACTGGAAAAGCTGGTTAGCGAACGTGAACGCCTGGTCACCGACGCCGAGGTGCTTCAGGAAATCCTGCACCGCTGCGCGGCAATCAACCGACGAGACGCGATCCAAGCCGCGTTCGACGCCCTGCTTGGAATTGTCGATCAGGTCTTTTCCGTTGATGCGGCTGCGGCAGTTCGCGCGAAAGAAATTTTGCTGGGATATCGGCATGTGTCCGCCCGCGACGCCCTGCATCTGGCTGTGATGGAACAGCAGAAGGTCGAACGCATTCTGAGTTTTGACGCGGGATTCGACGACCTTCCGGGCATTTCGCGACTGCACTAAACTGTAGTCTTCGGGAGAGAATGAGCCGACCGCTCGTGGCTCTCTATCTATTAGGTTAGAGACCAGCCGATTATCGTGGCTGCGAGCAGGACGATCAGAACGCTCAGGCTGACGAGGCTCAGTGCCCTTCCGTGGCCGAGCAGCGAGTCGCGTGTCTGGCGATGACCGCAGAGGAGAGTCAGGACAAAGCCGACCGCTGCCCAGGCGAGCAGAGGAGGCAGACCGCGATATCGTCCGATCATGGAGAGGAATTGAACGGGGACTTGACCCGCAGGCACCCACCAGGGAATCATTGGCGTCAGCGCCGCGGCTACAACAAAACCGAGCAGCTTTCTCGTGACCCAGCGCTTGATTTTGGGCCGCGTTCCGCGGAGTTTGGCGCGACGCCAAATGAAGTAATCCCACGCAAGCAAGCCGCCGATAACCGGAATCCATCCGTACATGGCGGCTTTGTTATCGAACCAGAGCCATGCGCGAAAGAGTCTTCCGGCGTGGTGCGCGTATGCAAGTCGCGGCAGAACCCGCCATGCCACCACTGAATTGCACACCGCCGCTGCAAACAGCGTGACCAGGCTCATCAGTTGAAACCACTGGCGCGTAGGAACCGCTCCGCAGCCCACGCACACCCGGTGCTTGGGCTCGAATTCCTGCCCGCAGCGCTCGCAGAAGTAGTCTTGTATCAACGGATTTGCTGTTGCGGCCATTGCCACAAGCGTAGCCCTGTGCGCACAGCAGGGCTACTGTACGATGGTGCAGACTTAGCGCAGGTACGGAAGGCGTGTCGCGGCGGCCGCGGCGCCTTGCAGGAGAGAGGCGCTGATCTA
>DATFQU010000063.1:0-11097 GCA_035264005.1 Candidatus Acidiferrales bacterium
CGCGTCCGGCGGATTCGGATGTTTTACGTTCGCCCATTCCGGACGATCATCAAACATGCACCAATACTCCGTCCAATGCAGCCCTCCGGCCTTCCAAAACATCGGCCTGGTCTCTGAACTCACCCAATTTTCTCCGGAATGGCCCTTGTATATGCCGGGAAGGTCTACGGTTAGGCCCGGAAGGTCCAGCGAAAACGAGCCGTCAGGAAAACTAAATGTTTCCCATTGTCGATACGGCGCTGTTCGCTGCCGCTCGACGAGATAGCCAAGAGCTATCGCGCAGAGCATAACTGCCAGTACAATTTTCGCGGGTTTCATTCAGACCAGTGTATCAGCGTTTCACACTTCGATCGGAATTCCGTTCCAATCCAGCACCGGGTGTGTGGATAACGCCACTTACTACGTGTTTCGCGCGCAGCCAGTTTCGGCCGCGCCTTGACGAGTCGCGGCTACCTTTAAACTACTTGGTGCGACCCGCCCAACTCCAGATGCACTTCGCCGATGCCGCCGGAAATGTGCACTTCAATCGTGTTCTTCGTTTTGCCGACGGCGTCATTTACGTAATCGCTGCCGTCGCGCTTGAAATCCGGCGCGTCCACTTCTCCCAGCCCGCCCTGCACCGTCACGCGCACGGCAATGTCGCGCGGCAATTTCACGTGCACTTCGCCCACGCCGCCTTGAAGCGACACGGACACGTCCTGCTTCCAGTCCCCCGTCAAATCAATCGTCGAGTCGCCCGCGCCCACCTGCACATCCAAATTCTGTAGCGCCAAGTCCGCCAGATTCAGCTTCGACTCGCCCGCGCCCATTTCAATTGCCAGCTCCAGCGGCACTTTGTCGTTGAAGTGCAAATCCCATTCGTACTTCACGCCGCCCATCGTCGTGTGACTCTGCTCCGGCTGCATCACCATCAGCGACCCCGAGCCGCCATTCACGCTGTAGCTGATGTCCGGCTTCCACTCCGGCACGTTGTACGTGACCGTGCCGTCCATCAGCTTCGACGACCCGCCGGAAATATCCAGCTCCCCCGCGGCCATTTTCAGGTGTGCGTGCACGGACTTCGCTCCGGCTAGCTCCACCGACGGATTCTCCGTCTGCATCGGCCCTGTACGCGCCAGAGGCCCGCTGCCGCTTCCTACGATGCAGCCGGAAATCCCCAGCGCAAACAAAAACGCCGTCGCCGCCAGTGCTGGCCGGCTTATTGAATTGAACGACCGCTTCGTCATCCTCATATACCCTCGCAAGATAGCAATCGCATTCGAACCGGCAGTCCTGCGCTTGTCGCCGGCCATGCGCTCCCAAATTCGTCTAATCCAGACTTGCGCTTTTCCGCCATCGCGCTTCGCTTCGATAGGCGACAACAAGTCCGCATGCATAGCTGAACGCGAAACTGTAAATCGCGCAGTAAGCCGCGCCGCCGTACGGTTTGATCTGAAAAGACCCGCACGCCCGAAAAAGCAGCAGCAACGCGCCGATCGTTCCGCCGGCCACCAGCACGTAGCCCAGGCCAAGCGCCCAGAATCTGCGCGCCTGGCGATACGCGCGTGTTCCGGCCAGGTAACCGATGACCACCGCCGAAAGCACGGCGCCAATCACCACGCCGAGCCCGATGGCAATCGAGAAAGGCTCCATGCGATCTAAAAGAATAAACGCAAGCACACTCTAAAATGTTTCCCGCGTCCCCGCAAAGCAATTCACTTGCAAGCGTGACGCGCCCGTCACTGCGACTCTCACTGGCCGCTTTTGTCGACTGCCTTGCCCAACTTTTCCAGCGCGCTCTTTGCCGCGTCGCGCTGAAAAACGAGTGGCGCATCCACATCCTTCTGAATTTCCGCGCGGAATTGGGTCAGTTCAAACGCGCCCGTCAGCTGCTCTCCTGCCATGCGCATCGGTAAATACGGATCCTCAAGCGCGCCGCGCACCACTTCGGCCAGCTCGTCAGCGTGATCGCGCTCGACCTCGTCTTTCATTTGCGCCAGTCCGGCCAGTGCGCCAAGCCTTACTCGTTCGTCCAGTCCTGGACGCGCATTCGCCAGCAGAATCGCCACCGCGCGCGGATCCTTCGTCATCGCGAGCCCCGCGAGCGTCCCCTGCATCACGTGGAGTTCCGGCTTCGTCGCCGCCTCGGCCTGCAACACCTCAAACGCGCCCGCATTTCCCGATTTGCCGATGCCCTCCGCCGCTGCAGCTTCGACCGCGTAGCTCTCGTCGTGATGCAACGCGTTCACAAACGCGTCGTACACGTCGCTATCCTTCGCAAAAGCCGCGAGAGCCTCGGTCACCGCCGACCGCACGCGACTGTCGGGTTGTTTCAATGCGCCAATCAGCGCGCTCTTGGCCTTCTCGCCGCCAATTTCGCCCAGGCTCGCTGCCGCAGCCGCACGCACCGCATAGAATTCATCCGCGTCAAGAACACGCTCCAGCGCATCAACCCTCGTCTCCGCATCCGCGTCTTTCATCGCACCCAGCTCCTGCACCGCCCACAGCCGGCTCATCATCGACGGGTCCGTCTCCGCTTCCGCAATCAATGCCTCTACGGGCTGCTCGAACGTCAGCGTCTTATCAATAAAATCATCCGGATCGAAATCCACCCATTCCGGCACAAAATCCACCGGCACGTCGAACTCCTGTTCTTGCAGATAATCTCTCACCTGCACAATTTTCTTCCGCGCTCCGCCATCACCATAAATCGCCAGCTCAATCGGCATATCGAAAATCGGCGTCGTCTCATCCGCATGCTGCGTCTGTTCCACGCGCACGAGCTCCATTTTTGCCGCCGCGTCGTAATTCGCCGTCACGCGATACTCCGGATGCCCCGCGCAGTACACCCATTCGTGAAAGAACCAGCCCAGCTCCAGTCCCGTTGACTCGCGAATCGCCTCCTCCAAATCCGCTGTGTTCGCCGCTTGCGTGCGACGCGCCGTCAGATAATGATTCAGCGCGCGAAACAATTCTTCGTTCTGCGACGCTTCCTTCGCCGCCGCCTCCCGCCAATCCACCACATAGCGCAGCATGTCCAGCACCGCCGCGCCTTTTTCATGCGTCGTCGTATCGAACATGTCCATCGGGTCGCTGTAATGCGGATCGACAATCGGCCGCGAATAGCTTTGCCGCCCCTCCGCCTGCTCCATCATCTGATCCTGATAAACCGCGAACCGGTATGCGTCATATCCCTCATGATGCTGTGTGTACAGCGCTTCCATGTACGTCGCGAATCCCTCGTTCAGCCAAATGTCCGCCCAATCGCGCCCCTGAACGTAATCGCCGAACCAGTGCTGCCCCAGTTCGTGCGACACCAGATCCGTGCTCGGATAATCCGCGTCCGCGCGAGCGTCATGCAGCGTAGAATCCTTGAGCGTCGTCGCGCTCACGTTTTCCTGCCCGCCAAAAATGAAATTGTGCACTTCCGTTTGCGCATACTGCTCGTACGGATAATCCACGCCGGTCGCCCGCGAGAAAAATCCGATCATGTCGGGAGTCAGATGGAACGACCGCCGCGCGGTCGCTTCATCCACGGAATCCGCCACGTAATAATCCACCGGCTTGTTTTCGTATTTGTCGCTGACTTTGCGCCACGGCCCCACGGCAATCGAAATCAGATACGAGCTGTGCGGCACGCTTTCCACCCAATCGTAAGTCGCTTCGCCCGCCGCGCGCGTCACCCTCACGAGCCGCCCGTTCGACACCACGCTTTGCCCATCCGGCACAGTCGTCACCGTTTCGCTCGTCGCCATGTCGTTCGGATAGTCCCAGCAGGGAAACCAGTAGTGATTGAACTCCGCCTCGCCCTGCGAATAAATCTCGCGCGGCCACTGCGGATAATCTTTCGTGGGATTCACGAAAAAAAGCCCCGTGCGCGGAAATCCGTGATAGATGATTCGCACGCGCAGGGAAGTTGCCGCGCCATATTCGCGGTCGAGCGTAATCCAGAGCTTCGGGTCCTCCGCCGTGAACGCCAATTTCACTGCTGCGCCTTGCGCGGGCAGCAAACTCACCGCGTCAATTGTCAGTCGGCTGCTATTTAAATAAAATTTCTGGAAATGCGCCTCGAACGGCCGCAGCGTTACGACTTCATTTCCGAAAACTTCGCCCTTAGCCTGATCAAAATGTAGCCCCAGCTTGTAGTTCTCCACGTGATACGCGCGGTTCGGCGCCCAGTGCCACACCGCCGGATCGCCAAACACGTGCGCGCTGCTCTGCGCGTAAACCGCAGACGGAAGCAAAAGTCCTAGGCAGGAAATGAGCGCATATAGGAAGGGAAGCGCCCTCGCCGCGCGCTTCCGCCGCAGTCTCTGCTGGTCACTCGCTTGCCCTGAGCGAAGTCGAAGGGTCACTTCTCACTCGTCACTGCCTTTGTCGCCGCCGCCATCTGAAATAACGCAAACGAAGCGCCCTGCGGATCCGCCACGATCGCCATCCATCCCACATCCTCGACCTTCATCTTCGGCATATAAATCCGCGCGCCAAGCTCTTTCGCCTTCGCGACGCTCGCGCCGCAGTCCGCCACTTGCAAGTAGATCTGCCAGTGCGGCGGCACCCCTTTGGGCGCGAAGCTCGCCGGAGGTATTCCGCCCATGAACTCTCCTCCATTAAAAATGTGGTAGTAGCGATGCCCCGGCTCCTCGTCCTCTTTTCCGATCTGCCAGCCGAACAGCTTCTCGTAAAAATCGCTCGCCGCATCCTGGTCTTGCGTAATCAAATCCGCCGCGCATATCGTTCCCGGAACGCCCGCGATCGTGGCGCCAACGTGCTTCTTCGCCTCCCACAAACAAAACGCCGCGCCCGTCGGATCCTGAATCACCGCCATTCGCCCCGCATCGAACACGTCAAATGGCGGAGCAAGAACCTTCGCGCCCAATTCCTCTGCGCGCTTCGCCGTCGCGTCCGCGCTCTCCGTCGCCACGTACAAATTCCAGTGCGGCGGCACGCCATGCTCTCGTTCTTCTTTTCGCAATGTATACGCCGCTCCTGCTTGCCGTCCGTCAATTTTGAAAATCGTATAAAACTCGTCCGGCCCCATTGGATTGTCGTCCGGGGCCCATCCAAACAGTCCGCCGTAAAACTCCTTCGCCGCGCCCTGGTCCGACGTCCCCAATTCAATCCAGCAAAAACTCCCGGGTTTATGTTTCTCGATGTTTGCCATGTGCCTGCCTCCACGGAATGAAATCGCCCCGATGGTATGCTGCTCCGCCCATCTTCGCAAGGGCGCGCCGCGTGTCGCACGTTTTAATTCCGGAACGGTGTGAACAACCTGAAGGGGCTGCGCCGTTGACTCGCTTTCCCGCGCATCCTAATATGGCCGCCGCACATGCCGCAGGCCCAGTCGCTCGTCGGCCAAACCGTTTCTCATTATCGCGTCATCGAAAAGCTCGGTGGCGGCGGCATGGGCGTTGTCTACAAAGCCGAAGACACGCGCCTTCACCGTTTCGTCGCCCTCAAATTTCTTCCCGACGAAGTCGCCCGCGACGCTCAATCGCTCGCCCGCTTCGAGCGCGAAGCGCAGGCCGCATCCGCGCTGAATCATCCCAATATCTGCACAATCTACGACATCGGCAGCGTCGGCGCGAACTCTTACATCGCAATGGAGTGCCTCGAAGGCGCAACCCTCAAATCGCGCATCGCCGCGCATCCGCTCGACATTGAAACGCTCCTCACTCTCGCCATCGAGATCGCTGACGCGCTCGACGCCGCGCACTCCAAAGGAATCGTCCATCGTGACATCAAGCCCGCCAACATTTTCATCACCGATCGCGGCCACGCCAAAATCCTCGACTTCGGCCTCGCGAAGCTCCAACCTGCATTCGCATCCGGTGACGCGGCGCAAACGCGCACTCTCGACGACGAGTATCTGACCAGCCCCGGCTCCGCCATCGGAACCGTCGCCTATATGTCTCCCGAGCAAGCGCTTGGAGAACCCCTCGACGCCCGTGCCGATCTTTTTTCTTTCGGCGTCATCCTCTACGAAATGGCCACGGGAAAGCGTCCGTTCGAAGGCAACACTTCCGCCGCCATTTTCAACGCTATTCTCAATAAGACGCCCGCGCCGCTCTCTCAATCGAATCCGAATTTGCCGCAGGAGCTCGAACGCATCATCAACAAGGCGCTCGAAAAAGACCGCGTTCTCCGCTACCAAACCGCCGGGGAAATGCGCTCGGATCTCCAGCGCCTCAAACGCGACTCCGACTCCGGAAAACTGTCACGCACCAGCGAAATCCGAGCGGCTGCTTCGGTGACTGAATCTGCATCCGTAAAACGCGCTGGTCTTCCACTGGGAGCCCGCTGGGGAGTCGCAACGGCAATTTTCGTGTTCATGGGCTTCGTCGCCGCCTTTGCGTTCAATCTCGGCGGATTTCGAAACGATCTGCTGGGTACCACGCATGCGCTGACCGACAAAGACACCATCGTTCTCGCCGACTTTGCCAACTCCACCGGCGATCCCGTCTTCGACGGCACGCTCCGCCAGGGCCTTTCCGCCCAGCTAGCGCAATCTCCTTTCCTCAGCTTGATTTCCGATGACCGCATCGCCCAAACGCTCACTCTCATGGCCGAACCCAAAGACGCGCACCTCACTCCCGATGTCGCTCGCGACGTCTGCCAGCGCACCGCCAGCGCCGCAACCATCGAAGGCTCCATCTCCAATCTCGGCAGCGAATATGTTTTGGGTTTGAAAGCGGTGAACTGCCGCACCGGCGATACTCTCGCCCAGGAACAAGTCACCGCAAGCAGCAAGGAGCAAGTTCTCACTGCCCTCGGCGACGCCGCTACAAAACTTCGCGCCAAACTCGGAGAATCGCTGGCTTCTCTGCAAAAATATGACGCGCCCGCCGACAATGTCACCACTTCCTCTCTCGAAGCCCTGCAAGCGTTTAGCCTCGGCATGCAGGCCTACGACGTGACCAACGATTTCACCGTTGCAATTCCGCTGTTCCAAAGGGCGATCAGTCTCGACCCGAACTTTGCAATGGCTTATTGGGGTTTATCGTCAAGCTACTTTCCGCTCGGCGAGATGGCGCTGTCTGCGGAAAACGCGCGCAAGGCTTACGCATTGCGCGACCGCGCGAGCGAGCGTGAAAAACTCGCCATTTCCACCAACTATCAGCTGAGCGGCACGGGGAACTTTCAGGCAGCTCGCACTTCCTCCGAACTGTATGCGCAGACTTATCCTCATGACGAAGTTCCACAAGGTACCTTGTGGATCATCTATTTCAGCGAGGGCGATTTCCAAAAAGCTCTTATAGCGGGAGAACGAACCGTCGACATCAATCCCGCCAGTTCCAATAACTGGATCAATATTGTTTCCAGCTATCTGTGGCTCAATCAGTTCGATAAAGCCAAAGCCGCGATGCAACAGGAACACGCGAAAAATCTCAGCTCGCCCTGGGATCCTCTTGTTCTTTACACCATCGCTTTCTTGCAAAATGACGCTGCGGGAATGCGGCAGCAGGCCGCTGCCGCAGCAGCGAAGCCAGGAATCGAAGACATCATGCTCACTCTCGAGTCCGAAACAGCCGCGTCCCATGGACAGTTCGCCAAAGCCGGGGAATTGATGCGCAGCGCCGCCGATTCTGCCCAGCGTGTCGGCGAAAAAGAAGCCGCCGCGGAAGATCTGGCGCGCGGTGCGCTCTCCCAGGCCGTCGTCGGCAACATCGCTGCAGCAAAGCGGGGCGTTCAAGCCGCTCTCGCGACGCCTAATGCCAGACAAGCGGAATCCATTTCCGCTGTCGCCCTCGCGCTCATCGGCGATTCCGCGCAAGCCAGCCGTTTAGCCGCTGATCTGGCCAAGCGTTACCCGGAAAATACTTACGTGCAGTTCGATTATTTGCCGATGACCCACGCCGCTCAGGCCCTCCACAACGGCGACGGCGCGCGCGGCGTTGAAGCGCTCGCTCCAAATTCGCCTTACGAATTGGGGCTCATGAACAGCGCGCTGACGTTCGGGCTTTATCCCGTTTACTTGCGCGGAGAAGCGTATCTCGCCGCGAAAAACGGTCCCGCGGCCGCCGCCGAATTTCAGAAAATTCTCGACCACTCCGGCGCAGTCGGGGTCCAGGCGATTGGCTCGCTCGCGCATCTCGGCCTCGCTCGCGCCTACGCGCTCGAAGCGCAATCTTCCACCGGATCCGACGCCGATACCGCTCGCGCCAAGGCCCGCGCTGCATATCAGGATTTTTTCGCCCTCTGGAAATCCGCCGACCCCTCCGTCCCCATCCTCGCGCAAGCCAAATCCGCCTTCGCCGCCCTCCGCTAACCCTCGCCACACAGAAAAAGGGGTCGCCTCATGACTACATCCCTCGACTTCTACTCTCGCGCGCTAGCCACGCTGTGGGTTTCGTAGGGGCGGGGCTTGCCCCGCCCGCGAGACCCTCCGGGTCGCGTCTTGCTTTTTTTTTTGGAGTGCGGCGGTCCGCTTCGCGGACTCACGCGGAGCGTGAGCTCGACGCCGCTTTGCCTGCACAGGCCTCGGCCTGTGTGCTTTTCCTCTTCGTGGGAGCACCCTTCAGACCCGCCCTTTCTTGCTTGTTATATGCAAGCTTTCGGAGCATAGTGCAACAGGCGTAACGTCAAATCTTTCAGAACAGCACGCGCGATTTGGCTAGTCACTTGCTGAGTCGGGATTACCCAGCTTCAGCCTAGGGGGCGCTATGTCCAACTCCAGTCGCCTCGCAATCGCAGCACTGATACTATTCGGCGCATTCTTGGCTGCACGTCCAGCCTCGGCGGGGGCCGTGAGTTATGGAGTGAAAGACCAGCCTACGTGTGGGATTGGGACGCACTGTGGCGTGAAGTATACGGTGACGTGCTCGTTGCCGTCGCCGAGTTGCCCAGAAGTTGAGTACGATATTTCGTTTGTCGTGCCCGCGATTATCACCACAGACACGACCATCCCTTTCACGGATGTAGTGGGAGGTGACGCCGCAGGCCAGATCGTTCAGTGTTCGAACGGCGCTTTTACTCTGGGAATCGTTGACCCTACCTCCAGCACACCGACTATTTCTGTGAACATTGGTTCGTGCTCATTCCCGTTTAGCGTCGATAAGCCGATTGACACTCTTGGAAGTTTTATGTCAACCAGCAACGCGGCCACTTAAACGATAACCTTGTACGGCCCCGAGCCACCCTCGCTTCTCCTGCTCGCCACTGGCTTGCTCGGCTTGGGCTTTTTCGCTCGCCGCGTCGCCCTATCGTAATCGCCGCATTGTGTAGCGCAGAGCTTCGCGCCTCTCGCGAAGTTCTGCGGCCTTTGGTGGCACAGGCTTTAGCCTGTGTGGTTTTCTCTTCGTAGGGGCGGGCTTTAGCCCCGCCCGCTCAGTGTCGCGTCCTACAAATCGCCCCTTCGCATTGCCATTCCCTCGCTTTTCCCTAAAATATCCGCGCCCCTCATCCGTCTACAGAGGTGGATGAAGCAAGCATTCAGCCAGGCGGTAACGATCGAGATGGTCGAAGAACAGGACCAGCGCATCTCCGAAACCTTTGTCCGCGAACAGGCCCGGCTGCGCAACTTCATCCGCAGGCGCGCCCCCGACGGCGTCGACGCTGAAGACATCCTTCAGGACGTCTTCTCCGAACTCGTCGAGGCCTATCGCCTGATGAAGCCCATCGAACAGGCCGGCGCATGGCTCTTCCGAGTCGCGCGCAATCGCATCACCGACCTGTTCCGCAAGAAGCGGCCCGAATCTTTGCACGAGGCGCGGCCAGCAAATCGCGGCGAGGCATTCGCTGCCGGAAGGGAACTGCTCGCGCTCGAAGACTTGCTCCCTTCGCGCGACGGCGGCCCCGACGAAGCCTACGCCCGCTCCGTCCTGCTCGAAGAAATCGAGCACGCGCTCGCGGAACTTCCGCCCGAGCAGCGCGCCGTTTTCATCGCGCACGAAATCGAGGGCCGCAGCTTCAAGGAGCTTTCCGCGGAAACGGGAGTTAGCGTCCCGACGCTTCTCTCGCGCAAGCATTACGCCGTCTTGCATCTGCGCGAACGGCTCCGCGAAATTTACGAGGAATTCGCATCACGTTAGACGCTAGGCATTACGAGGAGGAACGATATGTTCGACCGACCCGAAGTCGCGCACCGCACCACCAAGAAAATCGTCGCCTGCATCATCGGCTTTTTCATTTTCGTACCGCTGCTGCTTTTCATCTTCGGCGAGATCGTCCGCTCTCTGTGGAATTGGCTGATGCCCGCGCTCTTCCATCTCGGAACCATCACCTTCTGGCAGGCCATCGGCCTCATGTTTCTCAGTTGGCTTCTCTTCGGCGGCTTGCGCGGAGTTGGCCGGGTCGGCTCGCGCCGCCGCGGCGAATGGGGCCCCCCGATGCGTGGTCGATGGGGCGGCGACTGGGAAGACCGTTGGGAGCGCCGCTGGCAGCAAATGTCTCCCGAAGAGCAGAATCGCTTCCGCGAATGGGCCCGCACCCGCTGCGGCCCCTTCTCCTCGCCGAATCCCGCCTCCCAACCCTGAGTGGTTGTTCCCTGCTGTAGCGCAGACCTTCGCATCTTGAAGGTCTGCGGCGTTTGGGTGGCACAGGCTTCAGCCTGTGGGCTTTTGCGGTGGCTTTTTCGGGTGCCCCATGCTCGTCTTCTGAGCGTGGGGCTTTTGCCTTCTCTTTGGACTGGGTTCTGCAACGCAGAGCTTCGCACCTTCCGCGAAGTTCTGCGGCTTTTCTCTCCGCATTTTTCGCCGTGCGAACTGCAACCCTTTGCGCTTCCGCCTTTCGTTTCCTGCAAACGATTGCAGCGTAGTGCACTCGACTTGGCACTAAGTCCTTTCCCTCCATCGGCCGCGATTTTGGTTTCTCACGTGCTCGCGCCAATGCAGCGATTCTCCATCCACAGATCAACCGGAGGGGCACTATGTCCAACTTCGGCCCATTCCGTTTCGCAATCGGATTACTGACTCTTGTAGTATTCGGCGTCCTCGCGGCTCCGCGTCCGGCCTCCGCCGGCAATGTCACTGTCACGTTAAACGCAGGACCCCTCACGGTCATTGAGGGGAACTCCATCACCCTCATCTGGACCATAACGAACAACACCGGCGCAACGATTTTCGGCCCAAACGGCGGCACACTAAGTGGTAGCTTTTTCCAGAACTCTTTCTCACCTAC
>DATFQU010000064.1:0-5116 GCA_035264005.1 Candidatus Acidiferrales bacterium
TTGGCATCATCTTGCGACAGGCCGTTCAGTTCGAGGACGAAAAACTTGCCCTGGCGGACGCCCTGAATTTTCGAATAGCCGAGCGAAGAGAGGGCGTGGTGAATCGTTTGCCCTTGAGGATCGAGGACGGTGGACTTCAGCATCACCCAGACGTGAGCTTTCATGGCGGGCATTATAGCAAATTGAGGGTTTTCGCTTGCGCGTGGAAGCGTTCGAGCAGCGTCTCTTTTTCGGTGGCGGGTAAGAAAGCGTGCTGGAAGCTGGCTTCGGCGATGGAGACGAGTCGTGCGGGCGTAAGGGCGAGTTGTGAGATGGCCGTAGCGTAAGTTTCGTTGAGCGACGTGCGGAACATGGCTGGATCGTCAGTCGAGAGAGTAACCGGAACGCCGCGAGCGATGAATTTCGGAAGAGGATGGTCTTCGAGGCGCGCTTGCTTGGTGCCAAGAAGCTTTGCGAGCGCGCCGGTGCAGAGATTACTTGCGGGGCAGATTTCGAGAGGGATTTGGCGCTCGACGAGCAAGTCCATGACTTGCCCATCTTGAATCGCGGAGATGCCGTGGCCGATGCGCTCGGCGCCGAGAATTTCGATGGCGTCGCTGATTGCTTGGGGGCCGGCCATTTCGCCAGCGTGGGCGAGGCGATGAAGGCCTGTGCTGGCGACGTAATCGTAGACGCGGCGAAAGTCAGCGGCGGGGAGCGAGTTTTCATCGCCGCCGAGGCCGAAGGCGACTACCCCCGCTGATTTCAGTTGGACGGCGAGTTTTGCGACGTCCATGGCTTTGTCGGGGCCGAACTGGCGGACGGCGTCGAAAATCCAGTTTAAGCGCAGAGCGTTCGCGGAAAGGCCGTTCTGCACTTTTTGCACCGCATTGAGGATGGCGGCGAAGTTTGCTTCGACGTTTTGGTTGCGCAGAAGCATGACGCCGACGGATAAGGTGATTTCGGCGTAGGCGCAATGCTGTTCGCTTAGATCGGATACGACTTGGGCGACCAACACTGCGTAATCTTGCGGTTGGCGAAGATACGACGTGGCCCATTTAAACAAATCGAGAAATTCGGCGAACGTGGTCATGTTGTAGCGCTCGACTACTTTTTCCAGGTCGAGTTGCTCGCCATGGCGAGCGGCGAGTTGCACAAGAAGCGCCGGAGTGAGGCAGCCTTCGAGATGAAGATGAAGCTCGGCCTTGGGAAGGCGCGCGAGCGACGACGCGAATTCGGGCTGTGCGGCAATCATGCGCAGAGGAATCTTAATTCTATGCGGTTTTTGTGGTGAGCGAATCTTGGCGGTAATGTTTCCAGCCTCTGACCAGGAAAATGATTGCTATCGCCGCGAGGATGACCAAGCCAGCTCTTTCGATGATTCCCGCGCCAACAATGCCACCGAGGACCACGCCTCCCGCGATGACCGCGAGAAGAAAAAGCGCGGCGCTGAGCGCGATCAAGGCTTTGTCCGTGACAAGCATCAAGTTGCGCTGAGCGGCTGGGTCGGCGGCACGCCCCGCAGCGCTGTTGCGAACGCCAAAATCAAAATAAAAGAGCAGGCCGACAATGAGCCATACAAAGAAGCGGATCCAATTTTCGATTGTCAGGCTGGCCATTAGAACGAAACAAAACACCACTGACGCGACGGGAATCCAGGGAGAAAACGGAACGCGAAAACCTCGCGGGCGGTCAGGCTGGCGTTTGCGGAGGATCAAAACCGCAATGGAAACGAGAATGAATGCGAACAAAGTGCCGATGTTGGAGAGATCAACCAGCGTGCCGATATTGAAAATTCCTGCCGGAATGGCGACAAAAAATCCCGCGACCCAGGTGGAGAAATCCGGCGTGCGAAAAGCTTTATGAACACGCGAAAATATCGCGGGCAACAGGCCGTCACGGGACATAGCAAACCAGATGCGCGCTTGTCCCAACTGATAAACCAGGATCGAGGAAATCATGCCCATCAACGCGCCTGCGGTAACCCAACGGTCTGTAATTTTCAGGCCGATGGCTTCAAGGGCTTGGGCGACGGGAGCAGCGTTGTTGAGGGTGTTCCATTTTTGAATGCCAGTGAGGACGACGGCGAGGGCCACGTAGAAAACCGCGCAGACAAAAAGGGAAGCGAGGATGCCGATGGGCATGTCGCGCTTCGGATTCTTGCATTCTTCTGCAGCCGTGGAAACGGCGTCAAAGCCGATGTAACTGAAGAACACGATCGCGCCGCCAGTGAGGACGCCTTGAAAACCGTTCGGGAAAAAAGGCTTCAGGTTTGCAGGCTGAATGTATTTACTGGCAACAACGCAGAAGATGATGATGGCGAGGAGCTTGATTAAGACCATGATGTTGTTGGCGCCGGCGGACTCGCGAATGCCGCGGACGAGGAGCACGGTAAGAACCATAACGATGAGGAAGCTGAGCAGATTGAAGTGAGGCGACCAGCCGACCGCAGGGTTATACGCGGGCGTGCCAAGCGAGTCGGGAATGTGTATGTGGAATGTATCGAGCAAATTATTGACGTAGGCTGAGAACCCGACGGCGACGGCCATGTTGGAGACGGCATATTCGAGGATCAGGTCCCAGCCAATAATCCACGCAATAAGCTCCCCAAGGGTTGCATAAGTGTAGGTGTATGCGCTGCCGGCGATGGGGATCATCGAGGCGAGCTCGGCGTAACACAAGCCGGCAAGCCCACAAACTATCGCAACCGCAAAAAATGAAACGGCGATACCCGGACCGGCGCCAGGGCGACCGGTGACAATCGCATGGCTGCCGTGCAGCAGGACGCTTAGAACAGGGGCCTGAAGCAGGGAAGGAAAGCGGTCAACCTCCCCAGCGGCAGCAGTGCCGGTGGTGATGAAAATACCGCTGCCGATGATGGCGCCGATTCCGAGAGCCGTAAGACTCAGCCAGCCAAGAGTTTTCTTCAGGCGCTTCGAGGGATCATCAGCGTCTGAGATGAGCTGGTCGATGCTCTTGGTGCGAAAGAGCTGTTTGTTCATCTATCCAACGGGCCACCGTCCCGGCGCGGCAAGGCCAGCACTGTACATTGAGCCGCGATTGTGCGCAACGGCTGCGATGCGAAAGGCTTCGCGATGGTTAGCTAAACGATTTGCAGGTTGGCGTAGCGTTCGATGAGTTTCTTGGTGCCGTGATCGCGGAAGCTGACGGTCAGGCGGCGATCATCGCCGTCGTCTTCGATTTTCAGGATGGTGCCAATGCCGTAGGAAGGATGGCGAACGCGCGTGCCAATGAGGCGATTCGATGCTCCGCCCGATGCTGCTGTCGTGGCGGAGCCTGAACGCGGATACGCGGCGGGCTTCTTGGGGCGGCGGAATTGCGATTCGTAGTAGTCCGGGTCGGGTTCGTACCGGCGGCTTTCGCCCGGTTGGGCGATAGCGCCGGGAGCGGCTTCGACGAGATGGCCTGGCACTTCCGCCAAGAAGCGCGAGGGCGAAGCGGCGGAGAGGTCGGCGTTGGCCCAGGAGCGGCGATAGATCGCTCGCGAGAGCGAGAGCGTTTGCTTGGCGCGAGTCATTCCGACGTAGCAGAGGCGGCGCTCCTCTTCGACGTCGTTGTCACTGTTCATGGAGCGGCCGTGAGGCAGAAGGCCCTCTTCGAGGCCAGCAAGAAATACGTGGTCGAATTCGAGACCTTTTGCGCTGTGCAGGGTCATCAGGGAAACGGGAATGCTCTGGTCGAACTCGTCGGTGTCGCTGACCAGGGAAGCGCGGTCCAGGACGTCCTCGAGAGTTTCGCCCTGTTCGATGGCTTCGGCGATGGCATTGGAAAGTTCGCGAAGGTTGTCGGCTCGGGAAGACTGGTCGAGGCGGTCTTGTTGTTCCGCCCAATCGAGATAGTTCGTGCGGGACAGAACTAGTTCGAGGATGTCGCCGGGATTTTTGTCAGCGCACTCTTCCGTTAGATTCAGGATCATCTGGCGAAAATCGGTGAGCGCGGATGCGCCGCGGAATTTCTGAGCGGCGAGGTGGGGAATCGCTTGCCAGAGAGACTCGCGGGAGTCGCGAGCAGTGGCGCGTAGAGAATCGATGGTGACTTTGCCGATGCCACGGGGCGGCACGTTGAGGACGCGCAGAAGGGCGACATCATCCTCTGGATGAAAGAGCAAACGAATATAGGCGAGGGCGTCCTTGACCTCGGCGCGCTGGTAAAAACTGAAACCGCCGACGACGCGGTAGCGAATGCCGATGCGGCGCAGCGTTTCCTCGAACGGCCGCGACTGCGCGGCGGTGCGGTACAAAACAGCGAGAGTAAGGTCGGAGTCTTCGCGAAGAAGTTCGGAGATTTTTCCGGCGATGTACTCGGCTTCGTCGGAAGCGTCGCGGGCTTCGTAGTACGTCAGCAAAGCTCCGGAGCCGAGAGTCGCTCGAAGGTCTTTGCCGAGGCGGGTGCGATTGTGGCTGACGACGCCGCCGGCGGCGTCGAGAATTACCTGCGTGGAACGGTAGTTTTCTTCAAGGCGAATGGTTTGAGCGCCGGGAAAGTCCTGAAGGAATCGCTGAAAATTGCCGCTCACGGCGCCACGCCAACTGTAGATTGACTGATCTTCGTCACCCACGACGCAGACGTTGCGTTCCTTTCCGGCGAGCAGGCGAACGAGTTCTTCCTGAGACGCGTTGGTGTCCTGGAATTCGTCCACTTGAATGAAGCGCAATTGCGCAGACCAGCGAGTGCGAACGTCGGCGTTCTCGCGCAACAATTTCACGGCGCGCAGGAGCAGATCGTCGAAGTCGAGCGCTGCGGATTTGCGAAGGATGGATTCGTATTCGCGGTAGACGGCGGCGGATTTCTTGGTGAACGGATCGAAGGCTTCGGCTTCCATTTCATCCGGCGAAATACTGTGATTTTTGGCGTGACTGATACGGTCACGGACGGATCGAGGCGCGAGCTCTTTTTCGGGGAGCTTTAGAGCTTGCAATGCGAGCTTCACAGCGCGGGTCTGGTCGTCGTCGTCGTAAATCGCGAACGAGCGGGAAAGGCCGGCGTGCGGGGCTTCGCGGCGTAACAGACGCGCGCAAAAAGAGTGAAACGTGGAAATCCAAATGTCCGAAGCGTCATGCCCGCTGGCGCGAACTAGGTCAGCAATGCGGCGGCGCATTTGCTCGGCGGCTTTGTT
>DATFQU010000065.1:0-2613 GCA_035264005.1 Candidatus Acidiferrales bacterium
GCCGCGTTTTCTCGCCTGTCCACCCTGCGAAGCGACTGTGCGAGACCGGCACCGTGCGCTCGTAACAGAACTTTTTTCCTACAGCGCTAGCACCCTGCTATGTCCCGCGAAAACCGCCGGCGCATGCGACTAAAATTTATGAGTGTTTCCGAGAGCGTAAAGTTGCCTTTTCGGCGAACATCTACTCGGCTCTCAGAATCTCCACCGGCCGCGTCCCTGAGGCAGCGCGAGCAGGGTAGACCGTCGCCGCTGTGCTAATCGCCAGCGCGGCCGCCGCGATCCACAAACCGTCCCACGGACTCGAATGAAACGGGACATACGGAACCGCGTAAATTTCCGGATTGAGCGGTATCAGCCGCCAGTGATTTGCCGTCCACGCAACAACGTAACCAACGAGCAGGCCTATCGCCGTGCCGGCTATCCCCACCAAAAACCCTTGCAGCACAAAGATGTTGCGCACCTGTAAACGCCGCGCGCCAAGCGTCATCAGCACCGCAATATCGTGCGCTTTGTCCGTCACCGTCATCGCCAGCACCACCAAAATGTTCAGCCCCGCGACGAACGTGATCAGCCCAACGAAAATCGCTGTCACCAGCTTCTCCAGGCTCATCGCCCGGAACAGTGCCCGGTTCTCTTCCTCCCAGGTGGTCGTGTGATATCCCGCTCCCGCTTTCCGGTCTATCTCAGACGCAATCTGATTCGTGTGATCCAAATCATTCACTCGAATCTCCAGCACATCCGCCACATCCCCCACTCCATCCAGTTCCTGTGCCTCATGCAGCGTGACGAATGCCCAGTTCGCGTCGTAATCGTAGAAGCCTGAATTGAATATTCCGTTGATCCGAAATCGTCGCGATCGCGGCAGCATCCCGTATGGCGTCAGACTGCCCTGCGGACTCGTCACCGTCACATAGTCCCCAACACGCAAATTCCAATCGTCCGCCAGCGTCTGGCCAATCAGAATTCCCGGAATACCATATGAATCCGGCGCGAAGTTGTCGCTGCCCGAAACAATCTGCCGCAGCGCCGCGTCCGCGCGCTCCTCAAGTGGAGGATTCACGCCCTTCAAAACCAGTCCCTGCGAACGGTTGTGGGCAGAAAGCAAAACCGTAATGTAAAACGCAGGAGTGATCGTCTCCACTCCCGGAATCGGCGCTAGTCGCGCCATCAACTGCGTATAATCGCGAATTCCTTCATCGCCATTGTTGGATTTCAGATTGATGTGCGCGCTCACCACTAACAATCGGTTGCGAATCGCCTGCCGAAATCCCGTGTTCATGGCCAGTGCAATCACCAGCGTCGCCACGCCCGCGGCCACCCCCACAATCGAGAGAACAGTCACCAGCCGCAGCACCGGCGGCCTGTGCTTCGACCGCAGATACCGCCGCGCGACCATCCATTCGAACTTCATGGAGTTTCTTCGTGTAGCGCGGCCGCGTCCGTTTCTGAATCCTTCTGCGGACGCAACGTAGGAAAGAGAATCACTTCGCGAATCGAGCGCGAATCCGTCAGCAACATGATCAGCCGGTCAATTCCAACGCCCTCGCCTGCCGTTGGCGGCAGGCCGTGCGCCAGCGCGCGCACGTAGTCCCAGTCCACTTCCTTCGGCACTTCGAGTCCGCCCGCTTCCACTTGCGCGCGAAAACGTCTTTCCTGGTCCTCCGGATCATTCAGCTCCGAGAATCCATTCGCGAGTTCCATCCCCTCGATGAAAAGCTCAAACCGTTCCGCCAGCCACGGATCGTCCGCGCGCCGCTTCGACAGCGGCGAAATATCCACCGGAAAATCGTAAATAAATGTCGGCTGGATCAGATGCTCTTCCGCAACCGTTTCAAACAGCGCCCCTGTCAATTCTCCCGCCGAAGACTTGTCCAGATCCGTGATCAAATCTCCGCCCTTCGCGCGCGCATGGGCGTTGTAACGTTCCGCCGCCGCGCGTGGCCCTTGCGGCGACGCTAGTTCCGCGACCGTCGGCGTATTCTCCATCCCATTCGGCCAGAATTTCACAATCGCCTCGTGCATCGACAGCGCCTCAAAGCGCCCAAAGTCAATCTCATGCTCACCGTACTTGACCTTCGTCCCGCCGCAAACCTCCATCGCGACGCCGCGGAACAACTCCTCTGTCAGCTTCATCAAGGTCCGATAGTCGCTGTACGCTTCATAAAACTCCAGCATCGTGAATTCCGGCGTATGTATCGCGTCGATGCCCTCGTTCCGAAAATTCCGGTTAATCTCGTAAACGCGATCCAATCCCCCAACCACCAGTCGCTTCAGATAAAGCTCTGGCGCAATTCGCATATAAAAATCAACATCAAACGTATTGTGCCGTGTAATGAAGGGCCTCGCCGTCGCGCCTCCGAGTATCGGATGCATCATCGGTGTTTCCACTTCCAGATAGTGGCGCTCATCAAAAAACTTCCGCATGTAACGGATGACCTGCGCCCGTCGCTGAAAAACCTGCCGCACGTGCTCATTTGCGATCAAATCAAGGTAACGCCGCCGGTAGCGCATCTCCACATCCGCCAAGCCGTGCCACTTTTCCGGCAGCGGCAGCAGCGCCTTCGTCAGCAAGGTGAGCTGCTCCACCCAAACCGTCAATTCGTTGGTCTTCGT
>DATFQU010000066.1:0-2669 GCA_035264005.1 Candidatus Acidiferrales bacterium
CCGTACTGGTTGCGCTGCCGAAGGCGGCCACGTTTCCATCGACTATCACGGCCCGCAGTGCGCCTGCGGCAAAATGGGATGCGTCGAAGCGCTCGCGGCAGGCCCTGCGGTCGCCAAACGCGCGCGCGAGAAATTGCTCAACTGCGAAAAAGGAACCGAAGCATTATTCAAACTCGCCGGAGGAGATCCCAACGCCGTCACCGCGGAAATGGTCGCTGCGGCCTGGCACTCAGGCGACAAACTTGCCGCATCGATTCTGCAAGAGACTGCCGACTTGCTCACCATCTGGCTCGGCAATATCGTCGACATTCTCGAGCCCGACGTCATCATTTTCGGCGGCGGCATGGGCGCGCTGATGTCCGAATGGTTCCCGCATATCCGCGAACAGTTGCCGCCTTGGACCATCAATTCCCGCGCTACGGAAATTCCGCTGGTCCGCGCGCGTTACGGCGAAGATTCGGGAATAGCAGGCGGCGCGGCACTGTGCCTCGCCGCTGCGCCGTCGAAATCGAATGCAAAAAGCTCTCGTGCGCGCCGCAAAAAACGCTAATCGCCTCTTTTCTCTTCCCTTGCGGCGATTGGCATATTGGTCTACGCTTTTTGCATCACAGTTTCTATGAATACTGGGCAACGTCTCATTTTTTCTGGCTTGGCAGCTTTGCTGGTGCTTGCCGCCATCGGCTTGGCGCTCACGCATTCGTGGGTCAGCAACACTCAGAATCAAGTCGCCGCTCCGTCGGGGCAAACGAATCTCGTCGACCAAACTCCGCTGCAGGAGGCCGAACGCCTCGCGGCGATGGCCGTCACGCCCGCCGAACAGCAATACGCGCAGCAAGCATTGCATTTCGCTGACAACGAAGTCGACACGACCTTTGACTCCGCCCTGCGCAACGCCACCGAGCATCCTCCCGCACTCACTCCCGCCATGAAATCGTTGCAAGAGCGCGAAGCCCGCAGCCAGGCGCGCGTCGATGCCGAGCAGAGCAACGTCACCCGCTTGACGCAGTCCGTTGCGCAAGCACCGCCAGCTCGCAAGGATGCCTTACAGCAGCAACTCGCGCTCGCTCAGGCTCAGTTATCTCTCGATCAGGACGAGTTGGCCGACGCGCAGGAGGACCTCGCCCGCGCTGGCGGTGATCCTCGCGCGAAAATTCAGCAGATGCTTCAGGAGCACGAACAGTCGGAAGTTCATAAAGGCACTGACTCAGCGTCCGCCAGCTCCTCCGCTCAGGAACTCGCAGTCGAAAACACTGGCGAGCGAAATCTCATTTCGCAATTCCGCGCCTGGAAATCTCTGAATAACAAGCAGCGCCATCTCGATGCGGCTTCCGCTCAGGCGCTCGGTTTCGCCGCGAAACTCAATGAGAGCCATGAAGCTCTGGAGAGTCAACTCGCCGCTGAGCAGAATCCCGGTTCGCCGTCGGCCCCCAGCGCAAACTCCAACGCAGCGCCTCAGCCAAGCGCTCCGCCTGCCGACACGGCCGCGGCCATCTCGCGCGTACGCAAACTCGGCGGTGAGCAAAAGAATCTCGCCTCCTTCGACAAACGCATCGAGGACGAGCAATCCCTCGCCGCAGCCTACGGAAAGTGGAGCGCCCTCGTCTTTGCTCGCGAACGCTTTTTCCTCCACGGACTTCTCGTCGCCGCGTTCTGGATACTGGCCATTCTGGTTACCGTTTTCCTCTCCGACATGGCGATTCGCCATTTCCTGAAGAAAATGGCCCCTGATCGCAGAAAGCTCCTCACGCTCCGCTCCGTCCTCGCCATCGCAATTCGCGCTGTCGCCGCAGTTGGCATACTTCTGATAATCCTTGGAATACCGAGCCAGTTCGCCACGGTGCTCGCGCTCGCCGGCGCTGGCCTGACCGTTGCGCTCAAGGATTTCATCGTTGGCTTCTTCGGCTGGTTTGTCTTGATGGGTGCGAACGGCATTCGCCCGGGTGATTGGGTGGAAATCAATGGCGTCGCTGGCGAAGTTCTGCACGTCGGTTTGCTGCACACCGTGCTTCTCGAGACCGGCAACTGGTCCGACGCCGGTCATCCTACCGGTCGCAAAGTCACCTTCGTCAACAGCTTTGCTATCGAAGGTCACTATTTCAATTTTTCAACTTCCGGGCAGTGGATGTGGGACGAGCTTCAAATTTCCATTCCAGCAGGGAGAGATCCGTACCCAATTGCCGATGAAATCAAGGCGGTCGTTGCCAAGGAAACGGAGAAAAACGCGCGGCTAGCGGAAAAAGAGTGGGAGCGCGTGACGCTCGATCACAGCTTGAGCGTGTTCAAAGCTGAGCCTTCGATGAGTCTTCGTCCTACGGACAGCGGCGCTTCCGTCGAGATTCGCTATCTCACCCGCGCCAACGAACGTCACGATTTGCGCTCGCGCCTCTATCGCGCCGTACTCGACTTGCTCCATCGCAAGCAAATTCCGCATGCTGATGAAAAACTCTCTCCCCAGCCCGTCACCGAAGCCGAGTAGTGTTTGCGAATATCCAACGCTGAACGTCATCCACTAATCCGGCTTCGCCGTGTTCGCGGCCTTCCAATCATCTTCGGTTTTCATCTGCCGTATCTTTTCAAGCTCGCCCATCAATTTTTTCCATTTGCGCGCATTATTCTTGTCCGCGATCGGCGCATTCGGATCGGCATAATAATTCAGAATGTCCTCTTGC
>DATFQU010000067.1:0-6351 GCA_035264005.1 Candidatus Acidiferrales bacterium
ATCAAGTCGCGCCACCGACGATCAACTACGAGAATCCCGATCCAGCGTGCGATTTGGATTACGTGCCGAATGAGGCGCGAAAGGTGACGATGCAATATGCGCTGTCGAATTCGTTCGGGTTCGGCGGAACGAATGCGTCGCTGGTTTTCAAGCTATGGGAGGACCGGTGAAAATCGCGGTTTGCGTCAAGCAGGTTCCGGCGAAGGATGCGCCGCTGGCGATTGATGCGAGCGGCGGCTGGATTCGCGAGACGGACATCAGTTTTGAAACAAATGAACCGGACAGCTTTGCCCTGGAAGAAGCGCTGAGGCTGAAAGAAAAGCACGGCGGAGAAGTCGTGGCGATTTCCATGGGCCCCGAGCGCGCGAAGCAGACCATCAAAGAGGCTCTGGCGAAAGGCGCGGAGCGCGGAATTCACGTGGTGGATGACAAGTTTTACGTGCTCGATCCGCTGGCGTCGGCGAGATCGCTCGCGGCGGCGATTGAAAAAGAAAAGTTCGATTTGATTTTGACGGGATTGCAAAGCGAAGACCACGGATTCGGGCAAACGGGCGTACTGCTAGCGGAATTGCTGGGGTTGCCGCACGCGACGATCATCATGTCGATTGAAGCGCAGGGCGATCACCTGCGCGTGAAGCGCGAGTTGGAAGCGGGATGGTTTCAGTGGGTCGAGTTGCCGTTGCCCGCGGTGTTGACGATTCAGTCGGGCATCAACAAGCCGCGATACGCAACCCTGAAAGGCATCATGGCCGCGAAAAAGAAAGAGATTGCGAATATGCCGCGTGAGTCGCTGGGTGTGCAGTCGTCGCCGACGCAAAAAGTGGAACGGATTTACGTGCCCCAGAAGACGAAGAAGACCGAGTTCATTACCGGATCGCCGAAGGAAATTGCCGCGAAGCTGGTGGAAAAACTGCAACACGAAGCGCGTGTACTTTAGTTCTTCAGAGCAAACATGAAAATTCTGCTGATTACTGAACAGCGCGAAGGGAAATGGAACAAGGTCAGCTTTGAAGCACTGGCTGCTGCGCAACAAATCGCTACGCAGGCAAACGGTTCGGTTACGGGCGTTGTGCTCGGGCAAGGCGTGGCGGCGCTCTCCGATGAATTGGCGGCGTATGAACTGGCGGAAGTAATGCTCGTTGAGAATGCGATGCTCGAGAAATACACGCCGGACGGATATTCGATCGCACTCAAACACGTGGTTGAGCAAGCGAAGCCGGAGCTGGTAATTTTTCCGCACACGTATCAGGTGCGCGATTTTGCGCCGAAGCTGGCCGCGTCGATGAACAGAGGGATGATCGGAGATTGCGTTGGCTACCGGAGCGAAGGCGGGAAACTGATTTTTGTGCGGCAGATGTTTCAGGGACGCACGGCGGCGGATGTGGTTTTTCAGGGTGATGCGCCGTGGATTGCATCGTTCCAAGCAGGCGCGTTTCGCGCGGACACTGCCGTCAAAAGGCAGAGCGGCAAAGCTCCTGTGAAGCCGGTGAGCGTCGAGTTGAAGGCGGAGCAGATCCGGACGAAGCCGCTGGAGCTTTTCCGCGAAGCAAAGCAGGCCGTGGATTTGACGCAGGCGCCGATTCTGGTTTCGATTGGGCGAGGAATCAAGGCACCGGAAAATATTCCGCTGGCGGAAAAGCTGGCAAAGGCGCTGGGCGCGGAGTTGTCCGCATCCCGTCCGATTTGCGACGAAGGATGGCTGCCGATGGAGCGCCAAATTGGAAGCTCGGGGCAGACGGTTTCGCCGAAACTTTATCTGGCGCTGGGAATCAGCGGTGCGATTCAGCACGTGGTGGGAATGAAAGGTTCGCGATGCATTGCGGCGATTAATAAGGATCAGAATGCGCCGATCTTTGAGATTGCCGATTACGGCGTGGTGGGCGATTTGTTCGAAATTGTGCCCGCGCTCACGGAAGAGATTGAGAAGTCCAAGCCTGCCTAGCTTGCCCTGCGAAATAATCTAATGCGTCATCTCCGACTCGGCGCGCGGAAGTGTCTGCGAAACGTTCTGCTACAATAAACTTCTATGCCTGTGGAGCGGGAAAAACTCGAAGCGGATGTGCTGATTGTGGGCGCAGGGCCCGCTGGACTGGCATGTGCGCTACGCTTGTCGCAACTGATTGAACAGAATTCCGCGGGTGGAACCCCCCCGGCGATTTCTGCTGAAAATATTTACGTGCTCGAAAAGGCGCGCGAGCTGGGGGCGCACCAGCTTTCTGGTGCGATTATGGATCCTTGCGCGCTGCGGGAACTCGTTCAGGATTTCGAGAAAACCGCGCCGCTGGACACTCCCGTAACGGGAGACGCGGCGTACTTCCTGAGCGAAACAGGTTCGTGGAAGCTGCCGATCACGCCGCCGCCTCTGCAAAATCACGGGAATTACGTGGTGTCATTGAACCGGCTGACGAAGTGGCTCGGCGGGCTGGTAGAAAAAGCGGGCGTGAACGTGTTCACGCAATTCGCGGGCGCGTCGCTGATTTACGAGGGCAAAGGCATCGCGGGCGTCATTACGGAAGACAAAGGCGTCGATAAGAACGGAAAGCCGAAGGACAATTTCACGCCCGGATATGAGTTGCGTTCGAAGATTACTGTCCTGGCGGAAGGGCCGCGCGGCTCTCTCACGAAAAATCTGGTGAATCAGCTTCATCTGGATGGACTGAATCCGCAGGTGTACGGAATCGGGATCAAAGAATTGTGGGATGTGCAGCCTGGCAAAATCGAAACAGGCTATGTGGCGCACACGCTTGGCTGGCCGCTCGATTCGCACAAATATGGCGGCGGCTGGATTTATGGATTAAGCGACAACCGCGTTTCGCTTGGCATGGTTGTGGGGCTGGAGTACAAGGATTCGCTGTTTGATCCGCACGAAGCGTTTCAGAAATTCAAGACGCATCCATTTGTGAGAAAGATTCTGGAAGGCGGAAAGCTGGTGCGCTATGGCGCAAAGACTGTGCCGTACGGCGGATGGCATTCGATGCCGCAGAGTTACGTCGATGGCGGATTGATTATCGGTGACTCGGCGAGCTTGCTGAATTCACAGCGGCTGAAAGGGATCCACACGGCGATCAAAAGCGGAATGCTCGCAGCGGAGGCGATATACGAGGCACTCGCGGCAGGCAACACATCGGCAAACGCGTTGAGCGCGTATCAGAAAAAGTTGGAAGCGAGTTGGATCAGGAAAGAGCTGTGGGAGGTGCGGAATTTTCATCAGGGATTCCATGATGGATTGTGGCCGGGGCTGTTCAACGCAGGGCTGCAATTTGTAAGCGGCGGGCGCGGACTCACCGATCCGGCGCGGTGCCGGCCGGGGTATCAAGACTTTCGAAGGTTGGACCGGCCGAGGGAGCTCGTTGATCAGTCGACGAGATTCAAAGGCGATGGCACGCTCACGTTCAATCGCCTGACGGATGTATATCACTCCGGGACGCGCCATGAAGAGGATCAGCCCTGCCATCTAGTCGTGAGCGATCCAAGCATCTGCGCGGACCGCTGCGTGCGCGAGTATGGAAACCCGTGCCAGTATTATTGTCCGGCGGCAGTGTATGAGATGGTGCTCGAAACTGGGCAGCCGAAACTGAAAATCAACGCGTCGAATTGTGTGCACTGCAAGACGTGCGACATCGCAGACCCCTACCAGATCGTGAATTGGGTTCCACCGGAAGGCGGCGGCGGACCAAACTACGAGGGCATGTAACGCACTTCAGGCAGCTCATCCTTCAGTTTGCAAACTCAGTGCGCGCCAGTGAAGAAGTGGCGGAGCTTCGCCCAAAAGCCGCGCTTCTTGGGCGCTGACTTTTGCGAAGGAGTTGCGGTTGTGCTGTTCGGCGCGGCTGGCTCCTTGGAGGAATCGACCACAGTTCCGTGAATTATCCAAGCCGGTTGAACGACAGTTTCCTGCGCGAGCACCAGAGTTGCGACGCTAATAGGCTCGGCTCTTTCGGTAGGGCTCTTCGCGTCGTAGCCGATCGGTGGGAGAGTGGCGTTCAGTACTTGCTGCGCGCTTTCGGCTGCCGGCTGGACAGGAGATTGCAGCGCTGGAGTTGACGGATTTTGTGTGGGGGATGGTTTGGGCGGCTGGGGTGGCGGAATTGCTTGTTCGTTCGGAGCGGCCGAAGGTGGCAGGGCGTTAATGGGAGCGGTTGAGGATTGAGAAGTTGGCTCTTCAAAGTCGCAGCGGCATTGACCTGCGGCGGCCGGCAACGATGTCAATGATGTGCCGGGAACGAGCACTTCTCCGGGTTCGGGTACGATGACCGTTTCGCCACTCAATTGATTTTGCAGGCGAACCGCGCCCTGTGCAGCGAGAACGCACATCGTGCCGGTGTCGGTCAGGCCAACGGTTGCATCGCGCGGGCGATCTCCCAGGGACACTGGGGCAGCAACGACCTGTGCGGTGTAGACAGTGACGGGCCGCAACGCGTCGAAGTGGACATGAACGCGGCCGAAGTTGAGCGCGATGGTGAGCGCCTGGCGGGAGGAGAGCACGGTGAACTTGGCGGGGCCGCAGACATCCACTTCGCCTCCACCCGTGAATTCGACACGAGCTTTGCCGGCGAAGACAACAATCGCGTCGCCACTGCTGAATTCAATCGTCTGCGCTGGACCATTCGCGACAGCGTGCGATGGGCCAATGACAGAAACCTGGTCGCCCGTAATCTGGCCGAGTGGCGTGAACGCTTCGGAAGTCTGTGCCTGAGCAGCAGAAAGCATTCCGCAACAAAACAGCAACGCGCCACAAACAAGCCAGTGGTTGAAGTGTTTTCGTTGTATACGCGCGTGCAGTGGCATCAGGCCTGCTATTCCGATTGTTATACTATACGCCGATGGACGAACCTGCCGCACCGCCTGCTGACTCCCTAGAAGGATTTCCCAGCGCTCATTACGACACGCGCCCGCCAAACCTTTCGCGCTGGCGGCGGATGCAAATCCCGGTGATCGCGTGGGTCGTGTGGGCGGCGATACGCACCATCGGTCCGACGCTGAGACTTGAAGTTCTCGGCTGGCAGCACGCGCAACGTGCATACGCCCGCGGCGAACATCTGATCGGAGCGTTCTGGCACCGATCGATCTTCTCCGCGACGTGGTGGTGGCGGAATCGGGGCGTTGTGGTGATGAACACCACAAACTTTGATGGCCAGTGGACGCGGAAGGTTATCGAGCGTTTGGGATTTGGAACCGCGCAAGGGAGTTCGTCGAAAGGTGGATTGAAAGGGCTGGTGGTGATGGCGCAACAGCTGAAAGAAGGGCATGACGTTGCATTCACGATTGACGGGCCGCGCGGGCCGCGCTACATCGCGAAGCCAGGGCCGGTGATGCTGGCGCGAAAAACAGGGCAGCCAATTTTTCTGTTTCACATTGGACTGGAGCGTGCGACGACGTTTGAGAAGTCATGGGACTTATTTCAGGTACCGCATTTGTTCACACGTGCGATTGCCGTGGTCGCGCCGACGATTTATGTTCCGCCGGATGCTTCGCGGGAATTGATGGAACAAAAACACGCGGAGATGCAGAAGGCTCTTGAACACGTTAGGGACGTGGCAGAAGGCTGGTTTGCGTTGAGCGATGCAGAGAGAGAACGCATACGGGCTGAGTGGAATGCCTAAAGAATTTCATTTCGCGGCGTCTGGCTTGCGAGCGGTGACCGTGCGAGCCGGAGGCCAAGTCCAAAGACTTGGCCATGAGATCTTGACTTCACTCATACCTGACTTGCGTAATTCATCTGCGTAGAGTCCGACGCTTTTCATGTCTGAGAGAGCGACCTGGCCGCCGGGCTTGAGAACGCGGACGATTTCGCGGATTGCTTCGCGACGGCCCTCGCGGCTCGGAATGTTGTGAATGGCAAAGTGCGCGACCGCGGCGTCAAACGCAGCGTCGGGAAAAGGTAATTTGCGCATATCGCCGTCGCGGACTTCGACACGTTCGGCGACTCCTTCCAACGCGGCGTTACGAAGAGTGGCGTCGCGAGAATTATTACCCTGATCGACCTGAGACCATAAGTCGATGCCGACGGCGCGGCCGTGCGGGAGGCGTTTCGCCGCGCCGATCAGAAGAAGCCCATGGCCGCAGCCGAGATCGAATACGGTTTCGTCGCCGGAAAGATTCAGCCTGTCGAGAATGCGATCACGCGCGCGTAATTTGCCGAAGCGGCTGCTAGTAAACATCAGTGCTGCGCCGATAACGCATCCGATTCCCGCATTGAAGATAAAGGAGCCAACGCCGGAAACCGCCCCGGAATGGTTACGTTCCCCCCAGAGTGCCACAAAAACGCCAACGCCTAAGGCAGCGAGGCCGCCGCCAAACAAATTGCGACAAACTGCCGGCGCGTCGAGGCCGTAATCCGGTTTCGGCTTG